>JBKPAO010000149.1:0-15799 GCA_046726475.1 Gemmatimonadota bacterium | reverse complement strand
AACCCGAATCCCCGCGCGAGCAATACGCTGTCACCCCTCAAGATGCCGACCGAGACCCCCGGAATGTGCTGACGCACCAGCTCGGACTCGATGTATGCGGTGATCGAGTCGAGCGGGGTGCCCCCCGGAAAACCGCGGAGTACGGCAAGGAGCAGCGCGAGAGCGAGCGAGCTCAGCGGACTCTCCCGCTGGTCTTCGACGCCACCCACGCGAGGAGCATCAATCCGAACCAGATCCGGGACATCAGCGAGTAGCGGGCGTCAGCCCGACGTTTCGGGCATACGACATCGGCGGCTTACCCAACTGGCGGCGCAGGAAGGCAACCTGCCCCAAGTGGTAGGAGTCGTGCTGCACGAGAAAGGCGATCATGCCAAGCCGGCCGGTGTCCTCTACCGGAAAGCGATGGATGTTGGACTCGGCCAACTCGTCTCCGGTCAAGTTGGCCAACACGGTTTGCAGGTGGGCACTGATCCTGAGCCATTCGGCGCGGAGCTCATCGAGCGAGGGCAACTCCGTGATGTCCTCGATGCTGCGAACGTCAGCCAGGTATCGGGCTAGAGGGTTGGTCAGTGGATGCTCGAGACGAGCCACCAGGAAATGGCGGCTATCGGTGAGATGGGTCGCCAGGAACGTGACGCTGTTGCCGCCCGCCTCCAGCCGGGTTTGAGCCTCCCGGTCGGAAAGACCTTCGAGGCAATTCATGAGAAGGTCGGTATTGAGCTGGTACAGCATAGCCAGCGGACCCACACGAGCGTCCATGACGCCTCCAGGCAAACAAATCCCTCTCTCGACGACCGATACCAGTCTAGCCGCACGCCGTGGACTTGACCACCCAGCTGACAGCCATCGGTGGACTCCCTACCTTGTGCGTGAAGACTGTTGGTTCGCTCGGGTCACGACGGCCCGGAGGTCCCGGCTCCACGCCGTCAAATCGCCGTCTGGCGGCTGGAACGACCAGAGCTCCTCCGCGCGTCCAGTTCCCACCCGGACTCGAATCCGGTTCCCACTGCGTTCGACCGCGACTGGGCGCTGGGTACGGGGAGTGATCTCCAGTCCGATCTTGGCGTTCTTGTGAATCAAAATCGTAGCGGGCGTAACCACTATTGACGCGCGCCGGTCTTCCCAACGACTGCGCCGACGTCCCGGGGCCTCCGTATAGCGAAAGGTGAGATCAGCGGCTCTTCGGAGGATCCCCTCCCGCTGGAGCCTTGACTCTAAATCCGCCGGCAGCCGGGCCGTCGTCCCAAGCTCGCCGCAGCCGAGGATAGCGATTAGGGCTAAGACACGCTGGATCTGCATGGCCATGATGTTAGGGCACCCCAAGCCGCTTGGTAAGACGAGCAACCGGAGAGAGGATTCGTTGTGCGCTTCGACCGGTCGAACACGTCACTCAAGCACATGAAGTTCATCGTGCACCGATTCCGCGTCCGCTGGCTGCCGCTCGCGGCTGGTTTCGCCCTGAGTGGAACAGCCTGCGAGCACACTTCTCCCTTCCAACCGGAACCCTATCCGCCCGCGCCTCCCTTCAGCACGGTGCTGCCGTACCGGCTGACATTCAATATCGGAGACGATCGTACGCCGAGCTGGCTGACGGATGGATCGGGAATCATCTACTCCTCGGAGCAGGAGGACCGAAGAGATCACGACCGCTGTCTTACGGTTCTCCCGGCGGAAGGTGGAACAATTCGAACCAAGTACTGCCGGCTCAACCCCATTTACGACGACTCTACCGATCTGATGGAATCACCGGCGATCAGCCCGGAAGGACGGATTTTCTTTCAGCAGGTCACGTCCTGGATAGGCCGGCAGAAGCGCGGAGTCGCTGATTTGATGCTGGGAGACGCCGGCGACCCCTGGGGTGCCGTGCGAATCGGGACAATGCCGTACACCGCTCCCAACGGCAGAATCCACTCCAGCCTGAGGTCACCGCAGTGGCTCGGAGCGGACACTCTGGTCTATCTGGCCGAGCAGCTCTTCTACGAGGGATCCACCTTCTATCCGGACACCTTCTACACCGGGCTCGACGTGGTGCTCCTTGATCTATCCGGCGCCACTCCCCAGCTGGGTGTCGTTCCGGGCACGGACTACGCGTCGTCAGTGGGACTGAGCGAGGATGGCCAGCGAATCTATTACACCCTGGGTGGCGATAGCAGGGTATTTCAGCGGGTAATTTCAACCGGCGCGGTGACGACAGTCTACGATTTTGGAGTGGGGACCATCGTTCGTGATGCCCAAATCAGAGGCAACCATCTCGTCGCGGTAGTAGGCGGGAGTGTCCTTTACCGACTCGAAGACGCGCATGGCTATGTGCAGCGGGATGAGGGTGGGAATCTCGCTTTCGTGGATCTCTCGGCCGGAACCAATCGGATATTCAGCGGTAATTTTGTGCTGTTCCGCCACCCGGTCATCTCACCCGACGGAAAGCGCTTCGTCGTCGAGGTACAGCCATACGCCCCGGTGCATTCGGAGCCGCTGTCAGATTACACCGCCACCAATCATCGGGCCGATCTCTGGCTCTTCGGACTGGAGTAACTCTTCAGCTCTGGCCGGAGAACGCTGGAGTTCCCGGGCTCCCGAGATTTCCGCGGTTATACCGGACCAGCATCATGGCGATGGCGATCGCCGCGAGGCCCGCAGCGATAATGCTTCCGGGGGAAGCCCCCAGGCGTTCGAAGTATTGGGTGTAGAAGTGGATCGCCCCGAAGACGGCGACCAGGTTCACGACCCAGCGCCGGTTCTCTCGTGCGGCCCAGGTGCCAGTCGCAATCAGGGCGACCGCCCACGCCAGAGCGAACGCCCAATCGGGGATCGTTTGCCCCGACCCGACTTCCCAGCGTCGCGTGTGCCCTAGCGAGTCGCCCCAAAGCGATCCTACCCAGAAACCGAAGTTGACCAGAAACAGTGAGGTTCTCGAGGCGATCACGGCCAGCCGCTGCAGCTCGGGCTCGAGCTGCAGAGAGACCCGGTAGAGTCCCCAACTCACCAAGGTGAACAGAAGCACGGTGAGCCCCGGTTGCTCGATGACCAGGGTATAACTGGCGTGACCGTAGCTGGTGGTTGCTCCCACGGCGGCGGACAGACACAGGGTGGCGATGGAGACCATGAGACCGCTTCGTGAGGCGACTCCGGCAACCGCCGCCAACGCAGTCACCACGAGGAACGCAGCGGGGCTGCCATGGGTGGAGTAGATGATTCCCCCGCCGGTCAGCAGCGCGCCGACCAGGAGAAGCGTGGCACCCAGCACCCCCCAGGTGCGCGGGTGACGCTCACTGATGCTGATACCGGCAAACCCGAGGACCACACCGAGAACGATGGAGGCGCCTGCAGATTGCAAGAGCGCGAGGGCGCCTCCCGCCGTGGCAATCACCCCGAACCCCAGCACGATGTTCAGCGCGAGCGAGCCGGTCTCGGCAGCCGCAAATCCAAGAAGTTTGGTGTATTCCTCCTGGGTGATGCGTTTCTCTCGACGCAGCTTATCGAGGTCCAGGGTGACTTTCATGCGCTCTCCATAGCCGCGGGGTGCCGTGGGCAATGCAATAGCCACGCCGCCCTGAACCGGCGGTTCAGTTGGGTCGAGCGAACGACTGGTTGATCGTTGCGAACGGAATCGCGCGGGCGAGACCGGTGAAGGTTCCCCGTTCCGCCAGTTCTTGGGCCGCCTCGAGAAAGCCGGCCCACGCGGCACGCGCCAGCGCACCACCAACGCTGATCCGGCGTGCCCCTACCGCGGCTAACTCGGCGACGGAGGAGAGTTCGTTGCCGACCAACACATTCACCGGCTTGGGAGCGACAGCCTTGACCACGGCCTCGATCTCCGCCCTGGTCCTGAGGCCCGGAGCGTAGAGACAGTCGGCTCCCGCTTCAGCGTATGCCGTCAGCCGCCGCATAGTTTCCCGGAGATCCGGCCTTCCCACGATGAACCCTTCCGAGCGGCCAGTGAGTGTGATCTCGGGCGCGATCTGGTCGAGAGCTCGTCGGGCAGCTCGAATTCTCTCGACCGCAAGGGAGAAGTCGTACAAGGGATGCCCTGGATGTCCGGTCGAGTCTTCGATTGACAGCCCCGCCACTCCGGTTGTGGCCGCCGCTGCCACATTCTGCTGAACTTCGTCCGGCTCAACCGCGAAACCGCCCTCGAAATCGCCGTTCACCGGCACCGGCACGTTCTCCGCGATCGTCCGGAAGTGGGCCAGCGCCTCTTGCAGAGAGATACCATTGTCCGGGCGACCGAGCGACCAGGCAAAGCCCGAGCTGGTGGTGGCCAACGCGGGGAAACCAAGCTGCACGAGGAGCCGAGCGCTCCCGAGATCCCAGGGGTTGGGGATGACGAAGCAGCCGGATCGATGCAGCTCGCGGAAGGTGCGGCAGCGCTCGACGGTAAAGGTGGGAGAATTCGTGGTTGCGCGGGTGGCCGTCATAAGCTCCTCGCCGAGATGTACTGGAGACCGGGGTGCCGCCAGACTAAGGTTGAAGGATACCCGTTACCGGGAGTGACATATGCGTGCCCTTCTTCGCGTTCCCCTGCTCGTTCTGCTGCTTACCAGCGCTTGTCATAGCGGCAACACTGGCAGTGTGGCCCCCTCAGACCAGACGCGGGCAAAGATTGAGAACCGATCGTCACTCGACATGGACGTATCCGTCACCAGGAACGATGGGCGTACCATCCCGCTGGGCCGGGTACCCGCAGGAGAAACGGGGTCATTCGCACTGCAAACGGGGATAACGGCCGGAGCAGCGTGGGTGCGTTTCCAGGCAAAGCCGGTTCGTGGGTCGGGTGAGACGCAGGTGAGCGAAATATTTCCGGTCAAGTCAGGCGAAGAGATCAGCTGGTCGGTGTCGCCGCAGTAGGAGTCGAGCGTCGTAAGTCGAGCGATGCCAGCCTCGTTTCGAGAAGTGTTTGGGAATGCGGGCGTTGACGAGGCAGCAAAACCGATCCCGCGAGTGATCGTGCCGACAACTAGATGCGCTTCCGGACGTGCCCGCATCGCCTGGCGACTTTGAGCTGGTCCAAGTGATAGACCACCGCGAAAGCTGGGTAGTCCTCCAAGACCCGCCTCGAAATCCGGAGCGTCGGGGATGGACCTGCGCGCATACAATCGATCTGAAGCGCAGGAGGCCAGTGTAAGCCAGCTCAGCCCCAGCAGGATGTGTAGTAGTGGACGATTTTTCATAAGGCCCTCCGAGGCTAAGCCCGACAGTTCGGACGTAATGGCCCGAGTGCGAAAGTCGGTGCAACAGAATGCAGCCGGAGGGCCGAAACGGGTGTGAACCGGCCGTGAAGGAATCCTTAACTATCCTCCGCTTCGGATTTCACAATTGGTTTAGAGTGGCTGGCAGATTCTGTTAGGTGCCTGCACCTAATCACTAAGCTGACTGATCGGCGTCGGATCGCTGCAGATGCTGAGCTTCGAGGCCGAGCTGGCTCACCTGCCCCGCTCACTCATCATAGCGATCTGGACAGCGCTCGACAGCCTTGATTCGCTAGATTCTCGTATTCGGCACAATGCTGCGGAGTCGCCGCAGCTGATGCGCGGTCGGTTTAGGCAACAACATGAGGATCGGAGTATGAACTATCCCGCAATTCTGACGGATGAGGGTACGCACACTCTCATCGTCTTCCCCGACCTCCCGGGATGCCAGGCTTATGCCTCGGTCAACGACAATCTCCTCCGGTTCGCTCAGGACACGCTCACCCAGTATCTCCGAGAGAGCTTAATGGAGGCCGGAGCACCGCCCTTTCCATCAGAGGAAATAAAGGTCGCAGGTGCCGTGAGGGTGCTAGTTGTTCCCGTGCCCGATGATCTGGCCAGGGCTCTTGAAGATCGATGGCACTGGGTATCAGGCTGACCTGATGTGACAGAGCGATGCAAGTCCCTCTAGGCATTGTATGACAATTGACCTCTCTCCACCGCAGATGGCGCGAAGAAATTCGACCTTTGCAGGGTAGATCGGGCTTCACTGGTTAGTGGCCGGATCGTCTATCTCGAAAGGCCATTTGTGGGCATCCGAGGGCGCGCGAAGCGGCTCTCGCGCGGAGGCAAGAGACCTTCGTGCTCAAGCGTTCAAACGCTCTCTGGTGCAGGTCTCGAATCGCTTCTGCAAGATGCGCCGAACCGCCACGGTGAGATCGTCGAGCTTGAAGGGCTTAGTAAGTATTGGACGGTCAAATTCTAGGTCGGAGCGAAAGGCTGACATAAAAATGACCTCCGGAGCGTTAGGTAATGCCGCCAGACGGTCGGCGAGTTCATAGCCATCGAGCTGGGGCATCAGCAGATCGCAGACCACGAGGTGGACCTCCATGCCAGACTGCTCGAGCACCGTCAATGCTTCTAGGCCATTCCCCGCAGTCAGGACGCGATATCCGGCTTGCTCGACCTTTCGCGCCATGATGCCGCGAACACCGTCATCATCGTCGACCACCAACACTGTGAGCGGCAGTAGCTGAAGGGCGGGGGCATTCATGCGACACCTTTTCTTTGTTCGGGGGCGGCATAGGAATCAGCCTTTAGAAGTCGGGCAGGACGGAGTGGCGTTTCGCAGGAAGCGCCATCAGCTCCGCCCTGTAGAAGCGCGCTAATACCTTTTATGCATTGTTATATACACCGTCTGTGGGCTGTTCGTCGCCCCCGTGGCCCACACCTTGATCTTGCCATAGTAGGTGCCGGCAGCCAGGCCTGTGCCATCTACCCACACCTTCATGGTAGAGGGGGCGGTGCCATATCTCGGCGATTTCTTGATCCAGGTAGCGCTCTTGGTGGATGTCCAGTTGAGAGTCCCACCCCCAGTGTTGCTGATGGACAAGTATCCACTGGAGTACCAGCAGAAGCCACGAACCATAGTTCGACCATCACACCAGGCAGGGATGGCGAGTTCGAACCCTGTCCGACTGAGAGAGCGATAGTGGGGGCCGCCTGCATCAGGCTCTGCGACGCTGTCGGGGGGCCGGTGGGTGTGTCTGAGGAACAAGCTGCCAACACAATGCTGCTGGCTACCGCGAGCGCGGCGTGACCGAGGTACCCACCTTTGGACATCGGGCCTCCATGCCAGTGGGGATGCCGGAGCGAGTTCCAGGCGTGGCACGAGGCCCGAAAGGCGACATTCTGACGTTGACTAGCTACATCATACTTGTAGAACGAGGAAAACTGCGTGAAAAGGCTCAAGGCCCTTGTCTTGGTACGCGCCGATGAGGCTACGGGGTGGTGATGAAGCGGTGAGGTAGTGGAGCGGGAGAAGATGAAAAATGAGCCAACGAGGGCGTTGTTCGAGCTACCCCGATACGCCGTTAGACCCGGCTCACAGCTGCTGCTCATTTACTTATGTGCTCATGTGCTTATCTTTGGGTATCTACTCTAACCGAGGCGAGTATGGGCACGAAGCAGAAGGACGAGAAAGTTCCAATCACCAAGCGGGCGCTTGTCCAACGCATTAATCGACATCTCCGAAATCGAAACGAGGCACTGCGGGGAAAGCGGGGGGCGAATACGGGCGAATATTACCTCGTGGACTTCACCCGGAATGCTCTAATCCAGGACGGCGTATCTATCGACAAGCTCGGGCGGGAGTTGAACGTACTTAAGCCGTACGAACGGCTAGAGGACTGATACAATGACAACCGAGACCAGCGTTGAGCGCCGGGAGTTTGGGTTTCTCTGGCAGCGTGGCCAACTCTGGTGGCTGCGTTACTGGGTGAATGGAAAAGAGCATCGGGAAAGCTCCCACTCGACCAGCCAGCGGGAAGCCGAGAAGCTGCTCGCAAGGCGGCAAGCCGAATTATCGGTGGGGATCCTCACTGCCCCGGGTACCCAGCGGATCACGTTCACCGATCTGGCTGACATGATTCGCGACGACTACCGGGTCCGCGGCCGTCGTTCGCTCGCTACGCTTTAAGGAAGCCTCGCGAACCTCGAGGCGTTCTTCGGTGCGTGCCGAACGCTCGCTATTACATCTGATCGCATCACTGCCTATGAACGGGAACGACTAGAGGCAGGAGCAGCGCGGGCCACGGTGAACAAGGAACTAGCGGCACTTCGCCGTGCCTTCAATCTGGCCGTGGAGTCGCGTCGCCTGCCTCCGTCCACTCGTCCCTCCATCTCGACCCCCCGACCCTCATAATGCGCGGAGGGGATTTTTTGAAGAATCGGACTTCCGCGCTGTGGTGGAGCAGCTCCCCAAACCTCTCCGCCCTGCCCTAGGAGATCCGGCAGGCGGGCGTCAACTGCGGGTGACGTTCGGGTGACGCGCGGATGACGAGCCTTTCCTACCCTAACCGTACGAGAGTAGGGGCACACTGGCGAAGGATAGGAGGATAACATACGAAACTTGCTGATCGGTGCTCTTGAACGCCGGATTGCCCGGCGACCGACCAGCGCGGGGTGCTGCACCCGCAGGGGGCGGCCCGTGATATCGGCAGCTACGAGCGCCAGCAATAGCAGTAAAGTGCCACAGTCCAGCAGTAGTAAATCCAGGAGCTGTTCTATGACAACCATGTTAGCTCAACGCGTGCGCCTGACTGTCATGCTGGCTCTTGCCACCGTCGTCGGCCTTTCCTGCGGCGGCGACAGCGATGTCGGAACCGGCCCGATAGCCGTGGCAAACGTTCAGATCAGTCCTCCGGAAGCTACGATTGCTCCAGCCGGCACGGTGCAACTCGCCGCCACCCCTAAGGACGCCGCCGGCACCACCTTGGCTGACCGGAGTGTAACCTGGAGCACGAGCGATGCGGCCGTCGCCACGGTCTCCGAGGCGGGGCTTGTGACGGGGGTGGCCGAGGCGAGGCCGTTATCACGGCGGTGAGTGAGAGCAAGAGCGGTACTGCCGCCATCACAGTTCAGACACCGATCGGATTGCTCGAAGTGATCCCACCCTCGGCTGCCATCCTCAACGGCGAGAACCTCCAGCTCACTGCTATGGTCAAGGACGCGGCAAGCAATCCGCTGAGTAATCGCGCGGTGACCTGGTCGAGCGACGCGGCGGCGGTCGCCACGGTGAACTTCTCAGGGATTGTGACCGGGGTGGGGCCCGGCACGGCTACGATCACGGCCAGTGCCGAGGAAAAGAGCGCGACAGCTACGATCACCGTCACCGTGCTGGACGTCGGCGGCGAGTGGACGTTCAGTGAGACCTTGTCAGAGCCGGCGATTGTTCTCATCTGTACAGACACAGCCACGTTCGCACTCACGCAGGCCGGTGTCACTTTCAGCGGGACCTCCGACCAGACCGGTGACTGCCTTGAGATGGGGGAGCCGATCGACAACTCCGGAACGTTCGAGATCAACGACGGCAACGTCCAGAGTACCACAATCAGATTCACGAAGCCAGGTGATGTCACGTGTGTGTACCAAGGTAGCTTGGTCGAGAATCCCCCGACCGGTGCCTCGGGCACGGTTACTTGCACCGGGCAACTTGCGCCACCCTTCGGCCCGACCGTCAATGCGACCGGGACGTGGCAGATGACACGCCAGGAGTGACCCGAGTACTCAGGGCCGGGTGCACGGGAGACGATTCTACTTCACGGTCGGCGACGAGCAGAGCGACATCTGGATGACGGAGGTGGAGGGCTCGCGATGAGTGACGCGCCGCACCAAGCGGAGGAGGAGATGAGCTGGAAGCCTCCGTTCGAGAAAGACGCCCGTGTTCGGCAGTGGATGAAGAGCCGAGGATTCGAGGTTCACCGCACCCATTATGACTCGAAACGCGAGACATACGGCTGGCGTCAGGAAGGCGCCGAGCGACACACATTACGGATCGCGCGCTTTGTGATCGAGTACTACACCGAGGCGGAGCTGTTGGCACTGCTCGACCGACTGAAGGTGGCTGACGCTATGCGAGCGCACCCGAGAGACTATTTACTCGTGAGCCAGAAGGGAGATACCGTAGGTCTCGAAATCCTAACGGATGGGCGCTAGCGTTTGAAATGAACCGGGCCGCTCGCCGTGCACATTATGGCGCCCTAGGTTCATGCGAACACCTACCTCCTGACGGCCGCTGCGGCTGCCACCTAAGGAGTACCTTGGACTGTTGACCAGCCATTCCCGCTTCGTACGTCTCCCGGCATTCGCGACCATTCACAGTTCTTTCACGGTTCTTTCATGAACTAGATCCATCTTGCGATCGGTTGGGACCCTCGATCTGAGAGGAGTCTTCAGTGAGCCGTAATCGGTTTTTTCTATTGACCTCTAAAACGCTGATCCTTATGCCGCCTCCCAGCACAGAGAAGGTGTACCATGAATACCCCCACCCCCCAACTCCTCAAGCTCACGGTATTGGTGGTCGACGATGACGACGGTGTTCGGAGCATCATAGCGCGAGGGGTGGAGCAGGCAGGTTTTCGCGTTCTGGCTGCAGCCAATGGAGACGAAGCCCTGACGGTGTTGGAGCAGTCTGGGATAGAAGTCCACCTCGTGCTCTGCGATCTGCTGATGCCCCGCCTCGATGGCTACCAGCTCGCCCACCGCCTCGCAGCGTTGCCTAAGCCTCCGGAGATCATTTATATGTCGGCCTATCGGTCCGACCTAGAACTTGACCGTCCCATACTTACTAAGCCCTTCCACCTCGACGACCTCAGCGCGGCGGTTCAGCGCATCATGCAGAAGCGAGGACGCTCGAGCTTCCATTCCCCATAATCTGCGAGCGCAGAAGATCATCCTGAGGATTGGACGGTAGCACGATGTGCTTGAGGCCTTCTCCAGGCTGCGCAGCTCGGCTTCAGCAGAGATTTCGTCATAACCCCAATGGAGCTAAGCGGGGGAGCTAGACGGTGCAAAGGAGGGTCAATCACTATTGACAGTTCGTGTACACACCTACATAGGTAGTCTTACCGCAGGTTGTCGTGGCACCTGTGGCCCTGTCGTCCCATTTGACAATAGAAGGAGACAAGCCCATGCGGACGCTTCTCCCCCTGGGGGCGCTCTTGGCGCTCAGTCTCGCCGGCTGTTCCAGCTCGGCGAACTCACTCATGGGACCGGATGACACTAAGCCGTCATTCGCCTGCGCAGGCAACTCGGGTAACTGTGGTGGTGGTGGCGGGCAGCATAACAACAACCCGAATAACCCGCCCTCGACCACACCGTAAGCCGCATTGAGAAGAACGACCCAGCCGGGGCACGGCGCTTTGGCCCCGGCTGTCGTCCTGCCAGAGTCGGCCCGTATGTCCCTACCCTCAGCTCGTCCAGGCATCCCAGAGGGCAGAGATGAGTGAACGAGGAAGGTGGGCCTGCTCTGCCTCGAAGGCCAGCATCTGGAGGCGATTGGAGACTGACCAGGCCAATGCGTTTTTCCTTTTTCCTCAGCACAGGATCGCTCGCGGGCGCCCTGACTCTCGCAGATCCGGAGTGAAGCGGCCATGCCCGAGCAAGCAGCGATCCTTGTGGTTGACGATGACCCCATCATCCTCCGGGTGGTCTCGAGGTTACTAACGGAAAATGGCTATCAAGTTCTTACAGCGCCCGATGGCCAGGCCGCTTGGGAGTTGCTGCAGGGCTCACCGCCATTGCAGGTCGCCCTAGTATTGACTGATGTCCGGATGCCTCACCTGGGCGGTGCTGAGCTCGGCAGACGCATAGAGCGGTCCCGGCCCGAAATCCCGGTCCTCTACATGACAGGCTATGCGTCTGAGGTGGAATGGGAACTTCCCGAGGACATCCGAAGTACGAGGCTCATATTGAAGCCCTTCAAAGGTGCTGCCTTGCTGGCGCGGCTCGGTGCCTGGGTTCCCACTCATCTCCAAGCTTGAAGATCCCGACTTTGACAAGCGGGACCGTCTACTTCTGCCAAGGATGATCCAAGCCGAAGCTCACCGCCCATCCAAACCCTGAAACAACGCAATCCCCAAGCCCCAGTAGCCAGCCAGCGCTACGTTCGCAAAGATCAACTATTGACTGGCGGCTGCTACACCCAGGGGACGATAGCCAACCCGTTGCTAGCGTCGAAGCGGTAGGCCGCCTAAGCGAACGGCCCGGTTTCGCTATTCCGGGCCGTTGTCCTCTCTTCGCTCAGGGGGCCTGCATACCCACGGTAACAAAGAGCGAGATTGGCTGCAAGATCATCACATGAGAGACTGTACTCGCGCTTTTCCTCTCAGGGGCTGGTTACCTCAGCGGTTGCGTTCGAACAGTTCTCTCCGCCCCTCCGCCTGCGTGTAGGCGGGATTCTTTACCTTGTACCAGGGCGTCTCAGAGCCGTACGGATCAGCCTTCCGCTTGCCCACGATACCCTCGAGATCCAGCCGACAGGCGGCTTCGAAGAGCTCGGTCCTATCTGCCTCAAATCCCCTACGTGTTCCATCGAAACGGCCGGCCGATCCGGAGCTATCACGCGGCGTGGTGGGCAGCGTGCAAGCGTGCGGCTGTGGCAAAGTGTGGGAACCTCGAGACTGTTATCAGACCCCATCTACGCAACCGCACGCCGCACGACTTCCGGCCCACTGCGGCGCGGAATCTCATCCGGGCGGGCGTACCCCACCACGTCGTTATGAAGCTCTGCGGGTGGAAGACCGACGCGATGTTTCGCCGGTATGCGATCGTGGACGAACGAGACCTTCGTCACGCGGTGGAATTACTGACGAAGGGGACAATAGAGGGACAAGCGGCGGTGAAGTCCGCCCAGGTGGCGGGATGAGCTTCGCTAACTCATTACACTGCAAGTGCCCGGGGCGGGACTCGAACCCGCACGGGGTTGCCCCCAAGGGATTTTAAGTCCCTTGCGTCTACCGATTTCGCCACCCGGGCCAAGCAAGGGAATATACCGTCTCAGGCCGGAATCGCCTCGCGACGAACGCCCGCGGCGGCACGGGTGCTCCAGATCCCCGGCGAGCGGCCGAACTCGCTGTGGAAGTCGCTGGTAATCTCGGCGACGATGCGCGTGTCCCACTTGGCCGGCGCGAGTACCACGACGGCTCCTCCCCACCCTGCCCCAGTCAGCCGAGCACCAAACGCACCGTGCCGAACCGCGGACTGGACGATCAGATCAGCCTCGGGAACGGTCGATTCGTAGTCCACCCGCAGCGATTCGTGCCCCTCGACCAAGAGCCTTCCCAGGCCCCCGAGGTCTCCCGCAGCCAGCGCCAGGGCTGCGGCACGAGTTCGCGCCGTCTCGGTCACCACGTGGCGTACGCGCTTGACCAGCGGAGGCGGCAGTCGGCGTTCCATCTCAGGCAGATCGCTCGGGGAAAGCTGCGCCAGCGCTGGCAGTCCGGGCCGCCACTCCCGGCAGAACGCCAGCGCCTCCTCGCACTCGCGACGCCGCTGATTCAGTGCACCACTGGTGAGCCGGTGGGAGTGCCCCGTTTCCACCACCCACAGCCGGCCGGGAAACGGCACTCGCAGGAGGCTGCCATCCCCCGTCTCGAATAGCAGCGCAGTTCCGCGCTCGCCGTGGGCGGCAATCGTCTGGTCCATACGCCCGCAACGCACTCCGACCTGGTGATACTCGGCGCGGAATGCCACGTCGACGAGCTGTGCCGGAGTGAGGCGCTTCCCTGCGAGGAGACTCAACGCCTTGGCGGCAGCAACGGTGAGCGCGGCGGAAGAGGAGAGTCCCGCTCCGATTGGGAGCTTGGTCGCGATCGAGACTTCCGCCCCCGGAGGAGCGGCGCGGAGGGTCCGGAGCTCCCGCACCACGCCCACCACATAATCGGTCCAGGCCCGACGCATCGGCGCATCGATGTGGACCTCGTGAATGCCGGGCTCGGTATCCGAGGCCAAGGCCCAGCGCTCGAACACGCGGGCGACCACTGCGGTCCGACGCTCGATTGCCACCGGAAGTACCGGACCACCGTTATAGTCGGTGTGCTCGCCGATGAGGTTCACCCGTCCCGGCGCGGACGACGCGACCGTGGGCCGGGTAGCAAAGCTCGACGTAAACAGCGAATTTGCGAGCCTTGCCGCCGACACTGGGCTAACACTGGAAGGCTTCTCTCGGGAGGGACTTTGGGGCATTACCTCGGGCGCCTCGGAATCGTGATCTGCCTGGTATTCCCCCCACTGGCCTGGGGACAGCTTCCGCCGGTCGGTGTGCCGAGCGGAGTCGTTCGGGTGGAACTCGATGGCTCGCTGGAGACGTTCGATCAGCGCTTCCGGGAAGGGCATCTCGAGAGCTATGCCGCCGACCTCGCCAGCCCTGCGCTCGGCAGCGATCGAATTCCCCTGCTCGCGAACACCGACGCTACGATCGGTCGGATCATAGGAAATTCCGGCTACCGCATAAATCTAGGCGCCTACGCCACCGACGCGCATGCCGATGTGGGAACCGGGTTCTTGGGCCTCGGTCTCGGTCTCACCAACGCCATCACGATTTTCGGCAGAATCCCCTATGTTCGCACCCGGGTGCAGTCATTTACCACGCTGGATCCCACCGCAGCGGATGGCGGGCTCAACCCGGGGGCAACCGAACAACTTCCGTTCTTCACCGAGTTCGATGCGGCCCTCGGCACCCTGAGCAGTAAGCTCGCCGCCGGAGACTACGACGCCAATCCGACGCAGAAGGCGCTCGCCCAGGCGACGCTGGCGGACGCCACGTCCCTTCGGGCAGACCTGTTCGGAATACTGGCTGATCCCACGACGGCGTCGCCGGCACTCCCGACGACCGCCAGCGGAGCTGGAACCGCGCTCACCGCCCGAATCGCGGCGCTGCAAAACACTCTCTCCACCAATCTCAATGTAACCGGCTTCACGCTTGGCCCCGCGCTCCCGGAGACGGCGCTGACCAAAGACGAGTTCCCGGAGTTGTTAAGCCGACTCGATCTCCGAGAGAGCCAGTCGCCGGTCGCGTTCCGCGGGGATGCGGAGGTCGGTGCCGCGATCACGTTGGTTGATGGGTGGGATCGGGGAACCCATCGTGGCGGTCTCCGCACCGCGGTGTCCGGGCTGGTTCGATTACCGACCGGACGGCGGGAGCAGAGCGACCGTCTCCTCGACATCGGAACCGGCGACGGCCAAACCGATATCCAAGTGGATCTGGTCACCGACCTCGGTAGCGGACCGATCGGTGCCCGTCTCACCGGCTCTTATGTGCGTCAGCTCCCCGCTGACATCACGACGCGGGTGACGTCGCCGGACCAGCCGTTGGTCGGCTCCGATCGCGTGGCGCTGGTTCGCTGGGACCCGGGCGACATCATCGCGCTGGGAATTCGACCGTTTTACCGGCTGGCTCGCACGCTCGCCCTTCAGGTTGGTGTGGACCACTGGTCGCGCGGGGCAGATGGAGTGTCCTACCCCTCTCCGACTGACGCCATTCCGGGAGTGGATGCGGGCATTCTCGCGGCGGAGACCAAGGTCAACGCGACGCTGTTGTCGGTGGGAATCACTTACTCCAACCCAGGCAGGCTGAGGCCGGGAGGAAAGGGAATGCCGGTCGACGCGAGCTGGAGCTACGTGCGAGTTTTGCGGTCCGGCGGCGGCCGGACTCCGGATACCCACGCAGTACGAGGAAGCTTCCGGGTCTACTTCGGAGTGTGGTAGCCCCTGTCGGTACGAAGATCTTTAACGGGAGCTGAGCCGCTCCCGCCGCAACATCGCCTGCGCGTGTCGCCGCGCGGCGTCTCCCTCGGCATCGCCCAGCATTCGCGCAATCTCGTTGATCCGATCTTCTCCGTAGAGCACCTGCACGTCGCTGGTCGCGACCCCTCGACGGGCGGCCTTGGAGACCGCGAGATGGCTGTCGGCGCGGGCCGCAATCTGAGGAAGGTGGGTGATAACCAGCACCTGATGACGCTCAGCTACATCGGCCAATGCAGCGCCCACCTGCACCCCGACCTCTCCACCAATTCCCTGGTCCACCTCATCAAATACCAGCGTCGGGATGGCAT
>JBKPAO010000148.1:0-11101 GCA_046726475.1 Gemmatimonadota bacterium | reverse complement strand
GCGCGGGAAACGGCGGATAACGGAGACTTGGTTCGCGCCGAGGAGAACGCCCGTCGTTCCCTGTCGCTCCGCACCGGCCGTAACGCCGGCGGATTCGGAGTACTGGCCTCCAGCCTGCTGGCCCAGCACCGATTCGCCGAGGCTCGCGACATCGCCCGCCGGCTGGTAGCGGACGACTCGACTTCGATCGCGGCACGGGGCCTCCTGGCAGAAACCCAGTTCGAGTTGGGCGACTACAAAGCGGCCGGCAGGATGCTGGGCTCGCTCAGCACCTACCGGGACAACCTGAGCGTGGCCCCGCGACTGGCTCGGTGGCAGGAGCTGCACGGCCATGCCGAAGAAGCGCGCCGGCTGCTTCGCTCCGCACGAGACCAGGCGGCTCGACTCCACGGCATGCCGGCGGAACAGCTCGCCTGGTTCAATCTCAGGCTGGGCGACCTGGCGCTCAGGAACGGACATCTGGGCGAAGCGAAGCATGAGCTCCGGAACGGTCTCACGATCTCTCCCAAGGACTATCGCATTCTGGGTGCCATGGCACGGCTGGAGGCGAGCCGGCATCGCTGGGCTTCGGCGATCGAGTACGGCGAGCAGGCGATCGCGAGCGCGCTCGATCCCGCGACCCTAGGCCTGGTGGGCGACGCGTACCGGGCACGGGGTGACAGCAGCAAGGCTCAGGAGTACTACCGCACCATGGAGTTGGTAGTCCTCCAGCAGCCGGGGCCGTTCCACCGCGCCTGGAGCCTGTTCCTCCTCGATCACGACCGCGAGGTGCCCCGCGTGCTAGCCAAGGTTCGGGAGGAGATCCAGACCCGGCAGGACATCTACGGCTACGACCTGCTCGCCTGGGCTCTCCACAAATCGGGTGACTATAGGGGCGCCGCCGCCGCGATGAGGAGTGCACTGGTGCTCGGCACCCGCGATGCCATGCTCTTGTACCACGCCGGCATGATCGCGTTCGCACAGGGCAACCGGCCGCAAGCGCGCGATTACTTGAAGGAGGCGCTACAGGTCAATCCCTATTGGGACCCGTTCCAGCCCTCCCAGGCCCGCGCCGTTCTGGCCTCGCTCCCCCAACATTGAGGACCGGCGCGTGAGCGAATTCCTGAGCTTCCTACATCTCGGCTTCAACCACATCGTCAATCCCGAGGCGCTCGACCACATCCTCTTTTTGCTCGCCCTCGCCGCGATCTATCAAGGGCGGGATTGGCGAGACAGCCTCTGGGTGATCTCGGCCTTCACCGTGGGTCATTCGACCACGCTAGCACTGGCCGCGACGGGAACGCTCCTAATCCCGCAGCGGCTCACCGAGTTTCTCATCCCGCTGACCATCGTGGCGACGGGAGTCGAGAACATCGTGGTGCGTGCCCGAGCCCGACCCGCCACCCGCTCACGCTACCGGCCACTCTTCGCCGGTGTGTTCGGACTGGTGCACGGCGCCGGCTTCGCCAGCTACCTCCAGCAGCTCTTCATCGGATCGGTCGTGATCCCCCTCTTCGGCTTCAACGTGGGCATCGAGCTCGGACAACTGGTGGTGCTCGCCGCGGCCGGCGCAGGTCTCGCCGCCTTCGACCGCCTTCTCGTTCTCTCCCATGTCAACCGCGTCCGCTCCTATAGACTCCGGGTGGTCACCGTTTCACTGGTCGTGGTTGCCGTCGCCGCCGAGATGGCAGCGGCGCGCCGGCCGTGGTAGATGCTCGCGTCGGTTCTTGCTCTCGCGCTGCTCGGAGGAAGCGGACCTCTACCCCCGTTCCTGACACATCCGCTTCACACCGCGCTCGCCGAGCTCGATTACCAGCCGGATAGCGGAAGCGTTCTTATCCGGCTTCGACTTTTCACCGACGATCTCGTGGAGGCGCTTTCCGCTCCTACCGATTCTTCCCCAGCCGATTCCCTCCTCTCCCGGTACGCTCGGGGCACGCTCGCGCTGACCGATCAGACGGGTCGTCCGCTGCCGCTCATCTGGCAAGGAGTGGAACGTACTGGCGACACCGTGCTGCTCCAGCTACGGGCGAAGCTCAGCGGAGGACTGCAACGCGCCCGCATTCTCGTCGCGCTCCTGTGGGAGCGTTTCCCCGACCAAGTGAACATCGTGCGTGCCACCTACAGCGGCCGCACGGTCACGCTCCTTTTCACCCGGGGCGACGGCGCGAAGCCTTTCCCATGACCCCGGACGAGCACCGGGTCCTCCCCGAAGCACCCTGCCCTGCTTGTGGCGCATCCGAGTTGCAACGTAGACTCAGGGAGCTGGGAGAGGATCCTCCGACCAATGGTACATGCCTAAACCGGCAGCGCCCTCATCTCAGGCCGACCGCGATCTGCTCGTGCGGGCGGCCGATGGCGACCAACAGGCGATCGCGGCGCTGTACGATCGGTACGGCGGCGTGCTCTACGCCGTGGCGTACCGCGTCGCCCGTCAACGGGCCGATGCCGAGGATGCGGTGGTGGAGGCGTTCACCCAAGCCTGGCGCGATGCCTCCCGGTTCGAAGCGTCTCGCGGTTCGGTAGCCGGGTGGCTCACCATGATCGCCCGAAGCCGCGCGCTCGACATCGTGCGGGCGCGCAGCCGGCGGGACCGGATCACCGCCTCCGCTTCCTCCCGGGAGCCCGAGGGGTCACTGGCCATGGGCAGCTCGCCGGCCGACCCGGCCGCTTCCTACGACACCACCGAACGCAAGCGACAGGTACAGGCGGCGCTGGAGACCCTGTCGCCACCCCAGCGCCAGGCGATCGAGCTTGCCTTCTTCGAGGGGCTCTCCCAATCCGAGATCGCCCAGCGGCTGGAGGAGCCGCTCGGCACCATCAAGACCCGGGTGCGGCTTGGCATGCAGAAGCTGCGCGAGTCGCTTCGTCCCTTCTTCTTCGAGCGCGGGCCATGAGCCACTCCGAGCAGGAATCGGTGCGGGATCTCGCCGCCGCCTACGCGCTCGGTGCGCTGGGCCCGGACGAGATGGGCGAGTTCGAGAAGCTGCTGGCCGGCTCGGCGGAGCTGCAGCGCGACGTCGCCGAGTATCGCGAGGTCGCGGCGCTGCTGGGCCTGGGCGATAGCGGTACCGGGCCCCCACCGGATCTGCGAGCCCGGGTGCTCGCCACGGCGAAGAGCCCGAGCGCGACGGTCACCGATCTGCCCAGGAGAAAGCCGTCGCCGGTCGCCTGGGTGGCGCTGGCCGCCGGTATCGCCGCGGTGATTGCATTGGGCACGGGGATCTTCTCGTTGCGGCGCGAGCTTCGGGAGCGTGATGTGGCGCTGGCCCAGCGCGACAGCACTCTGGCCGTCCAGCAGCAGCAGCTTACCGAACGCCAGGGGTTGCTCGAGACGGTGCTGGATCCGGAGGTGCGGGTCTATCAGCTCACCGCCAGCGGCGATCCCGAGCCGGGGATCCAGCTCTTCTGGAATCAGCGCCGGAACCAGGCGTTGGTGAACGCCTATCGGCTCAAGCCGGTGCCGCCGGGACAAGCGTATCAGCTCTGGTTCATCCGGGACGGAAAGCCGGTGCCGTCAGTGACGTTCACGCCGAAGAACGGTTCGGCGACGGTCGGCGGAGTGAAGGTCCCGTCGGGCGGCAAGATCAGCGCGGCGGCGATCACGGTCGAACCGTCATCCGGCTCCGCACAGCCGACGTCACCTATCGTCCTCAGCGGACCACTTCAGAAATCGTGAACGGACAGAGCTCCGCAAAAGGTTTCACCACAGAGGACACAGAGGAACTTTACCCATAGAGGTCGCGAAATCGTGGGGGCAACCCACCCCCAAAATTATTTGTTGGAAAGCCGCACCCACGATGTCGAGAACCAATTGGGCCAGAGATCCTCTGTGTCCTCTGTGGTGAAAAAAGCCCACGGCATCTTCTCCGTCACGCCTGGCTTGCGGGCCGCAAGCTTGGTCCTTCTGGCAGCGCTGCCGGCCTGCGCTGCCAGACGCGAGAAGTCCGCGCGTGCCGAGTCGCCCGCCGATCTCGTCTTCCGGCGAGGGGCGGTGTATACGGTGGACGCCGCTCGGAGCTGGGCTAGTGCGGTGGCTATTCGCGAGGGGCGCATTGTGTACGTCGGAAGCGATAGCCTGCCGGCAGGGCTGATCGGCGCAACCACTGAGGTGGTGAACCTCGACGGTAAGATGGTGCTGCCCGGCTTCCAGGATGGGCATGTGCACCCAATCGACTCCGGTGTCGACCTGGGCGACTGCACCCTCGACGATCTCACCACGGCGGCCGCGATTGCTGACAGCATACGGAAATGCGCCAGCGCTCATCCCGATCTGGCGTGGGTCCGGGGCAGCGGCTGGCAGTTGCCGGTGTTCAAGGACGCGAATCCCTCGAAGGCTTTATTGGACCAGGCAGTTTCCGATCGTCCCGCGCTCATCTACGCCGCCGACGGCCACTCGGCTTGGGCCAACTCCAAGGCGCTGGCGCTCGCCAAGATCACGAAGGACACGCCCGATCCGCCGCACGGCCGGATCGAGCAGGATCCCAGGACCCGCGAGCCCAGTGGGACACTGCGTGAGGGTGCCGTCTCGCTGGTGTCGAAGATTGTTCCTGCGCGGACCGACGCCGAGCTGGCCGCGGGACTGCAGCGGGCCCAGAAGCTGGCGAACGGCTTCGGCATCACCACCGTGCTCAGCGCCTCGACCGACGAGCCGGCGTTACGGACCTACGCCGAGGCGGACCGGAAGAGTGCGCTGACTCTCAGGGTGATCGCCGCGATTCACCTGCATGATCCGCTGCCGGACAGCCTGCTTCCAAAGCTGAGGGAGCTGCGCACCCGGTATGCCACCCCGCGGGTTCATCCCACAGTGGTGAAGCTCTTCGCCGATGGCGTCATCGAGAGTCGCACCGCGGCGCTGCTGGCTCCGTATCGTGGTCTCCGTGGAACCGCCGGGAAGCCGATCTACGATCCCGATCGGCTCAAGGATCTCGCGGTAGCGCTAGATCGCGACGGCTTTCAGATCCACGTCCACGCAATTGGCGACTGGGCGATACGGATGACGCTGGACGCCTTGGCCTACGCCCGCGCCCGGAACGGCGCCCACGACGCTCGGCACACCATCACTCACCTCCAGCTGATCGACCCCGACGACCTTCCTCGATTCCGCGCCCTCGGCGTCATCGCGAACTTTCAGGCGCTCTGGGCCAATGGCGACGAATACCTGACCAAGCTCGCCGAGCCGGCGCTGGGACCGGCGCGTGCACGATGGCAGTATCCGATCGCGAGTGTGGCACGGACCGGCGCGATTGTCTCCGGAGGGAGCGATTGGTCGGTTTCGTCGCTGAATCCGCTCGACGCGATCGAGGTGGGGATCACTCACCAACAGCCGGATGAGCCGGATCAGCGGCCCTGGAATCCGGCGGAACGAGTGGACCTGGCGACGATGATCGCGATGTACACAATCAACGCCGCCTACCAGAACCATCTGGAGCAAGAGACCGGGTCAGTCGAGGTCGGCAAGCTAGCCGACCTCGTCGTGCTGGACCGGAACCTCTTCGAGACTCCGGTGAGGGAAATTCACAACGTGCGCGTTCTGCGAACGCTGCTGGAGGGGAAAACCGTCTCTCGAGGCGAGCGCTAGTTAGCTAATGCCGCTGACCTCAAGCACCAACCAGCTCGAGGTCAGCCAAATTGGACTCGACTCTACCGCACCAATCCCGTACTAATTCACGGTTCGTGGAAGGGCTGCCTGCCAGGATGAACGAGCGCAGGTCCTCGACCACCAGGAATCGGGTGATCAAGCCTTCAGAGACGTCGAACACCAGAGCAAACTCGCAGCCTCCTTCGATCTCGCAGTTCTCGATCGTGAAGCTCTCCTTCCCCCACGCGATCAGCTGGTCGGCTCGGGCGGTGTAGTCCATCTGCCAGAAGGTCACCAGACCGCCGAGCGCGGTGAAATAATCCACCACCGGCTGCTTACCCGAGTCGTCCAGGCAGATCGGCGTATCTCCACCGACCGCGATACAGAACTCCACATCCTCGGCGAGGAGGTCGAGCATCGGGTCGATATCGCCGAGCAGTATCCGATCTACTGCCCGGCGCAGCTCTATCGTATCGTTCATCGAGTACTCCGTTTCCATGTGTCCTGCACCTACCCGTTGAGCGCCGCCATCATGGGCTCGGGGTAGCGAGTACCTACCGCCGCTCCCACCGGGGCGATCAGCTCCAGCCGGTGCAGATCGTTCTCAGTCAGTTTGATATCGGTCGCGGCGGCGTTCTCCTCCAGCCGCTCGATCCGGCGACTCCCGGGGATCGGGACGACATGCTTGCCGCGGGTCAGGAGCCAGGCCAGGGCGAGCTGCGCCGGAGTGGTTCCCTTGTTCGCCGCTAACACCTCCAGCTCCTCCACGAGCTCCAGGTTCTTCTGGAAGTTCTCGCCCTGGAACCGGGGGTTGCTCCGCCGCCAGTCGTCCGGTGCGAGGTCGTCGGGACTCTTGAGCGAGCCGGTCAGGAACCCGCGTCCCAGCGGGCTGTACGCCACGAAGGTGATCCCAAGCTCCTCGGTCAGTCCCAGCAGCTCGTGCTCCGGGTCCCGGGTCCAGAGCGAATACTCCGTTTGCAGCGCCGCGATCGGATGCACCGCGTGGGCGCGACGGATGGTCTCCGGCGCCGCCTCCGAGAGGCCGAGGTAGCGGACCTTCCCCTGTCGCACCAGCTCGGCCATCGCGCCTACTGTCTCCTCGATCGGTGTCCTGGGATCGACCCGGTGCTGGTAGTAGAGATCGATCGTTTCCACCCCGAGACGGCGGAGGCTCGCCTCAGCCGCGCGCTTCACGTACGCTGGGCTGCCATCGATAGCGTAGCCCTTCCCATCGGCCCACGATCCCTTGATCACGTTGCCGAACTTGGTGGCGAGGACGACCTGGTCGCGCTTGCCCTTGATGGCTCTGCCGACCAGTTCCTCGTTGCCGCCGGCGCCGTAGATGTCGGCGGTATCGAGGAAGTTGATGCCCAGCTCGAGGGCCCGGTGGATCGTCGCGATCGACGTGGCGTCGTCGGTTGGGCCGTAGACCGGGCTCATGCTCATACAGCCGAGACCGATGGCGGAGATGTCGATTCCAGTGGTACCGAGTTTCCGTGTTTTCATGCTCTCCTCTAGTACGTCAGCGTCATTTCGAGCGTTTCGCCGTTGCGAGATCGTTACCGTTCTTTGCCTTGTCGCCGGTTATATGGTACCATCCGACATATCCGGGGATAAGGAAGCGATTATCCTGGTATTGGGAGTCCCTGGCTGGTGGGGAATCAAGCTGCCATCCTGGAGCCGTGTAGGGATCCTTCGCTGCGCTCAGGATGACAGCGGCGCCCAGGATGACAGGGCGCTCAGGATGACAGCGTGCTGAGACGTAAACGCACCGGGATAAGACAATGACAGGTATGAGGTGAAGCATGTTCAGCGATGAGCGCCGGAAAGAGATCGCCAACTTCCTCAGGACCCGCCGGATGCGGCGGCAACCGGAGGAGCTCGGCCTCCCCCGAGGTCGCCGGCGGCGCACCCCGGGACTCCGCCGGGAGGAGGTCGCCACGGCGGCCGGCGTGAGCGCCGAGTGGTACACCTGGCTGGAGCAGGCCAGGGAGGTCCACCCGTCGGCCGACGTCCTGACCCGGATCAGCACCGCGCTCCGGCTGGAGCCCAACGAGACTCGACACCTGCTCACCCTGGCAGGTTACGCCGTCGCGGGGAGCAGTCGGGATGCAGCGCGGCCGGTGTCGGTAAGCCTACGGTTGCAGCGGTTGATCGATCAGATGGAATACGGCCCGGCCTGGGTGTTTGGCGAACGGTGGGATATCCTGGCGTGGAACCGGGCGGCGTCGGTGATTCACGGCGATCTGGCCGGGCTTCAGGGGATCGAGCGCAACGCACTGTACCAGCTCTTTCTGGGTGACCGGCTGAAGTCGACTCTGTGCGACTGGCACATCCACGGGCGGCAGTGCGTCGCCAAGCTCCGGGCGCAGTACGCGAGCCGGGTTGATGACCCCTGGTTCAACGAGCTGGTGACTGTCCTTCGCACCAGGAGCCAGGAGTTCGAGCGCTGGTGGAACGAAAACGACATAGAGACCTGGCAAGAGGGCGTGAAGCACTACGATCATCCGGAGGCGGGGCGGCTAGTGTTCGACTATACCGTGCTCGAGGTGCTGGATGAGCGGATGGCGTCGCTCCGGCTGATCACCTATGTGCCGGCCCCGGGGACCGGCACCAGGGAGAAGATGGAGAAGCTGCTGGGCGCCCCGGAGCCGGTGCCGGTGGGGCTAGAGGTCTAGGCGAACGTGCGAACGGTTATCAACCGGAGTCATTGCGAGGGAACATAGCGACCGAAGCAACCCAGCCGGCGCCGGAATAGAACCGGATCGCCACGGCTGCGCCCGCTCGCGATGACTCCGATGTTACCGTCCGCCTGTCCGCCCGCCTATCTCACCACCGACAGCACCACATGCGACGGCAACTCGGGGGCCGAATACACCCGTTGGGTCGCCTTCACGTAATCGCTAGCCTTCGCCTTATAGATGCTGGGCACGAACTTCTGCGGGTTCCGGTCGATGATGGGAAACCAGGTCGACTGCACCTGCACCATCAGCCGGTGTCCCTTCAAGAACACGTGATCGTGGTCCCGGAGCGGAATCGACCACTTCACCGGCTTGTTGGCCGGCAGCGGTTTGGGATGCTCGTAGCTCTCATTGTAGCGTCCCCGCCGGACTTCCATCGCGATCGGTAGCTCATACCCGTTCACCGACCGGGCATACTGTCCCGGATCCGGCCCTTCATCCTGGTCCCAGGACTCGGCCTGGGCCTCCTCCGGATACACGTCGATCAGCTTGACGATGAAGTCGGCGTCGGTGCCTGAAGTGGAAGCGTAGAGGTTGGCCGAGACCTCCCCTGTCACCGTGAGATCCTCCTTCAGCGGCTCGCTGACATAGGTCAGGACATCGGGCCGCCCCTCCACGAAGCGCTGGTCCGCCACCTCCCAGGTGCGCCAGTCACCTCCCGGGTAGGTGGGTGAGATAGGCCGCTCACGATACGGCACCGGGTTGGCTGGGTCCGAAACGTATTCCCGGTAGCCTCGCGCACCGGCTGCGGAACGCGATTCAGGCGCATCGAACGAAAGGCTGCCGTCGGCGTGGAGGTAGAGCTTCCTGGCCTCGGCGGTCTTCGGCGGCCAGGAATCGTAGGTCTGCCAGCGGTTGGAGCCGGACTGGAAGGTCTTCGCCTGCCAGCCGGGCTTATCGCCTTTCCCGTGCAGGTAATACCGGAAGAAAGGCGCCTGGATGTCTGCCCGAAATTCGCGGGCCGTGTCATGGCCCCCAAAGGAGATCAGGCCGATACTGTCCGCCTTGGGAAACTGCCACTCGCCGTGAAACCAGGGGCCGGCCACCATGAAGTTGGTGTTCTCAGGATCATGTTTCTCCGCGTGGCGGAAGATCTGCCACGGCCCCCAGGGATCCTCCTGATCCCAGAAGCCGGCCACGTTCAGGTTGGGAACCGTGGTGCGGTACAGCTGCCGTATCCAGGCCTCCCGCTTCCAGTACTCGTCGTAATCCGGGTGCGCGATGATGTCGTTCCAGTAAGGGATGCTGTTTTTCAGGTACTTCGCGTTGGCGTTGGAGAGGGGACCCAGCCGGAGATACCAGTCATAGGTGTCGTAGACGTCGAAGTCGAAGTTGGTGTTCTTGTTCTTGTCGGCCTGCTCCAGCACGCTGTACTCGAAGGCGTAGCTCTGCCGGAGCGCGCCGTAGCGGTGCATGTCGTCGTTCATCCACTGATCCACCGGTGCTGCCTGCTCGCTCACTGCCTTGAGCGCCGGATGGGGTTTGAGCATGGCCAACGCGGTCGTGAGGCCGTCGTAGGAGACGCCGTACATCCCCACCTTGCCGTTGTTGTTCGGCACGTGCTTCACCAGCCAGTCGATGCTGTCGTAGGCGTCGGTGGTCTCGTTGGTCGCGGTCGAGTCCGAGAGGTCGACCCAGGAGGAGAGCTTGAATACACCTTCCGACTTGAACCGCCCACGGAGATTCTGGAAGACGAAGACGTAGCCGTCCTGTACCAGCTCCTTGAACGAGGTCGGGATTTTGGTCGGCACTTTGTCCGGCACCCCGTAGGGGGTCCGGGTGAACAGGATAGGGAGCGGCCCCGACTGATTTATCGGTGTCAGGACCGCGGTCTGGAGATGAACTCCATCCCGGACCGGGATCATGACCTCCTGCAACTTGAACGTCGGGACCGCGGAGTCGGCGGGAGGTTGCTGGGCTTGCGTTGGAACCGTGTACAGCACGGTGACGATGGCCCACAGGCAGTGACGCATCGATTCTCCTGGGCGTGACATGGCTGTTCTCATTGCGCCGGACAGGCCTACCGTCCTTCATGGCCACCCGGGCGAACGGCGACTAACAATGTACCTGCTCCCTGGCCGATGTCCCGGCCAGACTGCCAACCAGGTGCTCACCCTAATAGTGAAGTGAACGGCCCCAAGTTCCGATCCTGAAAGATCATGAAAGAGGCCCTCGCACTCACTCTGGCTCTCCTCGGGTGCACTGAGCGCCCAGGCCAGCGGCCGTCAGCCGACAGCACGGTGCCGGCGCCACCGACAGGTTCCTTCCCCGCAAGCTCCAGCGCGAACGATCTGGTGCGACCCGGTATCCTTCCGACCATCGTCCGCGCCACCTGCGACTCCGCTGTCACGCTGGTTCATGTGGCGCTCGCACTCGACGTAAGGCGGGAGGACGGGGACTTCTCCGACTCCTTTAAGGGCGCCCGCCGTCTGGGCTGTCGCCTGACAGCCGAGGGCTCGTTTGCCACGCTCAAGGACTTCGACGGCCCGGTCGGAGCGGTCGAGAAGGCGTTCACCCGGCGCGGTTGGAGAGGAGACCTTCGCTACATGGCCGACGGGCCCGACGGGTCCGACATTGGCCTCCGGCGACTCGATCAGCTCTGCCTGGTGCTGGGCCAGTGGGATGGGGGTGACGACAGCGAGGAGGCGCCCGCTCCACTGACTGAAGCGGATAACCGTTATCGAGCGATCGTCGAGTGCGCTCGCGACGTCGCATCGAACACCGATGCCGGAGTACCCGATTCGATCTGGCGCATCGCCGCAGCGGCAGGACTCGACAGCGTCTACGCCATCTCGCTCCG
>JBKPAO010000147.1:0-22989 GCA_046726475.1 Gemmatimonadota bacterium | reverse complement strand
CCATGCACGCTTTCCCAGGATCCGGGGCAGCGGCCGTCCGGCCCGCGCCGAAGCACCAGACATTCGAGCGCGGCGCCTCTTTGGCGTAGCACGTAGACGTCGACCAGTGCGGTGCGAACCGAGCTCATGCCCGCCACTCGGCCGAGCATGCTGGTATCGTTCGAGGTACAGGGCTGACTAAGAGGTAGTTGGACGAACGGGGATTCACGCGCGGCGGCGGCCGAGGACGGCCTCGATCCGCGCCGTGAGGGAACGGGCCCGGAAGGGTTTGGTCACGAAGTCATCGGCGCCCAGATCGAAGACCCGGACCTCATTGTCCTCGTCTCCCTTCGCGGTGAGCACCATGACCGGGATGTCCCGGGTGGCGGGACGTGACCGGAGCTGAGCCAGCACGCCATAGCCGTCCAGTCCCGGCAGGTTTAGATCGAGAATGATGACATCGGGCGCGGACCGATCGACTTCGTCGAGCGCCTGAATTCCATCTCGAGCCTCGGCGACACGATAGCCTTCCCGTTGTAGCAGGTCTTTCATCACTCGGCGCAGCTGTTCCTCGTCCTCCACCAGGAGTACGCAGGCACCTTTCCCTCGGCCAGTCGACGAAATCGCGTCGGTGAGCGCGGGTTCCTCCAGCAACTCCAACTCCATGGAGAACTCGTGCGGGGCAGGTACAGGGGTTGGTCGCGGGCGAGCGGGACCCGTCCTGCTGCCCCGGTCAACCGGTCGGGGCTGAGCCTCAGGCTCCGACACCACAGGCTCCGACACTACACGCTCCGACACCACAGATTCTTCCCGCGGCACGTCGGTGACTCGCACCAATTCCTCGAAGGTAGACTCGCCCGCAAGCACATGGCGAAGGCCACTGTCCCAGAGCGAGCGCATCCCCCCCATGCGGGCCGCTTCCGCGATTTTCTCCGCGGTCGCGCCGGCGGCAATCCGCCGCTCGAGATCGTGGTTCATGGTCATCACCTCGACGATGCTGAACCGCCCGCGGTACCCCGTCATCGCGCAATCCGTGCAGCCCACCGCCTGATACAGCGTGACCCCCGGGGGGACAAATCGCGCGAAGCGCTGGCTGACGGGATCGGTAGCGTGTTGGCGGCAGTTCTTGCAAAGTCGCCGCATCAGGCGCTGGGCCACAATCCCGCGAAGCGCCGGCGCGATCTTGTAGGCCTCCATCCCAATGTCGACCAGACGGGTCACGGTATTGGGAGCATCGTTGGTGTGCAGGGTGGAAAGAACCAGGTGCCCGGTGAGCGAGGCTTGGAGCGCGATCTGGGCCGTTTCCTTGTCTCTGATCTCACCCACCAGGACCACGTCCGGGTCTTGTCGCAAGATGGATCGCAAGGCCGAGGCGAAGGTCAGTCCAGCCTTCTCGTTCACCTGGACCTGAACGATGTTCTCGCCGAGTCGGTATTCGACGGGGTCTTCCACCGTCACGATATTGACTCCGGTCCCCTGGACGGCACGGAGCGCAGAGTACAGGGTGGTGGTCTTGCCGGAGCCGGTGGGCCCGGTGACCAGGATGATCCCCTCTTTATGCTCCAAAAGGGACCGGATTGCCTTCTGCTCTTCGTCCGCCAGCCCCAAGGAATCGAGGGCCAGGGTGGTCGCCTTCTGGTTGAGTACCCGGATGACGACCTTCTCGCCATGCGAGGCGGGGAGAGTGGAAATGCGGAGGTCAACCGACTCGCCGTTCACCGATACCCGGGCGCGGCCATCCTGAGGCCGGAGCCGGTCCGCGATGTCCAGCTTCGACATGATTTTGATGCGCGAGATCAACGGCACGCCGGCACTCTTGGGGATCTTCATCACCTGCCGGAGAACCCCGTCGATTCGGTAGCGCACCACGACGCCGCCCTCGACCGGCTCGACGTGAATGTCGCTGGCGCGGTTCGTCACGCCGTCGGCGATCATGGTATCTACCAACCGGAGAATCGGCCGCTGACTGGCCTGCTCAGCGCTCGCCGCACTCTCCTCGTCCTCCTTGATCTGCTCGACCTCGAAGTCGCCGCCGATGCCCTCCAAGAGGCGTGCGACCGCGGTCTCGGTTTCCCGGTACAGCTCGTCCAGCTTCTCCCGGATCTTCGTGGGGGATCCCAGGAGCATGCGCACCTCGCGGCCGGTGGCAAAGGCGAGCATCTTCTCGGCGTCGATGTCGAATGGATTGGCTGTGGCAACTTCCAGGTAGGAATCGGTCTGACGTACCGGGACGACGTTGAATCGCCGCGCCAGCTGCTCGGGGACGGTGGTGTTCAGCTTGGGATCGGGTTTAGTGAGATCAGCTACCTTTAAGCGGAACCGCGTCGCGATGGCGCCAAGGATCTGCTCGTCGCTCGCCTGTTTCCGCTGCACCAACGTTTCCCAGAGCGAGGCACTCGGTCCCTGCTCGTCGCGCAGGGCCTGGACGGCCTCGGCGGACAGGAGGGTCTCGATGGAGGGAACCAACCATTCATCAGTGAACTGCATGACGACTCAGATGATCGAAAGGGAAGGACGGTTCCGGGGAGCGCCGGTGGGGAAAAGATAAGAAGGTTACAGTAGCCCCCACCAGTCCCGATTCACGTCCACGGTTATCCCAACCAGCCCATCCCGGAGGCCAACGCCGGCCTCCACCCGCAGCAGGCGCATGAACCACTCCACGGCAAGTCCTGCCACTGGACGGATTCCATCGCTCTCTATCCAAGGGAATCCCAGATAGGGCCGCGCTGCATAGCCGGCGGCGACAAAGGGCGCCACCGTAAGGGTTCGCCCAGTGGATGCGAAAGATCCCAGTGAGATTGCTGGAACCGGAACCCCGAGGCGCCACTCGAGCTGACCCAGTGCGCTGGTTCGACCCCCGTAAGCCCGAAACGGCTCTCCTACCAGGGTCCCCCGTCCACCGAGAACAAAGCTTCGATAGGCGGGCAGGCCTTCGCTTCCAATGCCGAGGTAAACTCGGGATACCAGCTCCGTCTGCCCCAGCATCACGCGCCAGCGTCCGTCCGCGGTGGCCCTCACGTACTCGCTCGCGCCACCAGCGACCTCGAGACCGACTCCACCCTGAAAATCGCTGTGTAACGCGATTCCACCGCTGGCTTGCTCCAAGGTCATTCGAACGACTCGATAGGTGCCGCCGCCGAGCGGGGGATTCGAGCGATACTCCCCATTGGCTGGAGTCGCCCGGGTGCTCACCGACTGACTCTCCTCCAGACCCAGCCCAGCGGACAGCGACGTGCGGGTGCCCAGTCGCCGGCGACCGGTGAGCTCGATCGAGTGGAGCAGGACGTAGTCGCCGTAGTCCTTGCCGGCCTCTTGAGCCGTAAAGGAGTTGACCAGCGGCGCGATCACCGGCCAGTCGCTGAAGTCGACCACGCGGCGAGAGGCGCCCAAGCTCACCTCCGTGGGCCCAGGACTCCAGCTCACCATCGCGGAGCCGAGCAGGCGGTGGTCGGAGGTTCCATATGCGAGCGAAGGACGGAACTGGATCCGGCTGCGCGCGATCCCCAAAATGCCCCCGAAGCCCAGGGTCAGCCCATTTACTCGGTTAACCCGGGCGAGATCACTCAAGGAGCCGGTGGCGAGTCGGTTGGACGGGAGTCCAGCCAGCGCGTGAGAGCCTGCAATCCGTTCGACCTCACCACGCAGCTTCTCCATATCCTGCCGGTTAACCGGCTGAGCCACCCCGGCGATGGCCTGCTCCAACGGCTCGGGCCAACTCTCGCTTCCCCCCGGCTGGAGCAATCCACCTATTGGCGCGCTCGCGAAGAGGGTCTCGGGTATCTCGGCGTTAAGATCGTAACCACCGATCTCCCAGCGTCCCCGGATGATTCCGCGCGCCGGAAAATCGAGCCACGTGGACCGTCGCCGGATCTCGACTTCCTGGCGATACGGCAACCAGTAACGATTGTCATAAAGGCTGTTGTCGAGCAGGACACTGATATCCTCGAGTTGACGGTCGAGATACGCCGGTGGAGTAAAGCTGAAGCGAAACCGCACCAGCTCAGCACTGGCGACGTCGAGGTACAGCGTGCCGACAACCAGAGGCAGCGTAAAGGACCGTGGACGTACTCTGATCTCGTACACGGTCACCTGACCGGTGGCACTCCGGATCGCTGCGGAGTCGGTCAGAGCGTAGTCGTAGTCAGTCAATCCGGCGGGAGAAAGTGGATGGGGTACATCGCGCACCTCATCGCCATCCCCGATCCGGATGATGTTACCGAAGTTGTTGGTAACGATTCCCAGATGATCGCGGTGATAGCTGATATCGGTTGGCAAGAACCTGCCGTCGCGCCAGCCGAGAATGACCTGCTTGCTGCGATTGGGGGCCTGCCAATACACTTCCACGTCCAACTCGTCGGCTTTGACCAGACGGGGCGGCTCAGTCAATCCTTCTCCCACCTGCGCCAGGAAGAACACGAATCCATGGGCCCGCGCCCGATAGCTGGCGAGCGTCGAGTCGGCCTGCACTGCGAGCCGGCGATCAACAGCCCGGCGCACCAGGGCGAGCGCCGTGGGACTGTTCCATGTCTGTGCGGCCAGCTCCAGGCATGGGAACGCGAGCAGGCTCAGGGCAAGCAGCGACGACGCGCTCCAGTTCACCCCGTGTGATCGGACTCTGAAGGGTGCTGCCGTCATCAGGTTCGTTTCATGAATCGGCTTTCACTCGTCGACGTCTCCTGGGCCGTGGGGCCGCCCAGTGGGTGGCATGCCTCGCCGGCTTCCTGCTGGGATGCGCTGCCCGGCACGCCACGGGCTCCCCCGCCTCGCAGGAGCGTTCGGTTCCTCGCATCTTACCATTGCCGCGAGTGATCGTGCTGGAGACCGCCGGACCACCGCCCTCTGACACCTCGGTAAGCTTTACTGCTGGAACGCCGAGGACGGTCGTGCTGCGTCACGGTCCACCGGAGAACATTATGTTCGCCAGCTTGACCTTCCCCGCCAACGCGTTCGCCGACAGCGGACAGACAGTTACCGTCGAGCTGCGGCCGCGCCCCGGTGTGTATGGCTTGGATCTTTTTACCACTCTTCCTTTACGCGCTGGCGTCACGCTGGAGTTCAGCTACGCGAGGTATTTCTCGGCGCCGGCGCGCGCTCGTCAGGTGTATCACAGTGACGTTGCCTACGAGCGCGCACTGGCGATCGGCCGAATCCTGCCGGACAATCAGATCGAGCTGCTGAGCTCTTCCAGGCCGGAACCCGACCATCTATCTGCGACCGTGCCCGGCGCCGGAAGCTACCTGGTGGCAGCGCCCCAGTGAGCGATGGCTTCGAGGTCTTTGCCGCTCGCGCCCAGGCCGGGGGCATGGCGCCGGTAACCCGGGAAGTAGTGCTCGACGGCGACACGCCGGTGACTGCTTTCGCCAAGTTGCACCGGGGCCCCTATGGCTTTCTCCTCGAGTCGCTCGAAGGCGGAGAGCGATGGGCTCGGTATACCTTCCTGGCAACCGACCCAAGAGAGGTGTTCCGCTACCGCGGACGGGAGTGCTCCCGCTGGACTCCCCACTCCGACTGGTCCGTCGTGGACCAGGATGTCGCTCCCTTGGACCATCTGGCGCGCACCATGCGACGCCATCCGCCGGTGGAAGTCCCCGGGCTTCCTCGATTCACCGGCGGGGCGGTGGGGTATCTGGGCTACGATATTGTCCGAACCATCGAGGACTTGCCCGATCCGCCGCCGGACGATCGCGATCTGCCTGACGCCATTCTGATGCTGGTGGATACGCTTTTGGTGTTGGACAACCTGTTCAACCGGGCCACGGTAATCGCCAACGTCGAAGTGCCGCCTGGAGCAGGCGAGGCCGAGCTCAGGCGTCTCTTCGAGAACGCCCACTCCCGTATCCAAGAGTGGCTGGACCGGCTCACTACTCCCTCGCACTCGCCTCCTCTGGAGATCGAAAACCTTCCTCCCATGGAGACGCCCTCCAGCCCATATCAGGATGATCGCTTTCGGAGCGACGTGGGCCGGATCAAGGAGTACATCACTGCTGGAGACACCTTCCAGACTGTGCTATCCCGTCGACTGGACCTGGCCGCGGCCGACCCCTTTCTCACTTACCGCTACCTTCGGGCCCTGAATCCAGCGCCCTACCTGTACTATCTCCATTGCGACGACGTATACATCATCGGCAGCTCGCCTGAGATTCTGGTTCGGGTCGAGGATACCGAGGTGACGCTCCGGCCGATCGCGGGTACCCGCCGGCGGGGAGCGACTGCTGCGGAGGACCTCGCGCTGGCCCAGGAGCTGTTGGCCGACCCCAAGGAACGGGCCGAACACCTGATGCTGGTGGATCTTGGCCGGAACGATGTCGGGCGGGTAGCAGAGTTTGGCACGGTGCATCTCACCGCCTTCATGGCGATCGAGCGGTACTCTCACGTCATGCATCTGGTGAGCGAGGTCAAGGGCCGCCTCCGACCGGGGCTGGACGCCCTAGCCGCGCTGGCCGCCTGCTTCCCGGCAGGGACCGTCTCAGGAGCGCCCAAGGTCCGAGCCATGGAGATTATCGATGAGCTGGAGCCGGTGCGCAGAGGCCCTTACGCTGGCGCCGTTGGTTACGTGGGCTGGGGCGCCCGCACCCTCGACACAGCGATTGCCATCCGCACCTGCGTGATGAAGGGTGGTCGGGCCTGGATCCAAGCCGGTGCCGGAATTGTGGCGGATTCAGATCCCGTCGCCGAGTGGCAGGAGACCGAGGCGAAGGCTCGCGCCGTGCTGCTGGCGCTCGCGCTCGCCGAGAAGGCGGAACAAGGTATGCGGCAGAAAAGTTAGGGCCGGAAGACTGGGACCTCCGCTTCTTCCGCTGATTCCGTTCCTTCCGCCATATTGCCACCATGCCTTACCGCCTCGTCAGTTTCTCAGGAGAGCAGAGCTTCGAGCTCCCCCATGGCCGGAGCCTCGTGGTCGGTCGGGGCATAAACAGTGACATCGCCATCTACGACCCGACTATATCCCGGCGCCACGCCGAACTGACTGTCGGGACGGATGGCGTGCAGGTCAAAGATCTGGGCAGCTCCAACGGCACCTGCATCAATGGCAATCGGGTGACTGCCGGACGGCTGCACCCCAACGACTCCATCACCTTCGGCAAGGTCCTGTTCCAGCTGAAAGAGCTGCGGACTTCCGCCCCAGGCTCCGTCGGGCCCGCGGCGATTACTCCCGCTGTTGCTGCGCCCCCCGTCATCGGGGATACCATCATCCGCCAGCTCATAGTGGGTGGACCGGGACCCACGGGTATTACCAGTCGGGATCGCCGGTCGGGTGGCGGTCAGCTTCGGGTGGCCGCCGCCTCGGCGGAGGAGCGGCAGGCCAAGAAGCTGTCTCTTCTGTTGGACATCTCGCAGAAGCTCTCCAGCGAATTCGACCTCGACAAGCTGCTTCGCAACGTGGTCGACATGATGTTCGAGGTCATGGACGTCGACCGGGTTTCGATCTTGCTCCGCAACGAAGCCACCGGCGACCTGGTGCCGTCGATGTCGCGGAGCCGCCTGGGCGACCTCGATTCTCAGCAGGTACCCCGCTCGATCGTGGACAAGGTCATCCGGGAGCGAGTGGCCGTGGTCTCGGACAACACCCGATCCGACAGCCGATTCAAGGGCCACTCGATCGTGACCCAGAGCGTCCGCAGCGCAATGTGCTCGCCCCTCATGACCTCCGGCGATCGGATTCTGGGATTGCTCTACGTGGACAGTGTTACCGCCGCAAATTCCTTCAGCGACGAGGACCTGCAATTTCTGGTGGCGTTCAGTGGGCTGGTGGCGATCGGCATCCGCAACAGTCGCTATGCGGAGCAGGTACGGCGGGAGGCACTGGTGCGCTCCAACTTCGAGCGGTACTTCGCTCCCAACATCGCGGCCGAGATCGCTCAGCAGGAGGCCATTGTACCGCTCGGGGGGGAGCGCCGCCCGATCACCATTCTCTTCAGTGATATCCGCGGATTCACCTTGATGGCGGAGTCGATGGGGCCCGACGCCATCGCGCAGCTGCTGACGGAGTACTTCAGTGATATGGTCGAGATCATCTTCGAGCATGGCGGTACGCTCGACAAGTTTGTGGGCGACGCCATCATGGCTCTCTGGGGAGCCCCCATCGCGCACGCCGACGATGCCGATCGCGCCCTTCGGGCAGCGGTCGCAATGCAACGGGGCGTGGCCCGGCTGAACCAGCAGTGGTCGCTGGCAGGGCGCCCGGAGATTGGGGTAGGTATCGGGATCAACTATGGTGAGGTGTTCGCGGGCAACATCGGGAGCCATCGCCGCCTGGAATACACCGTCATCGGAGACGCGGTGAATGTGGCCAACCGACTCTGCTCGGAAGCAGGGCCCGGCGAAATTCTCGTCAGCGAAGCGCTCTGTCAAGTGGTCAAGGACCACGCGGACTACGAATATCTGCCCGCCATGGCACTACGCGGCAGAACGAGATCGGTACAGGTGTACCGGGTGAAGGGTGTCGGCGGGGAAGCGGAGAAGCGGGGAAGCGGGGAAGCCGGAGGGTAATGCGGGGCCGAGGATACCAATCTTCGCTCAAGCTGTCGTAATAGAGGCTCGTCGTCGGATTCTCCCTTCCCGCTTCCCCGCTTCCCCGCCTACCTCCCAAACCGATACTCCCGGCCCGCCTCTCGCATCAAGTTCAGCACCAGCCGAAGCGGCAATCCCATCACACTGAAGAAGTCGCCTTCTATTCGCTCAACCAAAGCGGCGCCGTACCCCTGAATGCCGTACGCGCCCGCCTTGTCCATCGGCTCGCCCGTGGCAACGTAGGCCTCCAGGAAGTCATCAGATACCCGTCGGAATGTGACGTTGGTGACGTCGGTCGCCTGGTGCACCGATTCGTCGGCGACCAGTGCCACTGAGGTCACCACTTGGTGGGTGCGGCCTTGAAGCCGCTGCAGCATCCGGAGCGCGTCCGCTGGGTCGGTAGGCTTTTCCAGGACTGCATCACGCACTACTACGGTGGTATCGGCTCCCAGGACTAGCGTCCCCGGAACGCTGAGCGCCTTCTCCCGCGCCAGACGCTCGACGTAGTCAACCGGAGTCTCCAGCGAGCGTCGTACCTCGGGAATATGGGAGGGGACGACGCGTACCGGAATTCCCAGCATCTCGAGCAGCTGTCGCCTCCGGGGAGACGAGGATGCCAGTGTCAGCGGAGCGATGGTCGTCAGGGGAGCGATGGTCATGGAGAACGGTCCAGAATTATCGTGACTGGCCCGTCATTGTGGATCTCCACCTGCATGTCAGCGCCGAACTCGCCGGCCGCGACTGTAAGATTGTGTTGCCGCAGAGCATCGAGGAACCCCTGGTACAGTGGGATGGCCACCTCGGGGCGGGCGGCATCAATAAAGGATGGCCGTCGGCCTTTCGCGACATCACCGTAAAGGGTGAACTGCGACACAACCAGGACTGCGCCCCCGACGTCGGTTAACCCCAGATTCATCTTTCCCGCCTTATCGCTGAACAGCCGGAGTCCCGCCACCTTCTCGGCCATCCAATCTACCTGCGCCGTGGTGTCGCCGTGGGTGAACCCAACCAGGAGACAATAACCCGTCCCGATAGCGCCGCTTACCCGGCCGCCGATCGTCACCGAAGCTCGGGAAACCCGTTGCAAGACAACCCTCATGCCCCATCCTCACCGGTTCAACACTGCCCGACAGAGCGTCGGAACTTTCTGAAAATACCCGCGATTGCGTGTACGATTCAGCAGCCTCTGAATCGTGATAAACCATTCGATTGTGGTTGAGATGAAGAACGCACCTCCCCGAACTCAAATAGCCCCAGCACCGCAACGGCCGGAGCCTGGGTCGTGGCGCGACGATCGACTGACGCTTGCCTGGCTGGGACACGCGACTGTGCTGCTCAATTTCCTGGGCTCCTGGCTGGTGACCGATCCCGCCTTGGAGCAGCGTATCGGCATCGGACGGGGTTTGGCAAAGCTCGGACCGCGCCGATTGGTACACCCCGCGCTACACCCCCGCGAGCTGCCGCCGCTCGACGCCATCCTTCTCTCTCACGCCCACATGGATCATACCGATCTGGGCACCCTCCGATCCCTGCCGAGAGACATCCCCGTGGTAGTGCAGCCGGGGAACGCGGACCTGGTCGCTCGCTTCCGGAGAGTGCATGAGCTTGCGTGGGGCCAGAGCATGAGCGTCGACGGGGTGAGGATCGAGTCCACGGCCGCTCGGCACTGGGGAGCTCGCATGATCACCGACCGGCATCGGGGGTATGGGGGTTATCTGCTCCAAAAGCAGGGACGTACGGTATTGTTCGCCGGGGATACGGCCTACACCGATGTGCTCACCCGGCTGGGGCGCGAGACCAGAATCGACCTCGCAATCCTCCCCATCGGCGCGTACGATCCCTGGATCAACAATCACGCGTCCCCGGAACAGGCCTGGATGATGTTCCAGCGACTCGGAGCCGAATACGTGCTCCCGGTGCATCACTCGACGTTTCGCCTCAGCCGGGAACCGGTCGGGGAGCCGATACACCGGTTCTTAGCCGCGGCGGGATCGGAGCGCTGGCGCGTAGTGGGCACTGAAGTCGGAGCAAGTTGGAGTCTGCCGGCGTAGGAACCCGCATTCGATTGTGGCTCTCCTGCGGCGAATCCTTCCCACATATCGCAGTGCTCTTCCCTCATAATCGGCTGGTCTGGGCGCCGCCACGTTGCCGGTCATTGGCCTTCCTCTTGCACCCCCAGTGATCGATTTCGCTCACCGTTTGGAATGCGACGACCTGCCCGCCCCGCCCGCGCCAGGACCTCGCCGAACTCGGGGCTCAGCATGCGTGCGTCCGGCCTTCTCCTCCTTTCCGTCCTGCTCTCCGCCTCCCCGATACTGGGCCAGGCACCGGTCATCACACCCGCCGGGGATCCCTCGGTCCGAAGTGATACGATCTACCGCCTCGCGGTAAATCCTGCCGCGTACCCCGATGATGACGTCGTTCTGCTGCTGGATGACGGAGTGGTACGCTATGAAATGGATGGCACCGGAGTCGAGACTTACCGCCAGGTCACCCAGATCCTCACCACGGACGCGGTGACCGACCTTGCCGAGCATGAATTCTCCTACAGCCCGGGACATCAGCGGCTGACGGTGAACTGGATTCGGGTCGTGCGCCCCGATGGCACCGTCGTCAGTGAGGCCCCCACTCAGGTCCAGGACGCGGACGTACCCGCGGCGATGGACAACCCGGTCTATAGCGACACCAAAGTCCGGAGATATTCGCTAAGTGGTGTCGCTCCGGGAACGATCGTCGACTGGAGCTATACCGTCGAGGAGTTGAAGCCTTTCCTGACCGGCGATTTCCTCCAGAGCTGGAATGTGCAGACCGGTAGCCTTACCCGCCGCTCCCGCTATGTCGTCGATTTGCCCTCGGCGATGCAGCCGCACCTGATCGAACGCAACCTGGACTTCCGCCGCCGGGAAACGGTATCCCACGGCCGTCGCACGTACGTGTGGGCCAGGCAGGATGTTCCCCGGTTGACGCCCGAAGAGTTCATGGCCGACTCGAACGGGGTGATCATGAGCATCGGCCTGTCAGCTCCGACTAAATGGGAGGACATAGGGAGCTGGTACGCGGAGCTCGCCCGCGACCGTTACGCCATTAACCACGCCATTCGCGCCCAGCTCCGCTCACTGCTAGGAGCTGCCGGCACCCCTGAGGACTCGCTTCGCGCCGTGCAGCGCTGGGTCGCCCAGGACATCCGTTACGTCTCCATTGCTCTCGGACTTGGGGGGTACCAGCCGCGGACTCCGTCAGAGGTAGTGACGAGCGGCTACGGCGACTGCAAGGACAAGGCAACTCTATTTGTTGCGGCGGCCAGGGCGCTCGGCTTCCGGGCGTACCCGGTTCTCCTCAACTCGGGCGATCGGGTAGAACGCGGATTACCGTCGATTCAGCAGTTCGATCATGCGATTGCCGTGGTGGAACGTCCTGCAGGCAGGATGTACCTCGATCTGACTGCAGAGTTAGCTCCCTATGGGGAGCTGCCGGAGTCCGACCAGGGACAGTTTGGTCTCATCATCTATCCGGACGGTACATCGGAACAGGTCACCCTGCCGGAAGCTGCACCGACCGACAACCTGAATCAGACCCTCATCAGCGGTGCCCTCTCCCCCGACGGCTACGTTACCGCGTCGTACCAGGAGCTCGGGCATGGGAGTCGGCAGTACGGTCTGCGGGGCCTGTTTGTGGGCCCGATCGACTCAACCCGCCGGGCTGATTTCGCCCGCTCGATCGCGACCAAGCTGTTTCCCGGCGCCGACGCAGACAGCCTTGAGATCTTCGACGGCCGGGACTTGGGGGCAGAGCCGCGTGTCGCGCTGCGGATCGTCCATGGCGTCGCGGCGCGATCGACCGGGGATGGAGGCACGATGATCCTGACGCTTCCCTTCCCCAGCATGCGGGGGATGGCCGACGCCGCCACCACCCTCGAGGCGAGAGGGCCGAGACGCTTTCCCATTGACGCCGCCAAGATCATCGGGCCGGCAACCACCGAATCCGAGTTGAGGCTCGCGTTGCCAACTGGCTGGAATGTCCGCCTGCCGCCCTCGATCGAAGTGGCGGGGAAATGGGGCAACTATACGGCTCGATATAGTCAGGAAGGCGACACCGTAACCGTGATCCGGCGATTGGAGGGGGCTCGGGGCATCTATCCTCCTGATTCGCTGGGGGACCTGGCGCAGTGGCTCCGAAACATTGCTCAGGACGATGTGCCCTATCTCGCCATCGAGACCCGCGACACTCCCTGATCGTGCAGTCCAGACTGCTACAAAAAGACAAACCCCCGAGTCCACGGGGGTTTGTCGTTTGAGATGCCAAGTGCGGTGGGGGAGGCGGCGTTATCAGCTCGCCGGCTACTCCACGGTCACCGACTTGGCAAGGTTTCGAGGCTGGTCCACGTTGCAGCCGCGGCGGACCGCCACGTAATACGATAAGAGTTGCAGCGGAATGCTGGTGAGCATCGGCGTGAGCAGGTCCAGCGTCTCCGGAATGGTGAAGGTTGCGTCGGCCAACCGCTGAATCTCCGCGTCACCGTCGTTGATCAGCGCGATCACCTTGCCGCCGCGTGCCTTCACCTCTTCGATGTTGGACACGATCTTCGAGTGCACGGCATCGCGCGGAGCGATGAAGACGACCGGCATGTTCTCGTCGATGAGTGCGATCGGGCCGTGCTTCATCTCCGCCGCCGGATACCCCTCGGCATGAATGTACGAGATCTCCTTCAGCTTGAGCGCGCCTTCCAACGCAACTGGGAAGTTCACGCCCCGGCCCAGATAGAGCGCGTTCTTGCTGGTGCTCAGAAACCGATCGGCAAGCGCCTCGATTTCGTGGGCGCGATCCAGGATCTCCGACACTTGCTCCGGAAGCCGTCGCAACGCCCGGATGAACTCACGTCCCTGAAGAATGCTGAGGTTCCGCAGCCGGGCGATGCGTAGGGTTATCAATGAAAGCGCAGCGACCTGGCTGGTGAAGGCTTTGGTGCTGGCCACGCCGATCTCAGGGCCGGCGTGCAGATAGATGCCCCCGTCCACCTCGCGGGCGATGGTCGAGCCGACCACGTTCACCAGACCGATCGTACGACCGCCCCGGCGTTTCGCCTCGCGAATGGCGGCGAGGGTGTCCGCCGTCTCGCCTGACTGGGAGATGCCGATGACCAGCGTCTTGGGATCGACCACGGGGTTCCGGTAGCGGAACTCGGAGGCATACTCGACCTCCACCGGCAACCGGGCCATTTCCTCCATCATGTATTCGCCGATGATCCCGGAGTGCCACGAGGTTCCACACGCGGTGATGATCACTCGCTCGAACTGCTTCAACTCCTCGTCGGTCAGGTTCAGGCCGCTGACCCGTGCCGTCCCCTCCTCCTCCAACAGGTGGCCGCGCAGGGTGTTGCACAGGCTCTCCGGCTGCTCGCAGATCTCTTTGAGCATGAAGTGCGGATAGCCGCCCCGCTCCACCGTCGCGAGGTCCCAATCGATCTGATTGACCGGCTTGCTGATCCTCGCCGTCTCCAGGTTGCGCACGCGGTACCCGTCGCGGGTGAGGACCACCATCTCCCCATCATCCAGGTAGACAACGGCCCGGGTATGCTGAAGTAGCGGCGAGGCGTCCGAGGCGACGAACCACTCGTTCTCCCCCACCCCAACCAGCAGAGGGGAGCCGTTGCGGGCGGCGACGATCACGTCAGGCTCGTCCGCCGAGATGAACGCCAGTCCGTAGGCGCCTTCTACGTCGCGGAGCGCGCTGGCCACAGCATCTTCCAGGTTGCCCTGGTAGAACTCGCCGACCAGGTGGGCGAGTACCTCGGTGTCGGTGTCCGACTTGAAGGTATGACCCCGCTGCTCCAGCGCCTTTCGAATCGACCCCGAGTTTTCGATGATGCCGTTGTGAATGACGGCGATGCGGCCGGATTGATCGGTGTGGGGATGTGCGTTGGTAGTTGTTGGGGCCCCGTGAGTAGCCCAGCGGGTGTGACCGATGCCGATCGTTCCCTGCGGTATGTTCGCCGTGAGCTCGCTCTCCAGCACAGAGAGCTTCCCGGCGGCCTTCATGATCTTCAGGCCACGGCCATTTACGACGGCAATTCCAGCCGAATCGTAGCCGCGGTACTCGAGTCGCCGGAGTCCTTCGAGGAGGAGTCCGGCGGCCTCGCGCGGTCCGATGTAGCCGACAATACCACACATCGTCGTCGAAACCTCAGTCCAAGAGTTCTCGGCCGGCAGCGACCAGTGCCTGAGCGTCGGCCTCGGTCGGTGCTTCCGCAATGAGTCGCAGGATTGGCTCGGTTCCGGAAGGCCTTACGTGGAGCCAGCGATCCGGCCACGCCAGCCGCAAGCCATCTCTTTCATCGACAAGAGCATCGGGGAAACGAGAGCGGAGCCGGTCGTAGAGAATCGGGAGATCGGAACCGCGGGATGCCTTTGCCTTAACGATGGTATACCGGGGCGACTCATCGACCAACCGGGATAACGTTACCCCAGTCTGGGCAAGAAGCTGCAAGATCAAGGCCACCCCCAGGGGGGCATCACGCCCGATGTGGAGAGCCGGCAGCATCACGCCCCCGTTGCCCTCGCCACCGATCAAGGCACCCTCGTCGCGTATGCTGCGAGCGACGTTCGCCTCTCCGACAGGAGTCCGGACGAAGCGGGCACCTCTCAGCCGCGCGGCATCCTCCACCACCAGGCTGGTCGACAGATTCGCCACCACCGTGGGAGGCGTCCCTCCCTTGAGGCGCCCGTCCAACACAGCGCGGACCGCAAAGGCAAGAGTGTAGTCTTCGCCGATCGGCTGTCCAGCCTCATCCACGAGTGCGAGCCGGTCCACGTCGGGATCCACCGCCAGGCCAATGTGGGCACCCGAGCGCCGCACCAGCTGGCCGAGCTCGGCCAGGTTCTCGGGCACCGGCTCTGGAGCACGCGGGAAGCGGCCGTCCATCTCCAGGTTGATGCCGTGGACCCGGCAGCCCAGCCGTTCCAGCAGTGGAATGATCGCTCCCGCGCCGGCCCCTCGCACGCAGTCGAGTGCGACGGTGAACCCACGGCTCCGGATCATCGCCACGTCGATCATCGGTAAGGCGAGGATCGCGTCGAGATGCCGGCCAATGGCTTCGGGATCTTCCGTTACAGTGCCCAGGCCGTTCCAAGTAGATCGCGGTGGCCCCTGCTCCGCCAGCGTGCGAACCGCCTTTCCCGCGTCGGAGTCCAGGAAGATCCCATCCGGCCCCACGAACTTCAGGGCATTCCATTCGATCGGGTTGTGGCTGGCAGTAAGGATAAGACCGGCCGCAGCCCGGTGGTGCTCTACGGCCAACTGAACCGTTGGGGTTGGGACGATGCCCAGATCAATGACATCGGCCCCCACCGACATCAAGCCCGCGGTCGCGGCTCGGGCGAACATCGAGCCGCTGGTCCGAGCGTCCCGCCCGAGGACGACGGTCGGACGGTCGGACGGTCGGTTGCGAGCAGAGCGCGACCATGCCCCTAACGCCGCGGCGTATCGGGCCACCAGCTCCGGCGTGAGATCGGTTCCCACGTGTCCCCGAATTCCGGAAACGCTGATCATCAGGGTGTCCGACATGGCAGCGCGCGCGCTCAGGAGATGGGGAGCTTGGAGCCGTCGCCGTGTGCGCTGAGAAACGCCTCTACCACCTGGGCATCGAAGTGCACACCGACACACCTGCGAAGCTCCTCAATCGCCTGTCCGACCGACAGCTGTGGCCGATACGCGCGGTTGGTCGTCATGGCATCGAAGGCGTCCACGACGGCAACAATGCGTGCTTCCAGAGGAATCCGACTTCCCCGTATGGCATCGGGAAAGCCGCTGCCATCGATGCGCTCGTGGTGCGAGCGCACGATGCGGAGTACCGCGGGAGACTGAGCCAGGAACGGCGCCAGAATTTTCTCGCCCAGGGCTGAGTGCTCCTTGATGTGCTGAAATTCGTCCGCGGTCAGCGGTCCCGGCTTATTCAAGACGGCCTCCCGGGTGCCGATCTTCCCGATGTCATGCAGCTCTCCACCCAGGCGAACGTGCTCCAGCGCTTCGTCGGCAAAACCCAGCCGGACGGCGGTCTTCGTCGCATAGCGGCTCACCCGGCTGGAGTGTCCACTGGTGTACGCATCCTTGGCCTCCAGTGCCTGCACCAGCATCTGGACCCCGTTGATGAGGGTCGCCCGATTCTTCCGGTCGAGTTCCTGCACCCTCAGCTCCAGGCTCTGCTGATAGAAGCGATTTTCCAGGATCAGGCGACGCTTTTCCAACGCCTTATGCAGCCGGGCGCGCACTTCCTCTATCAGGACCGGCTTGGAGATGTAGTCCAGCGCTCCCAGCTTGAGGCACTCGACGGCGGTACCCACCTCAGCCATCCCGGTAAGCATGATGATGGCCATATCGGGGTAGCGCTGCAGAGCCTCGCGCAGAAAGGTCACCCCGTCCATCTCCGGCATGTATATGTCAGAGATGCAGACAGGGACCTCGCCTACCCGTTCTAAAAGAGCCAACGCATCGGCGCCGGAGGAGGCTTCCATCGGCGACAGACCGTACGCCGCAATGACTCGAGTTAGAACCTGGCGTACTTGTGGATCGTCATCAACGATGAGACACCGAGCGGTACCGCCCTCAAAGGAGTTGTTCGACACGGTGCGAAACTAAATAGGGCCAGTGGCTATTAGCTATCCGTTGTTGGAGTTAACCAGTGAACCGTGTTACGCTTCTATCCACCCTCTCTTGTAGGCCCGATGACCCGGATTCTTCCCAAGGACCACGAGCACGGCTTCGCAACCCGCTCGGTGCATGCCGGGCAGATCGTGGAGCCTCTGTCCGGTGCCGTGATGACACCGATCTACCAGACCTCGACCTATATCCAGGAAGGGCTCGGGAAGAACCGGGGGTACGAATACGCCCGCACCCAGAATCCGACCCGCGAAGCCCTGGAGCGGAATGTCGCCAGCTTGGAGGGCGGCACTCACGGGTTCGCGTTCGGTTCTGGACTCGCCGCTCTGGATGCCGTCCTCAAGCTGTTCAAGTCTGGGGACCACATCGTCTGCGGCGAGAATGTGTATGGGGGGAGTCACCGCCTGATGGAGCGGATCTACGGGAATCTCGGGATCCGAGTGAGCTTCGTCGATATGCGCCAAGTGAGCAATATCGAGCAAGCTCTCACGCCGGCCACCAGAATGATCTATTGCGAGACCCCCACCAATCCCATGATGAACCTGATCGACCTGAGCGAGGTGGGTGACCTGGCCCAGGCGCACGGGTATTTGTGCGTAGTGGATAACACGTTCGCGACTCCGTACTTCCAACGTCCGCTGGAGCACGGGGCAGACATCGTTCTTCACTCGACCACCAAGTATCTCAACGGCCACAGCGACATGGTTGGAGGCCTGCTGGTTACCTCGCGGGATGATGTGGCGGAGCGTTTGGGCTTCATCCAGAACGCGGCGGGCGGGGTCCCGGGCCCGATGGATTGCTGGCTGGCGCTGCGCGGTATCAAGACGCTGCCGCTTCGGATGCGCCAACACGATACCAACGGCCGCCGGATCGCGGAGTGGCTCACCCACCAACGGCTGGTGACGAAGGTGTACTACCCGGGTCTGCCGTCCCATCCGCAGCACGAGATCGCCTGCCGACAGATGAGCGGTTTCGGTGGGATGATCTCGCTCGACCTAGGTGATGCCGGCCGGGCGCGGCGTTTTGTCGAGAGCACCCGAATCTTCGTGCTCGCCGAGTCGCTCGGCGGGGTCGAAAGCCTCGTAGGTCATCCAGCAACGATGACCCACGCCTCCGTCCCACCCAGCATGCGCCAGGCAATGGGCCTGACCGATAGCCTGGTTCGGCTCAGTTGCGGTGTAGAGGATGCGGACGACCTCATCGCCGATTTGGATCAGGCGATGATCGCCAGCGCGAGGTGATGGCGTCTCACTTTGAAACCACCATGAGCAGTACTCGTACGATTCCGGGTCTGCAACCTCCGAGTCCCAGATGACAACCACCGTTCCTGCTCTCCGTCCCCGCCAGCGTTTCCCTGAGATCGCCGCGGTATCATGGGAACATCCCGCCGACCGCGCCGCCCTCCAAACCCTGCGGGCAATCCCCGGGGTGAACGAGATCATCCGAAAAGTGCTGGGCATGCTCGGGGGTGAGCGGGGGATCCGCCTTCTCTTTCAGGGCAATGCGGTGCGGGTAGGCCCGACTCAGTTCCCCAAGCTGTGGCACCTGCACACGGAAGTAACGACCACCTTCGATTGGACCCCCGTCCCGGAGCTATATGTCTCTCAGACGCCGTTCTTCAATGCCGGCGCCTACGGGATCGATGCTCCATTCATCGTGATGCACTCCGCCGCACTCGAACTGCTCGATGACGACGAGCTTCGGGTGCTTTTGTCTCACGAGCTGGGACATGTGCTGAGCGGTCACGCACTCTATCGCACGATCGCAGCTGTCTTAGCGATGGTGAGTCTCGGGGTACTCCCGGTCATCGCGGAGCTGGTTGTCCTTCCGGTCCGGCTGGCGTTCCTGGAATGGTCCCGAAAGTCCGAGCTGTCGGCCGACCGTGCCGGTCTGCTCGGCGCCCAGGATATCGTCGTAGCCCAGCGACTGGACATGAAGATGGCCGGCGGCGGCCGGGGACCGGGCTTTGCGGGCCAGCTCAACGTCGACGCCTTCATGCAGCAGGCTCACGAATACGCCAGCAGCGGCGAGGGGCTCGATGTGGTGTATAAGCTGCTGAGCACCCTGGCCCTGACTCATCCCATGCACACTGTCCGCGCCGCCGAGCTGCAGCGCTGGGTGGCCAGCGGCGAATACGATCGGATTCTTCGGGGTGAGTACATCCGGCGTAGCGGCGACGCCGGTGAGCGACCCTGGCGTGACGATGTAGCCGCCGCGGGAAGCTACTACGCAGGAGAGGCTCGCGAGCTGGCATCGCAACTGGCCGACGCGGCCCGTCGCGCCGCTGATCGGGCGCGTGAGGCCTTCAGGAACGCGCAGAAACCGTGAGACTGCTCGTCGTCGGCAGCGGAGGGCGTGAGCATGCGCTCTGCTGGGCTCTCCGCCGGGAAAATAGCGACGCCGAAGTGTACTGCGCGCCCGGGAATCCTGGGACTACGAGCCTCGCAACCAACCTCCCAATCGCGGTCGACGATCTGGACCGGCTGGCCGATGCCGCCGACATGTACGGCATCGATCTCACAGTGGTCGGTCCGGAGATTCCGCTGGCCCGGGGCTTGGCCGACCGGCTTCGGGCCGAGGGAAGGGCCGTATTCGGCCCCAGCGCCGCGGCTGCGCAGCTGGAGGCCTCCAAGGCGTTCGCCAAGCAGGTCATGAGCGCCGCCGGCGTGCGGACGGCGGCTAGCCGGACCTTCACTGAGCTAGGGCCGGCTCTGGCGCACGTGGAGGCGCAACCGGAGCCTCTGGTGGTGAAGGCCTCCGGCCTCGCGGCCGGCAAAGGTGCAATAGTTTGCACCACCCGCGCCGAAGCGAGTAGGGCCGTTCGGTCGATGCTAGAAGCGGGGCAGTTCGGGGACGCGGGGAGAACCGTCGTGATCGAGGCCTATCTCGAGGGGGAAGAGATCTCGGTCATGGCGGTAACCAACGGGGAAGAGGTTGAGTTCCTCCCCGTCGCCCAGGACCATAAACGGCTGCTCGAGGGCGACGCCGGTCCGAACACCGGCGGGATGGGCGCCTACAGTCCGGTGGCGATCGCCGGCCCCGCCCTGCTGGAGAGAATCAAGCGGGACGTCCTGCTGCCTACGCTGGAAGAGATGCAACGGCTGCGAACTCCCTTCATAGGGGTTTTGTACGCCGGCCTCATGATCGATGATGCCGGAATCCCCTCGGTTGTGGAGTTCAATTGCCGCCTGGGAGATCCAGAGGCGCAAGTCACACTGCCATTGATCTCGCAGGGGATGACTGACTGCTTTTGGCGAGTCGCCCGGGGAGAGGCGCCCGTCCGAATGAACCTGGTACGCGGAGCCGGAGTAACCACGGTTCTCGCCTCCCGGGGCTATCCCGACCATCCGGAGAAGGGTGCCGCCATCGAGATTCCGGATCGACTCCCGCCCGGAGCGACCATCTTTCATGCCGGCACCAGACGAGACAACGATGGCGTACTCCGAGTCGACGGCGGGCGAGTGTTGACGGCAACCGGCGTCGGGATGAACTTCACGGAAGCCCAACGAATCAGTCGCCAGGCCGCCGAGTCGGTTGTTTACGAGGGAAAAATTTTCCGGCACGATATCGGCTGGCGAGAAGCGGCACGGTTGGAAAAGCGGCGTGCCATTGGTGCGCCGCAGGCCAGATGAGGAGGAGTTCTCATGCGTTTGCTTCGATCCACAACTGCTGTCCTTGCCACCGTCTCACTCGCCAGCTGCGGTAGCGATACAACCGATGTCAATCAGCCAACCGGTCGACAGCTCCCGGCCAACGGGATCGAGATCGTCGTCGGGGCTCAGAATAAAGGAACCGCGGCCTTCACTCCCAATCCACTGACGATCTCTCTCGCTGACGGCGGCGTGGTCCAGTGGTTCAACGACGACCAGACCGCCAGCGCGTACAGCACCAGCGGAGTGACTCACAACATCACCGCGGACGACGGCTCTTTTACCTCGGGGAATCTGAACGTCGGGAGCACCTTCCAGACGACGTTTTCGACCCAGGGAACCTTCGCCTATCACTGTAGCATTCACCCCACTATGAGGGGGACGGTAACCGTCACGCCCTGACGGCAATGCCCGAACTGCCCGAAGTCGAAACCATCGTTCGAGACATCCGACCAGCACTGGTCGGCCGCACCATCCGACGGGTCACCCTCAGCCATGACGACGTTCTTCGGGGGGTTACCCAACGCCGGCTCATCCGTCGACTGACCGGCGCCACCATACGCCAAGTGTACCGGCGTGCCAAGCACGCCGTCCTGCAGCTCGACTCCGACTGGCTGGTCATCCAGCCGGGGATGACGGGCTCGCTCACGGTTCATCGGCGAGCTCTCTCGCCCGACGAGGCGAGGTATGCTGTTCTCCGGGCGGAACTGGATCGTGGGGGCGAGCTGGTCTATCGCGACGTACGCCGATTGGGGACGCTGTTGCTGCTCGATCCCAAAGGCTGGGAACGCTACACCACGGCCATCGGTCCCGAGCCACTGGACGCTGACTTCTCGCCGGAACGGCTGGGGGAGGCATTGAAGCGAAGCCGGCAGGCCGTCAAGAAGGTGATCATGGATCAGCGACATCTTGCCGGCGTGGGAAACATCTACGCCAACGAGGCCCTGTTCGCCGCCGGCATCGATCCGTCCAAGCCTGCCAACCTGCTCCGCTCGGACGACCACCGCCGGCTGCACGCCGAGATCCGCCGCATTCTGTCGGCGGCGATCCAATCCAACGGAACGACGTTTCGTGACTATCGCACCGGCACCGGCGAGCCGGGGAACTTTCAGCTCGAGCTGCTGGTCTACGGCCGGGAGGGAGAATCCTGCCGGAACTGTGGCACCCGCCTGACTGGCACGCATGCGATCGATGCCAGGATCACCGTCTTTTGTCACCGCTGTCAGTCGTGAGTCGATCTCGCGCTCAACGCACCGCTCAGCTGCCGTCAACCGACCTGGCGCAACTCCAGCGCCGAGTCCGCTCGCTCGCTGAGAACCGGCCGGGTGTCTACCAGATGTTCGATGCGACGGGCAGGGTGCTCTATGTAGGCAAAGCCAAGCGGCTGCGCACCCGGCTGCTGACCTATTTTCGCGCGGAATATCCGGATGACAAGGCGGCCCGCATTCTCTACGCCGCCAGCGAGATTCGGTGGGAATACGTGCCCAGCGAGTTCGCTGCCTACCTCGGCGAGCTGCGGCAGATCCGGAAGTACCGCCCCTACTTCAACCATAAAGGCAACCGCACCCGCCGGTCGGCGCTAATCAAGATCGCCGGAGGTCCCGCGCCCAGGGTATACGGTGGGGGAGCGGTTACCCGCGAGGACGTGCGGTGCTATGGACCGTTTCAGTCGATGTCCCGTATGCTCGAAGCCGTCCGTACCCTCAATGATCTCTTAGGGCTGCGGGACTGCGCGACCTCGATGCCGGCAGTGTTCGCAGGACAGGGCGATCTCTTCGATGAGCCAAAGCAGGCGGCCTGCATACGGCACGAGCTCGGCTTCTGCACCGGACCCTGTGCCGGCCTGGTCTCGCAGCGCGAGTACCAGCGCAGGGTAGATACGGCTGTCGCATTTCTGGAGGGCCGGACGATCCAGCCCATCGACCGGGTGGTTGCTGCGATGCAGGAGGCCGCTGCGGCCGCGCGCTTCGAGCTGGCGGCGAAATGGCGGGAAAAGTTCGAGCAGCTGGAGTGGTTACTCGCGGCCACCAGCCGAGCCCGAAGCGCGATCGATCTCCTCACCTTTGTCTATCGAGATCCCGGAGAGCTGGGCGACGATCGGGTGTATCTCCTCAAGCGTGGCGTCGTCCGTGCATCGTTCCCGTATCCCGCAACCCCGATCGAACACGAGGCGTTTCGCGCGGTGGTCGCGGAGGAG
>JBKPAO010000146.1:0-4920 GCA_046726475.1 Gemmatimonadota bacterium | reverse complement strand
TGGGAGATCTCGACCGGATGGTGCGCCTGGGAGTGGATGGGCTCTGCGGCAACTATCCCGATCGGATCCGGGTTGCCATAGCCCCCCGACTCGACCAGGCATCCCGCGCGTAGCCTACCCCGCAGTCGGCGTGTCGCTCTGATCCGCCCCGACATTGGCCGGTGCGCTGGCAGCCGCGCTCGCCGGAGCAGACGATGTTCTCCGCCGTGCCTCAGTGATCTGCAGCTCAAGTCTGGCGATCTCGGCCTTCAAGTCGTCCAGCCGGGACATCAACGCATCGATCCGGCGCGGCTCCAGCTCGCCACCGCGGTCCCTCCGGTGTACCAACAGGCCGAGATCGCGCGCCGCGTTGTCCTGGCGACGGCGGAGCCGGAGCAGCTCAATCTGCAGCTTTCCCTCGTCTAGTGCTGCCTGTGCCTTCTTGCCGAACGCCTCGAGCTCCTGATTGAGGCGGTCGAAGAGAGTCGATCTAGTCATGGTCGGTTCCCTTCAGGGGAAGGGTCGTAGGTGATAGCTAGTGGGCAATGAGCTAGCCCTAGCCCATAGCCATTATAACAAAAAAGGACGCGGAGCAGCTCCGCGTCCCACCTTATCTCCCGGGTACGCTCAGTTCGCCGCTGCTTCCGCCGCCGGGTAGACCGACACCTTTTGCCGGTTCTTGTCCTTGTACTCGAACTTCACCACGCCGTCCACCAGAGCGAACAGGGTGTCGTCATTGGCTCGGCGGACATTTCTGCCAGCGTGGAATCTGGTCCCCCGCTGACGAACCAGAATGTTCCCTGCGACGACCTTTTCGCCGCCGTACCGCTTCACGCCGAGGTACTGCGGGTTGCTGGTGCGGCCATTTCGGCTAGAGCCGACGCCCTTCTTGTGTGCCATGTATTCCTCAGCCCAACTGGAGATCGGTGATTCGGACTTCGGTGTAACCCTGCCGATGCCCGGTCTTCCGGCGGTAATTCTTCCGCCGCTTGAATTTGAATACGTAGATCTTCGGCTCCTTACCGGCGCCAACGACCTCGCCGACGACCTTGGCGCCTTTGACCAGCGGGGCGCCGGCCTTGACCGTCTTCCCGTCGGAGGAGAGGAGCACCTCGTCAAAGGTGACCTTGGAACCGGCTTCGGCGCTCATGAGCGGGAGCCGAAGGGTCTTGCCCTTCTCAGCCCTGAATTGTTTGCCGCCGGCGCGAATGATGGCGTACATGCGTTCCTGTAGCTGTTGATGGTCGGACGAAAATCAGCCCGTAAAAGTAGGTGGGACCGTCGGTTGAGACAAGTGGGGCGGCGGAACAGCGGTCAGTGATTAATCCGGGTTCGTGCTGAGGACTAGACGCAGCAGTTTCTGCCTCGCTGCCCCGCCTCTACGCTACCGCGTACAGATCCGTCACATCCCGCCCCGCCGGCCGGCTCATCAGGCGGAACTCGTCGAGCCGCATCATGGGATCATCCCGGAGCTCGATGTCGACACCAGTAATCTTGGTGAGCGTCTGCAGCAGGCGGGGCTCTTCCTCCAAGAGATACAACGCCACTTCCGGATGGAGCCGGACGCTGAGCTGACGTTCGCGCCGCTCGTGTCCCGCACGCTTGAGGGCACGCTCCAATCGGCGCGCCACCACCTCGGGGGTGAACACTCTCCCGGTCCCGGCACACGTGGGACAGTCGGTCGTCATCGAGTGCCACAGGGACGGCCGCACCCGCTGCCGGGTCATCTCGACCAGGCCGAGCTCCGACACGGCGAACGCTTTGGTGCGGGCGCGGTCCCGTCCCAGGTGCGTGCGCAGCTCCTGCAGCACCTTGTCCCGGTTGGACCGGGTCTCCATGTCGATGAAGTCGCACACGATGATCCCGCCGATGTCGCGGAGTCGGATTTGCCGGGCGATCTCGCGGGCCGCCTCGAGGTTGGTCCTCAGGATGGTCTTCTCCGGGTCCTTCTTTCCGGTGTATCGCCCGGTGTTCACGTCGATGCTGACCAACGCCTCGGTGGGTTGAATCACCAGCGAGCCCCCCGTGGGGAGCTCCACCCGCGCCTTGAACAGATCGCGGATCTCGGACTCGATGTCGAACTTGTCGAACAGCGGAGTGGCTTCGGAGTAGAGGTGTACCCGGCTCATCAGCTCCGGATCGATCTGTTGCAGATAGTGCTCGATCTCGTTGTACAGCTCCTTCATATCGACGTGGAGGGCGTCGACTTTACTGCTGAAGAGATCGCGGATGATGCCGCGGGTAAGACTGGTCTCGCGTTGCAGCAGCGCCGGTGCCCGGCGCACGAACGTCTTCTTGCGGTTGATCTTCTTCCAAAGGGCGAGAAGTGAATCGATCTCCCGGCGAAAGTGTTCTTCCGTCACGCCCTCGGCAACCGTACGCACGATCACTCCGCCGGCATCCTTGGGCAGGAGCTTGGAGACCATTTCCCGGAGCTTGGCCCGCTGCTCCCGACTCTCGATTTTGCGGCTGACCCCCACCTTCGAGGCGTACGGCATGTACACTAGAAAGCGACCGGGGAGGGAGATCTGAGCGGTGACTCGGCAGCCCTTGGTCCCGATTGGCTCCTTGGTGACCTGAACGGGGAGGGTCTGACCCTTCTTGAGGATGTCCTGAATGTTGGGCAGCGCTCGGCGGGGAGAAATCTCGCGCTGTCGTCGCTCGCCGGGCTCGGAACGCTCGGTCTGCGCTCCGTTGTTCCGCCGCCGGCGGCGGTCACGACTTCGCCAGGCACTCTTCTGCTCCGCCGGCAACTCTTCCACGGCGCCCTCGACAACTGCTTCGGCGCTCGAAGGGTCGGCGGGAACCGGTTCGTCGGCCGGCTCGTCCTCCGGCTCCTCGTCCTCGTCGGGCTCCAGCAGATCGGAGGCGTGGAGGAACGCGCTCTTTTCCTGACCGATGTCGACAAACGCCGCCTGAATCCCGGGGAGGACCGCCTCGACCCGGCCCAGATAGATGTCGCCCACGCTCCGGCGGTGGTCGGGGCGATCCACCAGCAGCTCCACCAGGCGGTCGTCTTCCAGGATCGCCACGCGGGTCTCGCGCTGGCTCCCGTTGATCAGGATTTCACGCTTCAAAATGCGACCTCAGCCGCCGCTAGAACATCATAAAAGAACGCGCTCTCGGCGGGCCTGCCCACCACCGAACGAGGAGCATGCCGCGAGAGCGCGCTGCTGGGCTGTAATTGTATAAGAGGGACTAGTTTAGGGCAATGGAGCGGGGCGTAAGGCTATTCGCGTCAGCCTTCGACTCTAACCTATCGGCAACAGCTATCAGTTATCAGCGCAGTGCAACCTGAGCTGCGAGGCCAATCCGAGCGAGCCTGGGGCGGCCGATAGCTGATAGCGCCGATAGCCTTCAGTCAACCAGCTGTCCCAAGATCTGCCTTCCGATCACAATCCGCTGGATCTCGCTGGTGCCTTCCCCGATCTCGCAGACCTTGGCGTCCCGCATCATACGCTCGACCGGGTATTCGGTGGTGTAGCCATAGCCCCCGAAGATCTGAACCGCCTTGGTGGTCGTACGCATGGCCAACTCGGAACAATACAGCTTGGCCATGGCCGCCTCTTTCTTGAACGGCCGTCCATTCTGCTTGAGCCAGGCGGCATGGTATAGCAGGTGGGTCCCGGCCTCGATCTCCAGCGCCATGTCGGCGAGCTGAAAGCTCACTCCCTGAAAACTGCCGATCGGTCGGCCGAACTGCTTGCGGACGCCGGCATAGCGCAGCGCCTCTTCGTAGGCACCCTCGGCGATACCGAGCGAAAGCGCCGCGATTCCGATGCGCCCTGCATCGAGTGTCTTGAGGAAGTTGATGAACCCATAGCCCGGCTTCCCCAGCAAATTCTCCTTCGGAACCCTGGCGTCCTCGAATACGAGCTCCCGAGTATCGCTCGCGCGCCATCCCATCTTGTCCTGCTTCTTCCCTGCTCGGACACCGGGGGTCTTGGGCAAATCGGGAGCGTGTCCCACGCCGACCTTCCGGCAGGTGTCCAGGTCGACGGTATCCTTGGTGACAATGAAGCTGGTGATTCCCTTGTTGCCCCGCCCCGGCTCGGTGCGCGCGGTCACGACGAAGATCTCTCCCACTCCAGCATGAGTGATGAAGATCTTCGAGCCGTTCAACAGGAAGTGATCACCCTTGTCGACCGCGGTGCTGGCGGTGCTCCCGGCATCGCTTCCCGACCCCGGCTCGGTGAGACCGAACCCACCGAGAACCCGCCCCGAGGCGAGGAGAGGTACGTAGCGGCGCCGCTGCTCGTCGGTCCCGAACTCGACGATGGGAGAGGTGCCGAGATTGGTGTGGGCGCTGATGGTGAGGGCGTGGCTCGCGTCCACCTTTGCCATCTCATGGATGGTGATGTAATAGGAGAGCTGGTCCATCCCGGCCCCGCCCAGCTCGTCGCTCCAGGGCACGCCGAGGAGACCGAGCTCGCCCATGGCCTTGATATTCTCCCATGGGAAGGAGGAGGTTCGGTCCAGCTCAGCCGCTACCGGGGCGATGTGGGTCCGGGAGAAGGCCCGCACCATTTCGCGGACCTGGTGGTGCTGCTCGGTGAAATAGAGAGAGTCGTCCATGGCAGCACCAACCTAACGGATCGGCCGAGCCGATCCAACTACCTCACGAGCCCCTCGGCCACGATGGATCCTGAGGCTCCAACATCCGCGAGCGGCGCAGCTTGCTCCACTACCTGACGTAGCACGTCATCGCCGAACTTCGCCAGAATGCGGGGTCCCACTCCAGGAATGCGAGCGAGCTCTTCCCTGGTTTGCGGGCGCTCAGTGGCGATTGCCCGGAGCGCAGCATCTGTGAGCACGGTGTACTTCGGCACGCCCAACTCGCGGGCAACCGCGGCGCGCCAGGTTTCCAGTGCCGAGCACGTGTGTTGGCGGTCGCCTGAGGGCGACTCCATGTCTCGCGCACCCAGCGCGGCCAGGATGGTC
>JBKPAO010000145.1:0-11529 GCA_046726475.1 Gemmatimonadota bacterium | reverse complement strand
ATCATCTCCAGCCCCGTCCGATCACCCACGTGGGCCAGACGGGGATACCTATGCCCCCCGAAGTTGCGCTGGAGAATTCGTCCGTCTGCGGTGCGGTCGAACAGGGCTCCCCAGGCCTCCAGTTCCCGCACCCGGTCGGGTGCTTCCTCCGCGTGAAGCTCCGCCATGCGCCAGTTGTTCACGTACTGGCCGCCCCGCATGGTGTCGGCGAAATGCACCTTCCAGTTGTCGCGGTCGTCCACATTCGCCAGCGCGGCGGCGATTCCGCCCTCTGCCATGACGGTATGGGCCTTGCCAAGGAGCGATTTGCACACCAGACCGACCTTCGCCCCAGCGGCCGAGGCCGCGATCGCCGCTCGCAGTCCGGCACCGCCCGCCCCGATGACGAGAACGTCGTGCTCGAAGGTTTGGTATTCGCTCACCAAATCCTCCAATCCGTCCACACCCCCATCGAGCACAGCCTCACATACAAATCAGCGAACGCAACCGAAAAGAGACTGGTCCACGCCCAGCGCATGTGCGCGCGATTGAAACAGCTGGAACAGTCGTACAGCCGCCGACGCACGGGTGTCCGGGACAGCTGATCGAGATAGCCCCCGATGACGTGACGGAGGGAATGACAACCCAGGGTATAGCCGCCGAGGAGGATCACGTTTGCTGTAAGCACCAGAGTCCCCACCCCAATCCCAAAAGACTGCTGGCCGGTTGCCGGATCGGTGAACCAGAGCGCCTTATAAACGTCGGAAGCGAGCACAACCAGGAAGAAGAGCGCGATATACAGGAAATATCGGTGGATATTCTGCACGATGAGGGGAAAGGCGGCCTCGCCGCAGTACTCTTTCCGAGGCTCGCCAACCGCACAGGCCGGCGGATCGGCCCAGAAAGCCTTGTAATACGCGCCGCGGTAATAGTAGCAGGTCACCCGGAAGAGACCGGGGAACGGAAGAATCAAGAGCGCGGGCGAGAACACCAGCCAGCCGGGCCACCACGTGGGCTTCGGCCCGAACCACGCGTGCGGTGAGCTGCCGAACAGCTCAGGGGAGTAGAACGGCGAGAGGTAGGGGCCGTAGGTGTAGTGCTCGCCCTGGAACGCGGCCCAGGTCGCATAGACAATGAATCCGGAGAGGAGTACAAAGACGATGGCCGGCTGCAGCCACCACCAGTCCCGGCGCATGGTCTCGCCGAAGCGGCGACGAACGATCGGGAGCTGCGCGTGCGCCATGCCGATACTCTCCCTGGCTGGACTGGGGACCTGACAGATCTTCGGCCGATATGGTACTTGGGCCGGCTAGACCTCAAGCCAGCAGGGATATTCGAGGCGTCACTGGCGCCCTGTCAATGCCACGGAGGTCGAACGAGATCCTTCGCTGCGCTCAAGATGACAACTGAAGGGTGCCTAGCGTACCTGTACGATCTTGCCAAGGGATGGGACCCGGTTCCGATTGAGCACAAAGAGGAGGTAGTAGCCCGGAGGTGCACGTCTGGAGGTACTCGGCGTCGTCACCCGAACCAAGCCGGTGCCCCGAGAGAAGGCGAGGGTATTGGCGCGCTGGCCGGCATCGAAGGCATGGGTGACCGAGCCTAGCCGAATCCAGCGGACCTGGGTGATCTGGGCCGCGTATGCGGTACTCAACGTAAACGTCTCGCCGTAGGTCACGGTGGTCTTGGAGAGTCCGCTGATGGTGGGACGAACGCCCTTGAACAGGTACGGCGGCCGGAAGATCTCGTGATTCGGCTGCCGGGGATACAGTTGCGTCGAGCCCGGCACGCTGGCATCACCGCTGGCGCCGTGCAGCACGGTGCCATCCGGTAGCAGCAGTGACACCGAGTGATAAGCCCGGTCGATCGTGTTGCCGGCGAGCAAAGACCAGTGGCCGGTCTGCGGGTCCCACACCTCCGCCGCACGCACCGCGCCGGACAGGTTATTAAAGCCCCCGGCGCTGGTGCCGCCGGTGACGAGCACCTGGCCGTCCGGTAGAATCGTCGCATTCAGATGACGGCGGGGAAAGTGCATCGGGTCCGTGTTGCTCCAATGCGGCCCACTGACATTGAGATCGATCGTCTCAACCGTCGGGGTCGGGGCACTCGCCTTGGCGTCGGGGGAGCTCGAGCTCAGATCGCCGCCACCACCGGCGTAGAGGATCTTCCCGGTGTCATACATGACCGCGGAACCGTAGTCGCGGTTGAACAGCCAGAGGTGATTGAACCCGCTAAGCGAGGACCAGCGGCCGCGGCCGTTCACGGTGACGGCGTCTACGTCGAGGTACCGTGCCTTGATGCGCTCGCCGGCATAGAAAAGCTTGCCGTTCGGAGCCACGAACTGTCGGGGATAGTACGGCAGCTTGAGGCTCGCGCCGGGGAGCTGCACCCAGTGGTTGTTCTCCCAGACCTCAGGAATCAGCACGACTGACGAGGTAGTGTCCCGGCCCGCGACCGTCACCACGCGGCCATCGGCGAGCGTGGTCACCGTAGGATACCAGCGCCCCTTGGCCATCTTCGGAAGACCCGCGACCCAGCTCTCGGTGACAGGGTCGAAGATGTTGGTGACGTCGAGTCCCCGATCGTCGGCCTTGTGGCCTCCGGAAACCATCAAACGACCGTCCGCCATGAGGGTATGACCCGAGCAGAACAGCATCGTGTCCGCCCGCACCATGCGTGCGCCGGTGGGCGGGCCTGCGGTCGGATCCCACACCCGGGGCATCCCCATGCTTCCATCTAGCTCGAACTTGCCCCAGCCCAGCAGCTTGGCCGTGGGCAGCAGACTCAGATGCAACGGCACGATGTCCCACGGGACCGGCGGATCCCACTTGCCGGTGGTTGCTTCCGAAGGCAGACCGCTCAGTGTCACCGTGGACGACGTTGCCGAGACGGTGCCGGTGGTGAAGCGAAGCGTGTGCGGGCCAGTCCCGGCGATGCCGAGATCGGTGAATGTGGCGGACCCATTCGCCTTCGTCGTCGCCGTGTGAGTCCCTTGCAGGGTCCCGCTGCCGCTCGCGATGCTCACCGTGACCACGACGCCCGCGACAGCGACGTTTGCGGCGTCCTTTACCACCACCTTGGGCTGCCTCGTGGGGTCCCAGACCTCACGGTCGAGCGCGCTCGCTGGGGGCTGGATCGTCACAGTCATCTTCGCCGCCGGCCCGGCGACGAACACAGGCTCGGCGGACTCCGGTGTGGACCGCGTCAAATTGTCGCCGCCACAGGTGATCGATGAAGTCACCAGGGCGGCAGCGATCAGGAGTTGACCAGCACGGCGGAATGGAGCCATCGTCTCAGGGGTGATGGAAAGCCCTTGAAACACGCAGGATCGAAGCCAGCAGAGCCCTTGTCGAGCTGCCAGGTAAGTACTTATGAGGATTTGAGATACATCGACGTTTGAAGGGGCCTGTTGCCGACGACCAACACCAATCCCGGCGCCCCCGATGGCCAGCGGCAACCTACGATTGTTGTTGTCTCAACTCAGGTCTTGTTGCTATCCGGCGGAGACGTCTTGGCCAGACGGTCGCGCACGAAGGGATAGAACTGGGTAAAGACGTTGTCGTGGGCCGCCTCGGTTGCGTGGCAGGAATAGCAAGCGGCGGAGGGAGGGAGCTTGCCGCCGATCGACACGGTATCGGCAAATCCGAAGAATGCCCAACCACTCTTGTCGATTCCTTTCCGTTTCAGGTGAATCTCGATGCCGGGCACCCGATCTCCCTCATAGAAGCCCGCCTTGGCCGGAGCAGACTTGCGTGAGGCTTCGAAGAACGACAGCACCAGCATGGTGCGCTCCGGAAAGACACCGGTCCTCATCAGCTCGCGATAGGCCCAGGGCTGCATGTACACGTTGTGAAACATTCCGGGCGCGGCCCCCGCGGCGGGTGCGGCGCCGGGCGTGTTATAGGACAGTCCCATGGATGACCCAACCATCACCCAGGTCTCCCAGCCATCCGGTTCATGCAATGAGCCATCCTTGGTGAACCGGGGCAGCTGGTCAGTGGGAGGATGGTTCGCCTGAGCCCAAGCCGGGCAGATCGATGCAGTTGCGACCGCCAAGGATAGCTTGCAGGCGAGTAGATCGAGCGAGGGGCGTCGGGTGGGTGGCACGGCCGTCCACTGACAAGAGGCAAGTCGGTCAACAGGGGTATACCCTCTACGGCGAGACTCTCGAATGGTTCCAGCTTACGTAGGAAGGCGGGTTGTGGGTGCGGCGGGGACGCCCTTCCGCGCGCCGACGCAACCGCTACGCTCGCGCTACCCGCTCCGAAGTCGAGCTGGCGGTTGCTAACGCGCTCTCCAGGGCATCAACCGCCGCACCCACGATCATCTACCATCGAAAAGGAAAGGGTCACCCGCCAAATACTGTACGACTACCTGCTACCTGTGAAATGGAGCATCGGAGTCGGGGGACCTTTCGTCCGGAGGGCGCGCGAGCAACCGCCTCTGGATAAGGGAGACTGATGGCGCGAGCGTAGCGGTTGCGGGGCGCGCGGAGGACGGAAGGCCCCCCGCCAACCACCGTTCCTTACGTAGGGCCCTGCCTACCCCATCGCTCGGCCGGCGGCGGCAGGTCGGGGTTGCGGAGCGGCGGAATCTTGGTGGTGAACGGCACGCCGGTGATCCGGTCGGTGTTGTCGTCCCGGATCCGGTACGTGGCCGGAAAGTCGTCGGACTCTTCCATCCATCGCTGGAGCACGCCGGCGAGCTCCCGCACCTCGTTGGCGTATCGGGGATCGTCGGCCACGTTCCGGATCTCCCACGGGTCAGCCTGGAGATCGTACAACTCGAGCCGAGCTCGAGGAGCCTCGAAGAGCCGCCGCTGTGCCAGCGTGAGCCCGCCCGCCTTGGCCCGAGCACGCAACGCCAAAAACGAGGGGCTGGCCCCGATGTCTGCCGCGGTGCACAACGGCAGCTCGGTATAGGCGTCGGTCCGGATCAGCTTGAAGCGAAGAGTGCGCACAGCGCGTTGATGCTCATCGCAGTCGTGCCAGTTCCGTTCGCTGAACACGTACTGCCGTCCGGCGAATGAATCGGGCCGGGTGAGCAGATCGACGAAGCTTTGGCCCTGTACATCATCCGGAACCTTGGCACCGGCCACTATCAGGAGAGTCGGTGTGAGATCCACGGTACTCACCAAACCTCGGCTGTACACGGTGCCGGGCCGGATCACCCGATTCCAGGAGAAAATCAGCGGAGTACGGGTGCCGGAATCGTAGAGCGTTCCCTTCTCCCGGGGAAACGGCGCCCCGTTGTCGCTGAGGAACACCACGAGGGTTTTCTCCCGCAACTTCCTTCGATCCAGCTCAGCCAGGATCCGGCCAATCTCGCCGTCCATTCGGGCGATCGCATCGTAGTAGAGGGCGAGATCCGCCCGGGTCTCGGGTGTATCTGCCAGGTATGGCGGGACCATCACCTGCGAACGTGAGTGGGGGTGCGCCACCGCGCCTCGCTGGTAGGGCCGGTGGGGGTCGTGGAACGCGACCCACAGAAAGAACGGCCGAGTTTTGGCGGAATCTAGGAACGCGGGAAACACTTCCGCGAGCTTGGGAGAATACCACTGAAACTGGCGCTCACCGTTGGGGCCCAGGTGGGTCTTCGCCATCATGCCGGTGAAGTATCCCCGATCCTGCAGATACGAAGGCAGCAGGCGTTCGTCGTCCGGTAGCGGGGTGTGCAGATCCTCGGTCCGGGTAGCGTGAGAGTACTTGCCACTCAGGATGCTGATGCGAGAGGGACTGCACTGCGGGCTGGTGCCGAACGCAACCTGAACCATGAGGCCCGACCGGGCCAGCCGATCGATGTTCGGGGTCCGGATTCCGTGGTTTCCGTACACTCCAGTGTCGCGCCAGCCGAGATCGTCCGCCACCAAAACCAAGATATTGGGACGATCCAGAGAATCTTTCTGGGCGTGTAGGTTCGACAATCGGACTAGCGTCAGCAGCAGGAACGAGAGGAAGACGAGAAATTGGCGCAAAGTAGTAGTTCCCGGTCAGGTTCTAGGGTCAGCCACGACTCTGTCAGGCTCCGCCTCGTCTGCTTCAGCATCCAACACAACTCCGGCAGACGCAGAGAGATCGCCGCGAGTCTGCCAAAAAGAAGGGCCACCTCGAGGTGACCCTTCCAAGTCCGAGCGCTCGAGATCACACCGCCACATTACTTACCCGGCGCCGTATCCGGATTCCACAAATCCCGCAGAATCAACCACGAGCCATCGGACCCTTTCCGTCGGATCTCGATGAACTTGCCGGTTTCCTTCGCCGGAGTCTTCGCCCCCGGTGGCATCAAACTGACCTCGTAGGTTCCCCGGACGTAGGCGAGATCGCCATGTCCGTCCATCTCGACCAGTGGCGCCTTGAACGAGGTGATCTTGGGGAACTGGCCGAGGTAGTGCTGGATTGCTGCCCTTCCCTTGACCGCTGATTCATTGGGCGGCAGGAGCATCGCATCCTCGGTGTACGTCGCCGCAACCCCACTCGAGTCGCCACTCACCATTGCCTTGAGCCACCTGTCGGTCACATCCTGGATGCCCTTCCGATCGGCGTCGCTGAGCTGGCCCCAGGCCTGCCTGGGGGCTCCCAAGGCGATCCCTACTAGGGTCACCAGCGTAAACGTTGTCTGCTTGAGCATACGTCCTCCGCCTGCCGGTGATCGGTTCGGTGACGTCACATTTTCGCCCGCGGGAGATCTGAATTCCAGATCACCCGGGTAACCAGCCAGGAGCCATTAGGCTGCTTACGCCAGACCGCCAGAACCTTGCCTTTATCCTGAAGCGGGGCCTTTCCACCAGGCGGAATGAAGCTGGTCTCGTAGGTCCCTTGCGGATAGGCGAAGTTCTCGTCGCCCTGAATTTCCTCGACCGACTGCTTGAACACCGTAAACTTCGGGAAACCCTCGAAGAACTTCTGAATTGCTGCTCGCCCCCGTACCTCGGAAGCATTGGGGGGTAGCAAGATCGCATCCTCGCTGTAGTGCCCCATCACCGCGGCCCAGTCTTGGGCCAGTACGTGCTGATCAAACCGGGCGATCCCGGCGCTGATCGAGTCGCGATCGCTCGCGGTCAGCTCGGCACCGCCCTGGCTCACCTCCTTGGCCTTTTCTCGTTGGCACGCAGGAAGGCTCAAGGCGCAAAGGCCCAGCAGCAAATAGACAACCCGATGCGTGAGCATAGTGCCTCCTCTATTGGGAGCCGGCACGACGGGGTGCCGAGTTGCTGGCTGTCGTCTTTGGCTTCTTGCCCCAGAACTCGGGGTCCTGCGTTACCCATTCCGGCCGGGGATAGCTCATCTCCGGACTCACCGCGAAGATCCGGCTCTCGACCGAGCTGAATCCCTCCGACACAGCCGCGAACTTCCTCATCGTCGGCTCGTCCATAGCCTTTTCGATCGCTGCCATCGCACCGGTGTTGGGATCGATCTCGGCGAGGCTCTTGTGGGGCACGAACACCAGGTACACCGGACCCGGCATGCCGGCCATGACCTCGAACGTGGCCCAGGGGGCCGTTGCGTTGGCCTTCTGAACCACTGACTGATAGAGCTTCGCCGCCTGGGAGAAGTCGCCCTCGTGCCCCGGTTTCACGGTGAAGATCAGGGTTTCCCAGACCCGCATCTCGGCTGGATTGATGTTGGGTAAGTTGCTGAGCTCGGGACGGTAGCGGCCGAGCACCGCGCGATAGCCCGAGAGGTTGGCGGCGTCCGCCTGAGAGAGCCGGTCCAACTCCTTGCTCAGGCCCGGCGCCTTTTCGATCGCCTGATTTTGCTGTTCGATCTCCGCAATGGAGCCTACCCCCGCGCAGAACCACGCCTCCGGAGGACCGTAGATCGTGGTCATCGCAATGTAGTGGTTCGGGATCTTGGCCTTGGCGAAGGCGCGAGGCCAGCCGGCCTCCGCTGCGGGATGGAGTCCGGCGCGACCGGGCTTGATCTCCTCCTGAAAGATCTGCAGAAAGGGGGGCGGCGACATCGTTTGGTCTTGCGCGTGGAGCGAAGCGGCGAGCGGTAGCGTCGAGACGAAGAGAGCTCGGCGAACAACGGAAGTGCGCATGGTGAAGCTCCTGGTGTTCGGCGCAGGGTCAGGTTTCCGGTGATGTGCGGGGCGGATCGTGACCGGATTGGAATGGTGTGGGCGATAAGCTACCGCCGGTCCCTGGGAACGCCAGGAGGGGGCAAGGAAGAACGGCCACCTGTCCCGGTGGCCGCTCTGACATGGATCGATCATTGATCCGGCATAGAGGAAATCGCCGCGTGCGCGGCAGCCGGGTCAGTCGGGAGGAGTCACCGGGGTCCAAGTCGAGTCGGGATTATAGAGCTCCATCGCGCGGAAGCGGTCGAGCGTCTGGGGACCGAGGTCCTGCTCGTAGACGGTGCCGTCATTGCTCACGATGAAGGACTTCACGCCGGTGACCCGATATTCTGCCGGTGCCGCGACCAGGGCGAAGCCGCCGATCATCATTCCCTTCACCACGAAGTTCATCTCGCCCATCGGCGCCGCGGGGCCCTGCCCTTTCAGCACCTTGAAGTAGTAGCCATGGAACGGCTCGTAGCGATCGCGGTAGCCTTCCGCGATGACCCGCGCGATTCCTTCCCCGACAGGTCCCTGCCAGGTGCGATCCGGGGCCTGCCACGCCAGGCCATCCTGCTTCCCAGGGGTGCTGATGATGCGCTGGGCGTACTGGTTCACATGCGATCCATCGTGCCTGGTGCGGGCATATTCCCGCTGGGCCTCCACGAACCCATGGCATACCTGAATGGCATCCAGCTCGTTCTGGCCGATGCGGCGGAGTAAAATTTCCTCCGCCCCAGCCTTGGAATCGAAGTGCCAGGTGCTGTCCTCCCGGACAATGGGAATGGGAACCGGCCAGTCAGTCGCACCAACGGAAAGGGTGGCGCTCTTCCGCGAAGAATCGAGCTCGATCCGCTGCCGGATCCGAGCTTCCGCGGCAAAGTCGGCCGCTCGCTTGCGGTCCTGCACCGTGTCCTTGGACATCACGAGGGGCTTGCCTTCGCTCCCCAGGATCTGGATCAGCGCCGGCTGGTCGAACCGCTCGGCCGCCTGAACGAGGGCGGTCGCCGCCTCCTCTGGCGATCCGAAGCGCCGCTGCTCGACTGACGCTTCCTTGCCAGGGGCGCGCCCAGATTCCCTGCCGCAGGCTGCCGCGGTGAGGAGTAGTAAAGCGGTCCGGCTCATGGTCTTCATCTCCGGCGCCCACCTCCGCCCCGAGAGAACCCACCGCCACCGCGCATGCTCGAAGCACCCCGCGAGCTGCTCGCGCGGGCACTGCCCCCATTGTATCCGCCGGACCCACCACCCCAACCGCCGCCGCTGCTTCTGCCGGTGTCTCTCGGGATGCTGCGGTTCCCGATCTGGTCGCCGCCAACCCCACCACCCCCCGCACCCAAAGATCGGTTGCTTCCACCGCCACCCGTGCCGCCGGCGCGCTGTCCCCCGGCCGCAGAGCGGTCACTCACCCCCGCGCCGCGCTGTCCCTGCCCCGCTGCACTCGAGCGATTGCCGGCCCCTGCCCCGCGCTGAGTCTGCCCTCGAGTCGAGCCCCCATAACGGTTGGCCGTCCGCTGATCGGCATAGGGCGCACCCCCGCGATGCTGGGGATTATGCTGCCAGTTCCCGCCCCGACCGCCCCCGCCCCGACCGCCGTTAATGTTGGTGTTCCGGTTGATGTTGGTGTTCCGATTGAAGTTGTTGTTGTTGTTGATGTAGATGTTGTTGCCGCCCCAGCCCGCATGACAGCAGGCACCACCCCACATGGCCGCCCCCCACATCATGCCGACGCCGAAGGAAACGAATGCCGCCCCGGCGTAATAGGGCGGATAGTAGATCGGCGGATAGGGATAAACCGGCGGGCCGTAGACGACGGCGGGGCTGTAGGACGGAACGTAGATGACCTCGGGGTTCTTCGACTCTACGATGATTACCTCCTTCTTCTCGACGACCTTGGTCTCGACCTTCTGTTGCTCGTTGGTTTCCAGCGCCCCCTTGTCCTTGGCCTTCTTCCGCATCCGCTGGGCGGCAGCCATCACATCGCTCTGTTGCGCGAGGAACGCGTTGCCCAGCTCCGTGGTCCACTGGATGTCGTCGGCGAGCCGTTTCACGACCTCGGGTATCGCGGCCATCGACTGGATGCTCGGATCCCAGGGCTGCTTGGCGACCGAATCAGCCAACGCCTTGTCCTTGAGGCCGGGATTCTTGGCGAGCCATTGGTGCAGCTGGACGATCTCGAGCGGGTAGGTGGAGGCCACCAGGGTCTGGGCCAGCAGGTCATCGGGGTAGAGCGCTATCGGCGCCACCAGCGCATCCAGTTCGTCGGCTGAGCGCGTCTGAGCAGTGTCCGGGACTGCCTTGGCGGCGGCCTGCTTGGCGCTGTCCTGGCTCGCGGTGCTCGCCGTGGCCTTCTTGGCCGAATCCTGCGACACGGCGATCGGCACGTGCCCCAGGAGATACCCCGCTCCAAAGGCAGAGAACAGTGCTCGCCACAGCGCTGTGAGCGGACGGGGATGCCGCAACGTCGGCTTCATGGTTAGAAGCTCATCTCTGCACCAAGTTGCCGGGAAGTGTGGTGCTGAAACTGTGCCGTGTAGGTGTCGAGCTTACAACCTAGTGCCTACGAGAGCAATGGTTATTAGACCTAAGTCATAGAGATTGCAGCCAAGTCCGGGAAAACTGGGCTTGGGGCAATCGGCGCAAGAGGTTACCGGGCGATCAGTATCTCAATGGTCGCGGAGGTTTGTGCAAAAGGAAACGGCTACATCCCTGGCTCGAACATGAGATGGGCCTTCGGGGTGCCCGGATCCATGATCCAGGGAGCTCCTTCGACTGGAGTGGTCGAAAGGCCCGTCGACTTTCCGGTAGCGAAGGGAACGTAGACCACAAAGAGCGGCTGCGCCTTCGGCGCCGTGCCGGTTGCCGGATCGAAGCTGTCCGCCGGCCCGGTCAGGGAATACAGCACCGCAGGGTGACGAGGCATGGAAAGCTTCCCCGAGCGCACCTCGGCGAACCGTAGACTGTCGACTCGATCCCCTTTGACACCGCGCGCGCGGAGGGCCCGGCCCCGGGCCATGAACGGCTCCAGCGAGCGTTGGTAGCACGCCACATGAAACCGCTCGGCCTTGGGCGCGCTCGCCAGGCAGATGAGCGCCCCATGTCCCTTGCGAAGGGTGGTGAGGTGTCCGTCAGGTGCATAACCCAGCACCGTGGCATCTGCCTGCATGTCCTTGGGCGCCGGGAGCACCGCGGCCGCAATCTGCTCCTCGGCGGGCGGCGGACTAGAATCGCTTCGAGCGGCGGCAACCGCCGGTTGTCCCTGCGCTAGCGCTGTCATCGGAGCAAGTAGTGTCACGGTGAGCGTCGCCACCAATCGCCGAGTCATCATCTCGTCGTTCCCATTCGTCCCAGCAATCGAAAAACCTGACGGGCTCGCTCCCAAGCAGCCATTTGCCACAAGATTCCGTTGGGGTAGGATAGCCTCGATCTCAGCGTGTGATCCGCTGCACGTTCAGGTGGCCGAAGAAGTTGATGAAATGCCCGCCGCATTCACCG
>JBKPAO010000144.1:0-21202 GCA_046726475.1 Gemmatimonadota bacterium | reverse complement strand
AGCCGAGGGGCGGCGTCGAGCGACGGGCGACTGAGATCCCCGCGGCGGATCTGAGCGCGGACCGTAGTTGAGTCCGCAGCTCTTCGGGCGCCCGCAATGGCGGGGCCTCTGCCCGGATCGCGGCCCCCAGCGCGACGCGGGCGTCGTGCATCCGGGTGCAATCCCGGCATTCCTTGAGATGCGCCTCGAGCTCCCGCGCGTCTCGGGAGGCCAGCTCGCCATCGAGATAGGCGTCCAGCTGCAGTTCCAGCTCGCTATGCGTCATCTCAACGCCCCTCCTGTTCCGCGTACAGCGCCTGCTGAAGTCGCGAACGGGCACGTGAGAGCCGCGACATGACCGTTCCCACCGGGACCCCTGTCACCTCCCCGATTTCCTTGTAGGACAGCCCCTGCAACTCCCGCAGCACGATCACCTCGCGGAATTCGGCCGGCAGCTGGTCGAGCGCATGGTGCAGCGATTCCCGCGCCGAGGTGCCCAAGAGTGCCGCTTCCGGATGCACATCAGCTACCGCCCCGCTATGAAGGTTCTCGTCGAACTCCGCGGTGCGTGTCTCCATCCGGTACCGCCGCCGCCAGGTGAACGCAGTGTTCCGTACGATGGCCAGGAGCCAGGCGCGACCATCGGCACCCTCTGAGCCGCGGAATCCGTCGAAGTACTTGAGTGCGCGGAGATAGGCATCCTGCACCACATCCTGGGCGTCGTGCTCGTCGCGCGTCAGGTAGCGCGCCAGCGTGTATGCCGCGTCAAGGTGCGGCAGCACGATCGCTTCGAATCGCCCGAGCTCGTGTGGCTCCAACCGGTCCTCCAAGTCTCGCGGTGCCGCCTCTAGGACTCCGCGAGCCGCGAGTTTATTCCCGGGAATAATCGCGGGATGCGATGGGTATTCGGCACTGAGCACCCTGTCCTATACCCATACAGGAGAATACCTCCATGACCCGCAATTACTTCCTGATCGCCAGCAGCCTCGGTGGCCTGCTATGGGCCTCATCGACCCTCGGCGCGACCCTTCGGCACAAAGAACAGAAAGATCCGGCGTCAATTACGGCCAAGCTGTCGGAGTGGAAGGTGGAGCTGTCCAACGCTACGGTTTCGGCCGGCACGGTGAGGTTTACCGCCACGAATGCAGGGAGCATCCCTCACGCGTTGGAGGTCGAAGGACCAGGCATCGAACAGGAGACCGCGGTAATCCAACCCGGGGACAGCGCCATTCTTACCTTGACACTCCGCCCCGGAACTTACGAGGTGTACTGTCCGGTGGGAGTGGATTCGCACAAGAAACTCGGAATGGACACTCACCTGAAGGTGGTGAGCCCGAGCAGGTCGGGATACCCCAGGTCCCGTGAGATCAGGATGAATCAGCCGCAGAGGACTCCAGGGAGCGTACAGGCGATTCAGGTGACCGGCGGCGGCCCAGTCATCCAAATCCTTCCCGGTCCGTTCCCCTTCGCCGACAGCGCGGCACCGATTCTCAAGCAGTTCGGGAACGAGCGCGAAGGTCTGGAGTCGCAGGCCCAAAACGGCCCGTACTCGAACAACGTCGCGCCGATCGCAGGCACCTTCACCTTCACCGCATGGGACAAGGGTGCCACGCGCGACTCGATCAACGGGGTCGCCGAGTTCACCACCCAGGACCACACCCGCTGGAAGCTGGTGCTCGACCGGGTGCAGACGAAGGACGTGCCCCACCACCCTCGGTTCGGCGGCGTCATCCTGGGTCTTTATTACCACGGCATCACAGGAGTGCATACGCCGCTCGTTCCAACCATCAACAGCGCAGTCGCACTGTGGGCATTTGGGCACCTCTATCGGAATGGCACGCTGGTGACCGATGACGCCATGGTGCACGTGATGCAGCTGTCGCGGACTCGGCGCGCCGGCGATTTCGCGCTGGCCTGCTGGGACTGCTCGAAGAACAAGATCGAGGAGCTACAGTTACAGGTACTGCCTGCGACGGGCGAGCCGAAGTTCGACGCGCCGGGCGGCTTCTTGTTCGTCAACTGGGAGAAGTCCCGGTCGATCAAGTCGGCGGGTTGAGCGTGATTGGACCTAGCCTAAGGACTGATTGACAAAGACGGAAATCGTAGGCAGCGTCTAGTCTGGACCGTAGAAGCCCCGCTTGCAGTCATTGTAGGCGGGGCGAGTTGTTGGGAGGCAAAACATGATGGCGCGCATCATCCAAAGCCTGATAGTGCTCACCTTCCTGGGCAGCGGCAGCTCGCTGGCTCAGAGTAGTAGGGCGCAAACCGGAGATCTTGGAAGGCTCAGCTATTCGCTGGAGAAGGTAGTTGCCAAGGTGCGCCCGGCGGTCGTCCAGATCCGGGTCACCGCATATGGGCCCGTGCCCGGCGGCGCCACTGCCGCATCCGCCTTGTTGGGAAATCAGCGGAGCACAGGCTCCGGCGTGGTCTTGAGTCGGGACGGCTTTATCGTCACCAACGCGCATGTGATAGAGGGTGGTCGTCGGTTTGTCGTCGTGCTTCCCCGTCCTGCTGTGTCAGGAGTGCCGGGGCGCTCGGCGCTGGCACCGGTGTCTCAGGAAGTTGCAGCGAAGTTGATAGGAGCGGACCGGGAGACCGACCTGGCCATTCTTCGGGTCGCGCTGACGGATCTTCCTTATGCCAGGCTGGGTGACTCGGATTCGCTGACACCGGGGCAAGTCGTGCTCGCCTTTGGCAGTCCATTTGGACTGGCCAGCAGCGTCACCATGGGGGTGGTTAGTGCCGTAGGCCGCCAGCTGCGCGACGAAGACAGGATGATTTACATCCAGACCGACACCCCGATCAATCCAGGAAACAGCGGGGGTCCGTTAGTCAGCGCGGACGGGGAGGTGGTGGGAATCAACACTCTGATCTTCAGCCAATCCGGGGGCAGCGAAGGAATTGGCTTCGCGGCACCGGCCAATATCGTCCGCTTCGTCTACGACCAGATCCGCTCCACTGGACGAGTGCACCGGGGACAGATCGGCGTCTTTGCTCAAACCATCACGCCGGCGCTCGCTGCCGGGCTGCGGCTCTCACGGGAGTGGGGCGTGGTACTGGGCGATGTATATCCCAATAGTCCCGCCGACCAGGCCGGACTGCGGATCGGCGACCTGGTGCTCTCCGTCGACGGAAAGCCGATGGAGAACGGCCGTCAGTTCGATGTGACACTGTATCAGCGGCGGGTCGGCACCCAGGTTCGGCTGGAGATCGGAAGGGGATTGCAGCGTCTGACGATCCCGGTTTCCATCGTGGAGCGGCGTGACGAGGTCGACCGCCTTCGGGAATTGGTGACTCCGGAGCGAAACCTCATCGCCCGTCTCGGGATCCTGGGTCTGGATGTCACGCCCGAACTGGCGCGACTGCTGCCGGACCTTCGGATTACATCCGGGGTCGTCGTGGCGGGAGTTGCCACCGACGTCCAAGGACCCTCAGGACTCGTTCCCGGCGATGTGATCTATGGGATGAACGGGGAACCGGTCCGCTCGCTGACGGATCTGCGGACGGCCATTGCCCAGGTGGAGCCCTCTGGAACGCTAGTGTTGCAGGTGGGACGGGGGGGCCAGCTACGCTACATCACGGTGACCATCGAGTAGACGGCGACCCGGTGATACCGCTCACAGATCTGAATGTGGGAGATGAGGTTAGGTATAGGGATAGGTGGGCCGGCTCGGAGCCCGTACGTACCCCAATGTCGCATTCCGGCGGTCGATGCGGCAGGCCGACGCACAGATGTCACCAGGGCGGGACAAAAACCGGCGGACCAGGCCGTTTTGCGTCAATTGCAGTAAACCACTTACCAGCCAGGAGTCAGCTTTTGGAGTCGGTCGAGACTAGTCCGGCAGTGGGGGTGCGGCTATCCGGATTGCGTTCCCCACGGCGGGACTCCAATATATGGCGTCCTTCCCAGACGGGGCCTCTCCCGGCAGCGGCATGACCACGACCATCACCTGTCTCCAATGCGGTGGCCTGCTCGGGCCAGGCGACCAGTATTGTTCCCAATGCGGCGCGGAGCTGCTGTGGTGCGCGACTTGTGGTGAGTTCCTGGCCGAGGAGTCCTGTCCCAAGTGCGGAACCCCAGGTATTCCACGCCCTGCGTCGCACACCATTCCCTACGAGCTGACTGAGGAAGATTCGCCCTGGGCCGAAGTGGTAGCGCGGCTACGGCGCGCTACCCTGGGTGAGTTCGAGATCGGCCACGAATTGGGCCGCGGCGGCATGGCTGCTGTCTTCTTGGCGCATGAGCTCTCGTTGCATCGGGACGTTGCAATCAAGGTGATGTCGCCGGGTCTGCTGATGGGCGACGGCATGATCGAACGGTTCCGCCGGGAAGCGATCACGATCGCTCACCTCAATCATCCCAACATCGTCTCGGTCTACTCGGTACGCGCGGTTGAAGGTCTCCATTTCTTCGTCATGCGTTGCATCCAGGGCCGCTCCCTGGAACAGGTGATCAAGGACGCTGGGCGGCTGCCGCTCCCTATCGTTCGCTCGATTCTCTACCAGGTAGGCTCCGCGCTGGCGTACGCTCATCGCTTCAAGGTGGTCCATCGCGATATCAAGCCGGCAAATATCCTGATCGACGAGGATGGGAACGCAGTTGTTACCGACTTCGGGATCGCCAAGGCGGCCGAAGCACCGAGTCATACTCACACTGGATTCATGGTCGGCACGCCGGCCTACATGAGTCCGGAACAGTGCAGTGGGGGCGAGGTGTCCGGTGCGTCCGACCAGTACTCGTTGGGCGCCGTCGCCTACGAGATGCTCACCGGGGTGCCGCCGTTCACCGGATCGACCTACTCGGTCATTCAGGCCCATGTGGAGCGGCCGCCCCAACCTCTGAGCCAGCACTGCGATGATTGCCCACCCGAGTTCGAGGCTGCCATCCTCCGGATGTTGGCCAAGAATCCGGAAGAGCGCTGGCCCGGGATGTCGCAGGCCCTCACCGGGCTCGGCGCAGTCGCGCTCGCGGATGACGATCCGTTACGAGCACTCCTGAGCCGCCTGGCCACGGCGGGGCATGCGGGAATGAACGGGGGCTCTGCCCGCGCGAATTCGTCGGCGAATCCTAAGACCTCTACCGTGCTGCAGGTGACGCCGCCGGGAATGATGCGGGCCATCACCATCCTGCCGCCACCGCCCGGTCTGGAGGTGGGGGACAGCTTCCTGTTGGTGGCCCGGGTACACGATGGCAAGGTAGCGCGGTTGCCCGGAGAGCCGGTGGAGTGGAGCAGCGACTCGCCTGGCATCCTACGGGTGAATGCAACCAAAGCAGTGGCCACTGCCGTTTCCCCGGGCACCGCCCTGATTAAGGCCATATGTGACGGCAACGAGGGGCGGCTTCGGGTCACCGTGGCTCCTCCCCGAGCCGACGCCATCATGATCAAGCCTATCGAGCGCTCGATCAGCGTCGGTGATGAGGTTCGACTGGAGGCCACGCCGCGAGACAAACGGGGACGAGTTGTCACTCGTCCCGTTACTTGGCACTCGGAAGACGATGCGGTGGCAACGATCAGCCTCGATGGTGTGCTGGTCGCACGGTCCAGCGGGACTACCCGCGTCAGCGCTGGGCTGGACGAAGCTCGAGGCAGTGTAGCGGTGACCGTCGCACCGACGCCGGTCGCGGCTCTGCATATCTCGCCACCCCCCGAGTCAGTGGCGGCGGGCGACTCCTTCGCGCTGACCGCAACACCGCTGGACCGCTGGGCCGGCCCGCTCAACGGCCGCGCTGTCGCCTGGGCCGTCAGCGACGTCAGCGTCGCGGTAGTGACAGCCGGGGGGTGGGTCATCACTCGCAATCCCGGTCTGGTCATGCTGACCGCCACCTGCGAGAGCGCCACTGCCTCCGTCAGCGTCAATGTCGTGCCTCGAGAGAGCGCTGCCCTCCCGCCTCGATTGCCGGAACGCTCGCCTCGGCCCGCTCGCGCTAAGCCTGAGCCTTGGGAGATTCCGCCTGAGCCACGTCAGCCGGTGGAGCCGCGCCGATCACGAACTCGGCCAGGGTGGTTTGTTGCCGCAGGGGGTGCGGCCATGGTCGCGGCCGGCCTTTGGCTGGTAGGTGGCCGACCGGCGCCGGTGGCCAATCCTCCAACCTCCGAGACTGCAACCGTGGCAACCGACACGACCGGCCTGGAGTCGGTACCATCGGGCCCTGCGCTAGCCAGCCCCGCTCATCTTGCCGCGGCGGGGAATGACACTGGGGCTCCGGCGTCAGTCACCATCACCCGACGGCCACCGAGACCGCTGAGTCCTGGAAGTACAGCAGACCTGGTTGCCGAAGCTCGGGATGGCAGAGGCCGAATCCTTTCCGGTCAAACGCTGAAGTGGTCGAGTACTGACACGACGGTCGCTGTCGTGGACTCGGCCAGCGGCCGGCTACGGGCGGTGAATCCTGGTCGAACTGAGGTCGTCGTCGCCACCGGTACAGCGCGGGACAGCGCCAGGATCGTGGTCCGGGCTGGGCCCAGTCAACCATCTGGCCGGGAGCGCATCGAGCCGGCCTCACTCGCCATGGCTCCGCACGACCCCATCCGGGTAGGTGATACGACGTCACTATCCCTGACTGTTCAGGACGCAACCGGCAAACCCATTCGCGGAGCTCGGGTCACGTGGAGCTCGAGCGAGCCGGCGGTGGCAGAGGTGGATGCAGCAGGCAAGGTGCGGGCGCATTCGCCAGGGAGCACCCTGATCATCGCTCGCAGTGGGAGTGAGTCTGCGATTGGCTCGCTGACCGTGCTGCCGGGCGCGGTGGCCTCAGTAAGAGTCGAGGGCGCGCAGCCGCTCAAAGTGGGGGACACGCTTGCATTGCGAGCTGAGGCGCGAGATCAGCGGGGCGGCGGATTGAGTGATCGGCCGATCGACTGGAGCAGCAGCAATCCAGATGTGGCCGTGGTGGATTCGGCGTCTGGCATCGTGGTGGCTCGAACCGCCGGCTCGGTGGAGATCACAGCGACCTCGGAGGGGAAGTCCGGCCGAGCGAGAATTACAATCTTACCACAGCCCCGGACCGGCAGAGTCGAGCCGGCTACCGAAGCGACGGCGCAGCGCCCGGTGACGTCCACCCCCGATCCCGACGGCGATCGCCAGCTGATCCTCCAGCAAATGATGGCGGGAGTTGAGCAGTGTTACACGGCGCTTCGCGAGAAAGATCTTCCTCGGGTACAGGCGTTGTACAACCCGGCCACCAAGACTGACCGAGACAACCTCAAGAAGCTGAGCCGCATTCTGGGAACTCGCGAGTGGGCCGCCGAAATCGGCGCACGGGAGGACGGGGCACAAAGGGTGGCAGACAACTCCGCTCGAATGGAGTTCAGCTTCCGGATGAGCTGGAAGGATGCCTTCGGCGGTCGGCTCAGTAGCTATCCGCTGTTTCGGGCCGAGTTCTCCCTAGTGGGCAATCAACTGACGCCAACGAGCTGCCGAATCACCAACTCGCCGAAGCTGTAGCTCGTCATCCTCCGATCCCCACGGCAAAGCCAAGGCGGACCACGAGATTTGAGCCGGAGCTCGAGTCGATGTGCCGCGCGCTCCCCGTGGACTTACTAGTGAGCGTGCCGTCCCCCAGGCGGTTGTAACCAAAGGTCGCTCCCATATCCAAGTTGAGCCGCGGGCCGAGTCGGTACAGTAGGCCGCCTCCACCGTTCACCTGGATGAACGACGAGGAGAGCGACAGGTCACCTCCGGAAAAGCCCACCTTGAGCAGCGAAAGCCTCGCCGACACGTACGGTGCGACCACATTGCTCCCGGTGTGGATGCGATACCTGGGCTCCAGAAAGCCGCCGTACAGCCGGGTGTCTTCCGCCCGATTCTCCAGCCCGTGATTGGTGTACTGGAACCCAGCCCCGATCGAGAGTGCTCCAGGGGTGTAGCGGATCTGTCCCTCTCCGCCGAATCCGTTCTGGAGCCCGGTGAAGACGTCACCATAGACCCCGTTGTACAAACCGGAGAATTGAATCGAAATGGCCTGAGCCGATTGCGCGTCGAGCCGGCGGCTGAGCGGCACCGTCATACCCAAACAGATCAGGACTCTGAGTGCCGCTCTCATGGCTCTCCGCTATCTTCGCCGCCGGGCACCAGCCGAGGTGCCGGGGGCAGTCGGTGCCGGTCCCCCCACACGGACCGCCGAAGTTTGGCTGGCTCGGAGCTGGCTGGCGGGCGCGGCGCCGGGGTTTACGGTGTAGGTGAAATCCACCGAGAAGCCGGCCGATGTTGCACGAGTGCAGAAAGTACCAGTTTGAGGCCCGGTTTCCTGCGTGGCGCTGGAGAAACCATCTGCTGTCGTCAGGTCATCATAGTTTCCTGCCCCATCACAGCTGCGCCACTGAACTATGACACCACCGATACCGTTGCTGAACTGGTCAACCAGGCGAACGACCAACAACGAATCCAGCTGCGTGTTGACCGTGTCACTCTGGTTATTCCCGGAGACTAGCAGCAGGCTGGTCGCCGGACCCGGAGTGGCCTGAATGTGCACCGTGTTGGTGAGGCTGGTACCCGTCACCGTGACCTGAACGAACTGGTCGCCGGCTGTTGGCGCGAGGGTCCAGCTGCCTACCTGAACACCACCGCCCTCACCACTGCCGCCGCTGCCCACCACTGTTCCACCCGCCGACGCCGTCAAAGTGACTGGTACGTCAGCGACCGCCTGTCCGGCGGCGTCCTTCAGGATCCAGATGACGGGATTGCTCAACACACTGGCCACCACCGCCGAGGCTGGCGCGCCCCGATTTAGTTCGATCGTCACCGGGCTGGGTAGTGTCACCGGTACCGTAGCGGCCCCAAAGTCCGCACTCGTGAACGTCAATGTTTGTGCGCCCGGTGGACCGGTAAGGCTCAGATCCGTATAGATGGCGGCGCCGTTGGCATCCGTCTGCACGGTAGTCTGACCACCCAGCGTGGCGGTACCGCTCAGTGTTACGACGATCGGAATGCCGGCCTGTGGAACCGAATTCCCGCTGACATCCTGCACTTGAATGACGGGCTGAGGGTTCAGCAGGGCTCGGCTCCGTGCCGTCGGCGGCGCCGAGACCAGAGCCAGGCCGGTGGGAGCCCCGGGGGAGAGGGCGATCGGCGTGGAAGCCGCTCCCGCCAGGCCCCGAGCACTGAAGCTGATGGTGTAGTTGCCCACCTTGCCAGTGATCGTCAAGCCGCTGAAGGTTGCCTTCCCGGTTCCATCGGTTCTCGCTACGGCGCTGCTGAGAGTGCCCGACCCAGAGGAGATGGTGGCCTGGATCGACACGTCTCCTTGGGCGGCCGGGTTGCCGGTCTGATCGGTCACCTGAACCACCGGTGGGACCGCAAGTGGAGCACCATTCTGTGCGGTGCTCGACGGCTGGGTGACGATCTGAAGCCGCCCTGCGGCACCGGGCTTCGCTGTTGCGGTGAAGACCACCGGTGACAGGCCGGACCCCGCGATGCCGGCGGAGAGGGAATATTGAACGTTGGCTGTGGGCCCCAGTGTCCAGCTCGTCACCTGGGCGATACCGTCTTCGTCGGTGGCAACGGTTGCCGGCGAGACCAAGGCCCCCTGGTCCGCAGTGAAGTCGACCGGGACGCCGGCTATTGGATTACCGGCAGCATCTTTCACGACCACGGACGGAGAAGGGCTAACCGGCGATCCGACCACGGCCTCATAGGTCAACGGCGGCACCCCTGCCAAGGTCGCGATGGTGCCGGCACTCACCTGAATGATTCCGGAAACGACCTCGAGCGCCGGTTCGTTGGTGCTGAATCGGAGCGTGCGGGGTCCCGCGGTGCCGGCGATGGCCAGATCCGTGTAGGTGACGGATCCCGACCCATCGGATGCCAGCGTTAGTGTGCCGTTTAAGGTGCCCTCGCCTGAGGCGATTGAGGCCACGACTTGCACGCCAGGAAGCGGTTGATCGTCGGCGTCTACGACTTGAACGATCGGCTGCTGCGCGAAGGGAATGCCGTTCTGTGCTGCCCCCGAAGGACCGGTACTAAGAGTGAGCCTGGCAGGAGGCGGTCGGACCGCATGGGCGACAATCGTGAGCGGTGATCCATCCAGTTGGCCTCCAGCCGTCGAGCTTGCAGCTGCTTGGACCGACTGGTCGCCGGGATCTGGACCCAGCACCCAAGTCACCTTCGCGTGTCCCAGGCCATCCGACTTCAGGCTGGGGGAGGAGAGTGTGCCTCCTCCTTGGGCCACCGAGAAGCTGACCGTAACATCGCTTACCGGTCGGCCCGCACTATCGGTCACCATCACATCGATGGACTCAGGCAGTTGGCGTCCCGGAACCCCTTGTTGGCCGTCCCCTTTGGCCAACTTGAGCGCCGCGGCCTCCGGGGCACCGGGTGAGACACAGAACGGCCCGTTGCAGGTGCCGAGGTCGTCGCCGCAGCCATGAAGGGCAATGACGACAGTCAACGCCGCCGCCAGACCGGTGAATTTCAAGCCAAGCTCCCGATTGCCATGGATGTCCAAAGTATATCCTAGAAGCTAGTATCTCCTTGCCGGACCCGCTGTCAAGTTTGTGACTTGCATCACCTTGCGTTCGCCGTATCGGCGAGTAAGGGTACGCCGCACAGTCAAGCCAAGATCAAGGCCCAGCGAAACGCCCCAGCCGGGACTGGCTGGGGCGCTCGTTTGACGATCTGTCTCGGGTGATCAGGCCGTGAGGACCACCTTTTCGCAACCATCCACTTTGTTGAGGAACATGTCATAGCCCCGCGGCGCCTGGTGCAGCGGCAAGCGATGGGTAATCACGAAACTGGGATCGATCTCTCCGTTCTGAACCCGCTCGAGGAGGGGGCGCATGTAGCGTTGCACGTGACATTGGCCCGAACGAATCGTCAACGACCGGTTCATGATCGCGCCCATGGGGAATTTGTCGATGAAGCCGCCATATACCCCAATCACCGAGACGACCCCACCGTTTCTGCAGGCGAGGATGGCTTCGCGAAGCGCGATGGGCCGATCGGTCTCCAGCATCATGGCTTGCTTAGCCCGATCGTAGGCATACGTGACACCGTGACCATGAGCTTCCATTCCCACGGCATCGATGCACTTATCGGGACCCCGTCCGCCGGTCAGCTCCAGCAGTGCGTCCTGGACGTTCATCTCCTCGTAATTGACCGTGTCCGAGGCTCCGGCGCGCTCCTTGGCCAGGTCGAGCCGGTACTTAAAGCGATCGATCGCAATGACCCGTTCGGCGCCGAGCAGCAGTGCGCTCGCAATGGCGAACTGGCCGACAGGTCCCGCACCCCAGACGGCGACGACGTCGCCGCGTTGGATGTCGCACATCTCGGCACCCATGTAACCGGTAGGAAAGATGTCCGAGAGGAAGAGCACCTGTTCGTCCGTCAGTTCCTCCGGGACCTTGAGTGGCCCCACGTCAGCGAAGGGAACTCGGGCGTACTCCGCCTGACCCCCGGCAAATCCGCCGAGCATGTGGGAGTAGCCGTACACCCCGGCGGGCGAGTGGCCCAGCAGCTTTTCTGCGATCCAGGCGTTGGGATTGGAGTTCTCGCACAGAGAGAACAGTCCTGCCTCGCACATTGCGCATGAGCCACAGGAGATCGGGAACGGCACCACGACCCGATCGCCTACCTTCACGTTTTTCACACTCTTACCCACCTCCACCACCTCGCCCATGAACTCGTGCCCCAGGATGTCGCCATGCTCCATCGTGGGGATGAATCCATTGTACAAGTGCAGATCGGAGCCGCAGATCGCCGTCGACGTGATCTTCACGATCGCATCATGTGAATTCAGGATCTTCGGATCCGGCACTTCTTGGACCTGGACTTTCCTCTTGCCCATCCAGCAATTGGCTCTCATGGTTCCTCTCTCATGCACCGAGCCACTCGGCGCAATTAATCTCAAGTATTCGTCCAGCCACAGATCTGAGTGACTGATCGACTATGATCGGACCGCCTCGCGGGTGCCGAGCAACTCCACGTCATTCAGGTTTTCAGGTGGCACGGCTGGATGAGACCCACGGTGAATGCTGGCATCCGAGTGTACGATCTCGCCCGTCTCCATGACCTGCTTGAATCGCCGGAGATCGCCCTTGACCTGCTGTTCAGGCTCCTCACCAAAGAGCTTGGCGATCAATGAGCTCAGCCTGCCCCCAGGAGGTTGGTAGCGCAGTTCGACCAGGACTTCGGTACCCCGATTGCCGGGTGCATCCCTGAATTGCACCGAGCCCGAATTGGGTACCCCTGCATCGGGCAGCGAACGCCAGGCGATCAATTCGTTCGGCCGGTCCTCCACGACTTCGGCGTCCCACTCCACCGTGCTCCCGCCCAGGGTCCGGGCCTTCCAGTGAGAGCGCCGTTCGTTGATCACCTCAACCGACTCGAGGTGGGCCATGAAGCGGGGCAGATTTTCAAAGTGATGCCAGAACCCATACACCTCAGTGCGGGGGCGTTTGATGGTGACCGCCTGCTTCACATGGACTCCCTGCCGCTGGGCTGCTCCAGGGCGACCCGCGCGGCCAGTTGGTTCGCTCGAGATACCGTTCGGCCCGCGGCTGAGTTGCTGACCGGTCATGAAATCGAGCACGGTGACGCCGAAGACGGCGGCAGTCGCTGCTGCCAGCCGGCCGCGATCGTTATCGTCCTGGTTCATGGCCTTGCCCAGTAGAGCCAGATCCATGACGTCGCCGCCGACCCGGCCCCAGACCCAGCCCGCCGGCCGGTGGCGGGACAGTATGCCGATTCCGCTGGTGATTTCCCGGAGTCCGATGGCGAACATGGTATTACGGGTTTCCTCATCGTCATCTATGCCGATCAGTCGCGCGAGCGTTCGAGGAGCGCCAATCTGAGCCAGTCCCAGGCCTATGCTGAACCACCCCAGACCTCGGGCGCGCCGCTGGGTGCTGTCTTCGGTCTGGACCTGCTGAGCATCGGTCCAGCGGCGATTAGGGGTAGAACCCGCTTGATAATTGCCCACTCGCCGCTCGGCAGCCCATCCGCCGTATTGTCGAGGTTGTTCGGTTGCAGTTGTCATTGTTCCCCCTTCATCAGGACGTAATCAGGTCTCGCGCCACCGATGCTTTAGGAAGCGCGGAGTACTTTTCAGGTTTTGGTGAGATTATCCGAGCAGAGCCGAGCGCTGGATCCAGCCAAAAGCGGTGAGAACTTCGATTATATACGACAGGAAACACCAAACTCTCTCCCCAATGCCAGTCCCGGCTGCTTTTCCAGCGATGACGGAGCCTCCCGCCATCTCCTCTTGAGGCCTGCAACTGTTAGCCGCGAGCGCACTCGTGGTCGGTGACCCATATCACTCCGAAGCGGTGCGAAAGCTGACGTATGCTGGCATTGAGATCGGGCCTGAGCGGTCCCACGCTCCGCAGCACCCGAACTCTTGGGTGCCGGCGCTGCCGCGATTGGGTTCTGCAGGGATTCGAGGGAGGGCGGACCTAGGACGGTCGTTACTCAGGTAGCGTGCGAGCGTTGCTGGATCAGCCCCCGGACGGTCGTGACCAGCCCCTCCATTGGAAAAGGCTTTTGGAGGAACGGTGCCGACTGCCGGGGCGAGCCGCGGCGGAAGATGTCGTTTACCTCGTAGGCAGAGATATAGAGGATGGGGAGATCAGGCCACCGCTGGGAGAGCCGCCGGCCGAGCTCACGGCCATCCATGCCGGGCATTACGACGTCGGTCACGACGAGAGCAACTGGCTCGGCAGCCGTCTCCATGACCTCCAGCGCTTCGGCTCCGTGAGCAGCCTCGAGGGTGCTATACCCCTCCGCGCGTAACGTACGGCAGACCAGATCCCGCAGGCCCTGCTCGTCGTCGACTACGAGAACAACCCGCTTCGGCTCCCGCCCCGGAACCTCAGGAGAGGTTGTCGCCACTGCCTCGTCGGATGTGTGCTGATGGGGTAGATCCAGTCATGTCGGCAACTTACAACGACATTTCCCATTTGCCAGGGGGTTAAACCCGACCCAAAAAAAGAGGGGCCACCGATGGCCCCTCCAAGCATTTTGGTCGTGCCGCTATACCGTTCGACGACCGGTGATAAAGTTGATCAGGAACACTACCAACGCAATCACCAACAGCAGGTGAATGAGGCCGCCGGCGACGTGGAAGACTCCCCACCCTAACAGCCAGGCAACCAGCAGGATTACCGCGAGCCAGACGAGCATGACAGTCCTCCAGAGAAAGTAGGGTTCCCAACCCTGCACCACGCGTCAACATAGGCGCTTCCTCGGGGCCTGTCTGTGAGCGCTCCCACAGAGTCGCCGCGACCCGACCCACCAACCCCAACTCATTCTTTCATTTGGGTATCCAGGTCACAGCCGGAGATTGAGCGAGCCGACAGGTTACCGGCAGATGCTTGCCTCTCACGGTGGGGGATCTCTGGAATCCGAACTCGCGAGCCAGCACATGGCGGCGGACTACTATCGGCTGCTGTTTGCTTCCACGGTGGACTACGCTGTCTTTCATCTCAGTCTCGACGGATTGATCGCGACCTGGAATGCCGGTGCCGAGCGCATCTTCGGCTTCGAGGCATCTGAGATTATCGGGCGCCATGGTTCGGTGCTGTTCACTCGAGAGGACAATCTTCAGGGAGTCCCAGAGCGGGAAGTCCGGTTTGCCATGGAAAGCGGGCGGGCCGAGGATTCCAGATGGCATCTGCGTAAGGACGGCTCTCGGTTCTGGGCGAACGGGGTGATGGTTGGCCTTCGCGACGAGGCGGGGAAGCTGGTGAGTCTCGCCAAAATCATCCGCGACGATACCGAGCGACGGCGGGCGGAGGAGCTGCTTCAATATCAGGTCAACCTCGCCGATGCCATCACCACCAATGCCGCGGAGGCCATGTTCCTGGTGGACCATGAGGAACGCATCACCTTTGTGAATCCGATGGCGGTTTCGATGTTCGGATGGTCTCGGGAGGAACTGGTCGGGGAACTCCTGCATGAGAAGCTGCACTGCCGCAGGTCGGACGGTACTTTGCTTCCCTGGAAGGATTGTCCTCACATGCAAGTTCTGGCCACTGGCCAGACGTTGCGAAGCGTAGAGGACTACTTCGTTCACCGAGATGGACGGCTGGTTCCGATCAGTTGCTCAATAGCTCCAATCCGTTCCGACGCCGGCATCGCCGGCGCGGTGATGGTGGTCCGCGACCTCACCGAGGAGAAGCAAGCCGAGACTCTTCAGCGGGAGAATGAGGAAGCTCTGCAGCAGGCCCAGAAGCTCGAGAGCATTGGGGTCTTGGCCGGTGGCATTGCTCACGATTTCAATAACCTGCTGACCGGGATCATGGGGAACGCCGGTCTGGCTCGGCGCGCGATAGCCGCAGGGAAATCGGAGCAGGCCGCCAAGCTGTTGGGCGACGTGCTGTCTGCCAGTGAACGCGCGGCCGATCTCACCCGCCAATTGCTGGCATATGCCGGCAAGGGAAGGTTCCTGATTCTCCCGGTGGATCTCGGCAAGCTCGTCAGCGAAGTCAGCGCTCTCATTCGCGCCTCCATCTCCAAAAAGATCACGCTCGTCATCGATGTGCCTGACGACTGTCCGGTGGTGGAAGCGGACCGGGCGCAGATTCAGCAGTTGGTCATGAATCTCGTCATCAACGGAGGGGAGGCGATCGGGGATGAGCCCGGGACGCTGGCGGTACGAGTTCGGACCGAGCACCTGACCGAACGGCGGCAGCAGCCGCGCACCGAGGGTTTCCCCATCGCCGCGGGAGACTACGTCCGGATCGACGTCACCGATACCGGGGAAGGTATGGACTCGGAGACCCGCAGCCGGATCTTTGAGCCGTTTTTTACCACCAAGTTTCTGGGTCGCGGCCTGGGCCTATCGGCGGCGCTTGGGATCGTGCGGGGACATCGTGGGGCCATCGGCGTTCGCAGCGAGGTCGGCCGCGGCACCACTTTCACCGTCATGCTGCCAATGCGTCGTGACCTCCGGCGTCCCGACCGGACCAGCGGGCGAGGAGGGTTGGAGACCGACCACCAGGGGGCCGGTACCATTCTGGTGGCGGACGATGAAGAGGGGGTCCGCTCTCTGGTGATGGATGTGCTCGAGAGTGCCGGGTACACCGTCGAGTTGGCCCGGGACGGGTCGGAGGCGATCGAGCGGCTCCGCAATCTGCGCGACGGTGTTCGGCTGATTCTGCTGGATCTGACTATGCCGATGCTGGGAGGTGTCGAAACCGCGACCGAGCTACGGCAGATTCAGCCGGAGGTGCCCATTGTGGTGATGAGTGGCTATGGAGACATCGAAGTCATGCAGCAGTTCGGCGAGCTAACCATCGACGACTTCCTTCCCAAACCTTTCACTCCCGATGAGCTGGCCGGGAAGATCAAAGGCATTCTCGCACCGGTGCTGGACTGACTCAGATCCGCGCATCGGCCCAGATTCGCTGCAACAGGTGGCTTGGCGAAATCATCCTCGTTCATAGGGATTCCGCCTTGCTGCTGGTATGACAAGAGTCACCCGCGGTGGATCCGTCCGCGCGCCGCGGAGAAGCTTCAGGTGGGAGATCGGGTACGCCTGCCCAGGACAATGACGGGAAGGTAGAGAGGTGGGTGTGAATCGCTGGTCGTCCGGTTTCCCCGCGGGCGAGCTCGCCAATTCAAGAGCGAGCTCGCCCGGCCGGTCACCCGTATCCGTCAGAAGAGGAAGCGCGCTCCTGCCTGGAACTGCCGGGGCTCGCCTAGCCCGGTCCGGATGGTGCCGTCAAAGGCCAGGAACGTGCCCGACGTCGATGGGTCCTTGAAATTATCGTGATTCGTAATGTTGAACCCCTCGAAGATCAGCTCCAACGTGCCTTGCCGTCCCAGGTTTAGCGGCTTCGAAAGTCGGATGTCCCAGGAAAAATACGCGTTATCTCGGCGGATCGTGTTCCGCTGCAGAATGTGGCCATCGGGGCAGATGCGCTGGGACGGCTGCGATGCCCGTACCCCGGTTCCGGTGTTGTCGGCACCGCAAACTTCTGACGCCGGCTGTGCGGTGTAGGCGCTCAGCCGGTTGTTCAGATAGATGTCGCCCGGCAGCACCGCCAGGACCCATGCGTTGAAACGATGGCGCTGGTCCCGATCGCTCCAGTTGTACTCCCTCTCCAGCGAATCGGCCCGGGCGTAGCGGAAGGTGAAGGGGTCACGCTCGTTGTCGTCGTCCGCCTTATCGTATGATAGTGTGTAGTTCAGCTGAAACTGGACGGAGCCGGCGGTCCGCCGGAGCTCGGCGGTAATGCCGTTGAAGCGTGACTTGGCGGTACTCTGGATCACGGTGAGCACGCCCAGGCCAGGCGCGCCGCCTGGCGCGAAGTCCGTGTCCCAGGGCCCAGCGATCCCATTGCCAAACACCGGGTCGTTGCCGTTGAGGAAGCGGGTCAGGTTGTCGGTCCGGGCGTGGGTGTAACTGAGCCCTGCCGCGATGCCGCTGCCGATCTCGCGGTCGTAGCCCACGGTGGCGGTGAAGGTGCGGGGATTCTGGAAATCCTTGTCGAACACGAAGACTCCCGGCTCGAACGGCCCGGTTGGAGGTGTAGGCAGGAGCTCGCCATAGGCCGGCGGCGCGCCTAGGATCGGGGTCAACGCGCTGTTGCGGAAGATGGTCTGACCTCGTGAGCCGTCAGTGCTCCGGCTGCTGGCCAGGTTGAGACCCGGAATTCGGGCGTAGTAGAGGCCGGCGTTGGCGCGGATCACCTGCTTGCTGTCACCGTTGATATCGTAGGCAATCCCTAGCCGTGGCTGGAACATGGAGTAGTCGGACGGGATGGTGCCGTCTCCGGGAAACTCGAAGCTCCCGGCCGGTGTGGTGGAAGTAGTTCCGATAAGCGGCGCGTAGAACAGCTCGCCGATCGGGGTGATCAGGCTGGGTTCGATCTGGGCCTCCCAACGCAAGCCGTAATTCAGCGTCACGTTCGAGCGTGGTTTCCAGCTGTCCTGGAAAAAGAGCGCCAGCTCGTTCTGAATGATGGTCTGGGTGCCAGCCTCGTCCACCGTCAGTCCGCCGACGCCGGCCTGCTGCAGATAGAGCGCCACGGGCCCAACGATTGAATCCGGTGCCGCGCAAGCACCGGTCGTGTTGCTGGTCCCGTTCGAGCATTCGACGTACAGATTTCCGTTGGCGACGTAGTTGAGGAAGCCATTTACCGAGGTAAAGCCGATCCGGCCGTTGCCGAAACCGCGGAACGTCTGGCTCACACCGGTTCGGTTCCATTCGCCTCCGAACTTGAACAGGTGGCTTCCACTTACGATTGACACGTTGTCGAGCAACTGCAGCCGGTAGTCATGGGCATCGACCGGGATGAAGTACGGCATGCCCACCCGATAGCCCTGGAAAGTACCGGTAGGCGCCAGAAACCCCATATCGGTGTCGGGGAAGGGTCGCCCGGTGGCCGGATTGATGGCGCCCTCGTAGGGTCGGGGCCGATCCTCCCGGGCCCACTGGAAGCGGAACTCGTTGGACAGCGATGAGGAAAGTTGCGAGGACAGGCTGCCGTTCACCGCGTGGGAGAAATCCCGCTCCAGCGCGTTGGCACTCCGCCCCCAGAAGTCGACATCGAAGGTTCCATTCTCCTGCCGCGAGTTGGTGTAGTTGTACTTCAACGAGGCGTTGTGCTGCGAGCCCAGCCGGAAATCGAGCTTGGCCAGGAAGGCGTTGGCATCGTTGGTCCGGCGGATCGCCCCAAAGTCTCCATTGAGGGCGCCGGCGAAGGCGGTGTCGGTGAAGGACAGGAGCGCCGGATCGATGGCGCCCAGGCGGTCGGTCTGCTTGGTCTCGTTGTACACCTGTTGATCGTACGCCAGGAAGAAGAACGCCTTGTCTCGAGCCAGCGGTCCGCCGAAGGTCCCGCCGAACTGGTGTTGGGCGAAATCGGGGGTGAACCCGGTCGAGGTGCCTCCGGGGAAGCTGTGGGTGAAGTCGGCGGAGAGTGCATCGTACTTGCCGAAATAATGGGCCGAGCCGTGGAACTCGTTGGTGCCGGACTTGGTAATGATGTTGACGAAGCCACCACCCGACCGGCCGAACTCCGCGTTGGCGCCATCCGAGACAACCACGAAGTCCTGCACCGCATCGAGGTTGAAGGTGAATGCCGGCCGTTGGCCACCGCGCTGCTCACCGAAAAACGGGTTGTTGAAGTCAGCCCCGTCGACCGACACGTTGTTGTGAATTCCGCGCTGGCCCCCGATGCTCAACTCGTCGCCGTCCGGCCCCTGCACCGTGGCGACGTTGGGAGTGAGGGTGGTGTAGTTGAAAACGTTGCGTCCGTTATTGGGGAGGCCCTGGACTGCCGCCGCCCCGAGGCGGGTGGCCGATTCCGACTTCGTGGGGTCCACCAGCAGTTCCGGGGCCTCGGCAGTGAGTTCCTGCAACTGTACGATCTGGGGGGCCAGGGCAAAGTTCGTCTCCACCGTCTCACCCAACCCCACGGCCACGCTGTCTTCCCGCTCCTCCCGGTAACCGACAGCTCGTGCCTTGAGGTCGTAGACCCCCACCCGCAGCAGCGTCGCGACGTAGACGCCGCTCGAATTAGTAGTGAGCGTGCGTTCCGCGTTGGTGGCCAAGTGCCGGAGCGACACAGTGGCATTATCCAGTGGCCGACCAGAGGAATCGGCGACAACGCCTCGGATGACTCCGGTGCTCGCCTGCGCCTGCGCCCAGAGCCGGGCGGGGACGACCAGAACCAGCGAAGCCGGAAGCAGTGTGCGGATGAGATGAAGTCGCGAACGGAGGAGACCCATGAGCGAAGTTCCTTTTCGGGCACGGAAGGTGTGGGAGAGAAAACACTCGGCTGGTGGGGACGGCGATAGCTTATCGTCGCTTTCAACCGCTCGCAAGGAGTCAATTTGTCTGACTGTGCCTAGGCCTTCCTTCGCCATCCCTCGCGGCCATACCGTCTACTACCCTCTGGGGATGAAGTGCCCTCCAAGCGGGCGCCCGGATGGCCGTTAATGTCCCATTAATGTCCATCCCGGCAGCGCTTTGGCGCCGTAGCAGGCCACCCTGTAAGACGTGTCACAGACTTTACCGGCCCTTAGATCGATCGTAGCGAGCCTGCCTCGCCACGTCGGCGCGACAGCCGGTCTCCCGGAGCCATCTGAAATGACTGAAAGCGGTACGGCGCACCGCATCAGCGGATCTGGTATCGTGGCGCGCGTGTCTGCGCTCGCCCGCTCCCGCCAAGACTGGAGCCGTATTGGCACTAATGTCCGGGGACCTCTGCTCACGCTCGCCGTCGCGATCCTCTTTGATCAGTTGAGGCGACACGGGGTCCCGGTCCCGCACCCCTTCCCGTTCCTGTTGCTCACGGTCGTCTACTCTACCGCAACCGGCGGATTCAGTCCCGCCGGACTCTTCAGCGGGCTTGTCACCGTGGTGTATGCGCTCCACTACCTGGCCGAGCCCGGCGTTCCACCGCACTACGCGCCCGCGAATGCATACACCTTGATCGGCATCATCCTGGTGGTGCTCGTGACGGTGTTGCTGGTTGGCCGTCTGCGAGAAGCCGCCGAGCACGGGCGCCACGTCGAGCTCTCCCGGCAAGAGGCCGAGCGGCTGGACCGTCGGCTTGCACTCCTGGCCGAGGCCAACCTCACGCTGGCTTCCTCACTGGACTACGATGTCACCTTGCGAAATCTGTCCCGGCTTATCGTGCCCACCCTGGCGGACTGGTGTGCCGTCCACGTGGCCAGCGAGCACGGAAGTCTGCAGTTCATTGCCGGTGCGCACCGCGATCCCAGCAAGGATTTACTGGTGAGAGCCCTGTGCGAGTACGGCTCGCGGGAGCCGCCCTTTGGAGCTGCGCTTCACCGTGCCGACCTCGGCCAGGTAACGGAGGAGCTGCTGCGTAACTGCGCCGAAGACGACGAGCAGCTCAAGCTGTTTCGCGCGCTCGCGGCCGGCTCCTATCTCCGGGTTCCCATGCTGGCCAGGGGGATATCGGTAGGGACGATTACTCTGGTCGTCGGACCGGAATCGGGCCGTAGCTACGGCGCTGATGATCTCGCCTTCGCCGAGGAGCTCGCCAGCCGCGCGGCGTTGAGCGTGGATAATGCCCGGCTCTATCGGGCCGCCCAGGAGGGCGATGAGCGGTACGCGATGCTCTTCCGCAGCAACCCGCAGCCAATGTGGGTGTTCAATGTGGACACGCTGGCCTTCCTCGACGTGAACCAGGCGGCGGTACGTCACTATGGGTACAGCCGGGAAGAGTTCCTAGCCATGAGCATCATGGACCTTTTGCCGCCGGAGGATACTCCCGGTCTGCATCATGGACTGGAGCGGACCGGGTTCCAG
>JBKPAO010000143.1:0-2750 GCA_046726475.1 Gemmatimonadota bacterium | reverse complement strand
TCCCAGGCGCGGGCATACAGCCACCACCGTCCAGGCGCGAGCTTGAAGTGGGCCCAGCCGGTCGCTCCAGTCGTATCGGTGGCTCCCTCGCGCCCGCGGCTGCGGCTCAGGTTTTCGACGATGCTGTCATACCCTCGGTAGGTGCTATCTTCCCACTGCCGAACGATGGTGCGCAGACTGTTGCTCTGTCGCACGAACTCCCCGCGCGCGCGGTCCAGCGTCTCTCGGGCACGACGAACCCGGACTTCGAGCGCGGCAAGGGAGTCGGACAGTCGGCGCAGGTAAGCGGTGCGTTGCCGTTGCTCCGGACTTCGTTGCGCGCTGCTATCCAGCTGGCTCCGCAGCAGATCGATCGAGTCACGCAGCGTTCCGGCAGCGTACGACAGGCTGGTGTAGGACACGAAGGGGCCACGAAACCGGGCGAACAGGCTATCTAGCGCCTGGGTACTCGGCCGTGGGGTGCGGGCGCGCGCCTCCAAACTGGCGAGTACGCTGTCACGGTCATAGGGCAGCGCGACGATGCCCACACCGGCGGCAGGACTCTCCAGGGAATCCATGCCCGGGATCGAGACCCGCACCGCGACCGCGCGCTCCTTCTGGCAGCCGGCAAACGCCCCGGCGAGCAGGATAATGCTGCCTGCATAGAGCAGCCGTGACGTGCCTGAGAAGATGGAGAACGGTGAACGGGCCAGCAGCAGGAGACCGATTGAGCGGCACACGAGCAAAAGCTACCGCGCTCCGGGCGGCGCTTCAACTGATACTCGCCGGGGCGGCCCTTCTCAGCGCGCGCTCGCTCGAGGCGCAGCGGCCGGCTATAGACACCCTGTTCCCACAGCAGCCGGTCGGATACGTCAACGACTTCGCGTTTGTGATCGATGACTCTTCGGCTGCGCAGATGAACGATGTCATCGAGCGGCTGAGGAAGGTCACCGGTGCCGAAATCGCGGTTGTGACGCTGCCCTCGATTGGAGGCCTGGAGGCGGCCGAGGTCGCCCTCGAGATCGGACGACGGTGGAAGGTCGGTTCCAAGGCCGGGATTGGAGATCCACGACGGAACGCGGGAGTGGTTCTGTTGTTGGTCCCCCGGCGCGAAGACGATCCTAACTCGGGGCAGATCCGCGTCGAGGTGGGTCAAGGGCTCGAGGGAATCGTGACCGACGCCGCGGCGGGTCAGGTTCGCGATCAGATGCGGCCCAACCTGGCTTCGGGTCAATATGGGAAAGGGCTCCTGACGGGAGTCCGCTCCCTCGCGAGCCGGATCGCTAGGGGCTACGGAGTATCAGACTCCGCGCTTACCGCGTATCAACCTCCGCCCAATCCCGGCGGAAAGACCACTCTGCAGAGTGTGTTACCGCTCCTTCTTTTCATTTTCTTCATCTTGATGGTCTCGGGCGCATTCGGCGGCCGTCGGCGTAGAAGAGGCGGGGTATATTGGGGTGGCGGTCCGTGGATCGGCGGAGGCTGGGGTGGTGGTGGGGGCTTTGGCGGTGGTGGCGGCGGATTCGGTGGCTTCGGAGGTGGCGGTGGCTTCAGCGGCGGTGGTGCCGGGGGAAGATTCTGATGCGCGCGACAGTCTCTCGGGTGGTGGATCCTTTCTTGGCCGAGGCCGATCGGGTGCTCGGCCCCGGCTACAGCGCAATGCTGTACGGCTCGGCGGCTCGCAACGATTTCGTGCCTGGACGATCCAACATCAACCTCATGCTAGTGGTGGATGAGTTGAGCCCCACGGTGCTCCGCTCGCTCAGCCGAGCCTTCACCGGATGGCGCAAATCGACCCGTGAGCCTCCGCTGATTCTCAGCCAGTCGGAGTGGACTCGTGCCACCGACGCATTCCCGATCGAGATTACCGACATGCGTCTCTCGTATCAGGTGCTCCGCGGCTCTGATCCACTCCACGGCATCAGCGTCGACCAGACGGACCTCAGAAAGGCCCTGGAGCGGGAGTTTCGCGGCAAGCTGTTGCGGCTCCGGCAGGGGTACGCTACCTACGCGCCCGATCCGGGCGCGCTCGGGTCGCTCGGGCTGGAGAGCGCCGCCACGATTCTGGTCTTATTGCGGGGCGTGCTTACGCTGCTCGGAAAACCGGTTCCCGCGGAGCCGACGGAGCTGGCGAGCGCGGCAGCCGAGGCGGCTGGTTTCGATGCGGAGCATCTGTTGTACGTGGTCCGACATCGCTCGGACCGAGAATGGCGCTGTGGAGCACCGGAGTTCGAGAACTACATGGACGCCGTGGAGCAGTCCGCCCGGTTCCTTGACCAACTTCAGCTCGGAGGCCAGTGAATGAGACGCTCCTCCATGCGTCGGCTGCCGCTCGTCGTCGCCGTCTTACTCGGCGTAGGGTGCGGGTATAACACGATCCAGACAATGGACGAACGGGTCAACCAGGCGCAAGGACAGATCCAAACCCAGCTACAGCGGCGCGCCGACCTCATCCCCAACCTGGTGAACACCGTCAAAGGCATCACCAAGCAGGAGGACACCGTCTTCATCTCCATTGCCAACGCACGCGCCCGGCTCGGGGGCGCGATCCAGTCCGGCAATGTTCCGGAGATGGCCGCCGCGAACAACCAGCTCAGCCAGGGGCTCGGCCGCCTGCTCGCGATCTCGGAGAACTACCCCCAGCTCAGGTCGAGCGAGAACTTCAAGCAGCTGCAGGATCAGCTGGAGGGAACGGAGAACCGCATCTCGGTCGCCCGGCAAGATTACAACACCGCGGTGGGAGAGTACAACGCCTACATCAGGCGGTTCCC
>JBKPAO010000142.1:0-9236 GCA_046726475.1 Gemmatimonadota bacterium | reverse complement strand
GCGGCTTCAGCACGCGCCTGAGCTCGGAGTCGAGACTCACCCAACAAACCGGCGATGACGCCGGTCGCGCTGAACAGCAATAGTCTCAGCCCACCCATGTTCCCCCCGAGGTGGAAAGAGTAGATCGGAGGGAGAAAAAGGAACAAAGCGAGGAGGGCGCTCATCGCGGTCGCGAACACTGCGGGGCCCAGACCACCATACCAAGCTGCGAGCAGCACCGCGATAATCAGGGGTGGTGAATGGGAGCTGCTCGCCCAGGGTGGGAATGAGCAGCCAGCGCGCCCCCGTCATAACGAGCACGGCGGCCAGGGCCAGCAGATAGGGAACTATGCCTTTACGCGAACTGAGGTTGAGCATTGGTGAAGTAAGATGAAATAAGAGCAGCGGAGCAAGTCGCAACTGCTCGTGTCGCAAATACTCGGATCTTTCGCTGAACTACGACAACAAGGTTGAAACCTGTCGTATCTGTCTGCTCGAGCCTCCGCAGGCATGTCTCCTGCTTTGACCTGCCGAATCATCAACTGATTCAGATCTCAGGTCTTGCGTGTTGCCTCGGCCGGGGCGTTTGACGCAGACGGGCTTCCCAGGAGACTCCCCAATCGTGGTTTTGATGTTGGGCATTTTATCGCACGCTATCGGCATCCTATGGCCGGGGGACCGCGCCTTTGCGGTGGACGTCTCGATCCTGGCGGGTCTGGCCGTCGCCGCCTTCGTCCTCAGTCGGAGGTACGCCGCCAAAGCAGCGGTCCTCCAAGCCGCGACGACTCACTATCAGCGGTTCCTCCGGCAAATCATCGATACCAACCCGAACGCCATCTTCGTCAAAGATCGAGACGGATGTTACGTCCTGGCGAATGCAGCGACGGCGGAGCTCTATGGCACCACAGTCGAGACGCTGATCGGCAAACGCGACGCCGATTTCAATGCGAAGACCGAAGAGGTTGAGCGGTTTCTGCGGGCTGATCGCGAGGTCCTGACCACTCAGCAGGCTGCGTTCATCCCGGAGGAGCCAGTCACCAGCCGAAAGACCGGAGAAACCCGCTGGTTCCAGACCGTTAAGGTGCCCCTGCTCTCCCCGGATGGGAAAAGCCATCAGGTGCTCGGCGTAGCCACCGAAATTACCCAGCGCAAGGAGCTGGAGGAGCAGTTTCGCCAGGCTCATAAGATGGAAGCCGTTGGACGTCTCGCCGGTGGCGTCGCCCACGATTTCAATAACGTACTCACCGTCATCCGGGCACAGACCGAATTTCTTCTGGCCGACCTTCCGCCGGACGACCGCCGAAGGGCGGACGTCATGGAGATCCAAAGCGCCGCTGACCGCGCGGCTGCCTTTACCCGCCAGCTGCTGGCGTTCAGTCGCCGACAGCTTCTCCAACCCGAGGTCCTCGACCTCAACACCGTGATCACCGGCATGGAGATGATGGTCCGTCGCCTGGTGGGCGAGGATGTCGTAGTACTGACCAAGCTTCACTCCGAGCTCCCCCGGGTATGGGCCGACCCCGGGCAGCTGCAGCAGGTCCTGATGAACCTCGCCGTCAACTCCCGAGATGCGATGCCGAAAGGCGGAACCCTGTTGATAGAGACGGGGATGGTTGAGCTGGACGAGCATTATCCCAAACAGCATCCCAGCGCCAAACCTGGAGTGCATGTGGTGCTCGCGGTCACCGACACCGGCTGCGGCATGGATCAGGCCACTCGCTCCCGCATCTTCGAGCCATTCTTCACCACGAAAGAGCCCGGAAAGGGAACCGGACTCGGGCTTTCCACTGTATACGGAATCGTGAAGCAGAGCGGCGGCCACATCTGGGTCTACAGCGAGATCGGCCGCGGCACCACCTTCAAGCTCTATTTTCCGCCCCACTCTGGTGCGGAGAAGGTTCGCGCCTCGGAGCCGATCATTCAGCCCGTGTTCGGGTCAGGAGCTACCATTCTCCTGGTAGAGGATGAGCCACCGGTGCGGAGCACGGTGCGGCGCCTGCTGGAGCGGCATGGCTATCAAGTGCTAGAGGCTGCCAACGGTCACGATGCCTTGTCGCTCGTTGCAGGTCGGGGCCTGGAGATTCGGCTGGTGGTCTCGGATATGGTGATGCCGGGGATGGGAGGCATGGAGCTGGCGAGCAGGTTGCGAACCATCTCACCCAAGATTCCAGTACTCCTGATGACTGGTTATACCGAGGAGGCAATCGCCCGCACCGGTGAACGCCCTCACGACGAGCTGATCATCGAGAAGCCGTTCAGCCAGCACACCCTGCTGGAGAAGGTGCGGGGTGCCCTGGCCTCAACCCCGGGATAACCTGCGGCTCAGCCCGGCCCCGGCGCGCCGGCGTCTTCCTCCACCCGCCCTCTCCTCCGCAACAGCCCGGCGACCTCATTGCTCAATGCCTCAGGAGTGAACGGTTTCTGGATGAACGGCTGGCCCGCCTCGAGCAGACCCCTCCGCACGATCTCGTCGTCGGTATACCCACTCATGAACAATACCGGCAGCTCGGGTCGGAGCTCCTTCGCTCGCCGGGCCAACTCAGGCCCGTCCATTCCGTGCAGGATCACGTCGGTGATCAGGAGATCAACCCGCCCCTCGTCTCGCTCCAGCACGCCCAGTGCCTGGTGTCCGCCGCTCGCTTCCACCACACCATAGCCGAATTCCTGCAGCGCGCGCGAGGCCATGTGTCTAACCGCCGGCTCGTCCTCCACCAGTAAAACCGTCTCCCCAGCGGCCTCAAGCCGAGTGGATGGAGTCGCACTGAGCGTTGGGATCTCAGCAGCCAAGGGGAGATAAACTTTGAAGGTCGTCCCGTGGCCAACCTCGCTATACGCCCAGACGTACCCGCCGAACTGCTTCACAATTCCGTACACTGTCGCGAGACCCAGTCCGGTGCCTTTGCCGATCGGCTTCGTGGTGTAAAACGGCTCGAATAAATGGCTCAACGTCTCGGGACCCATGCCGTGCCCGGTGTCGGTGACCGCCAGGACGGCATATTGACCCGACTTGATGGCGACGCCGGGTCGCTGTCGGGCATATCCCTCCGTCAGCTCAATCACTTTGGTCTCGATTGTGAGCCGGCCACCGAGCGGCATGGCGTCGCGGGCGTTTAACACCAGGTTGAGGAGGACCTGACTCAACTGGCCAGGGTCGGCCTTGACTCGTCCGTTGCTGCGCAATTGAAGCACCAGCGTGGAGCGCTCGCCGAGGGTACGCCGAAGCACGCCATCCAGTCCCTGAATGACCTCGTCCAGATCGACGACTCTGACCTGGACCACCTGGCGGCGACTGAAGGCGAGGAGCTGAGCGGTAATGGATGCGGTGCGCTCGGCGGCCTCGCGGATGTATTCCAGATCCTGCATCGCGCTGTCCGGCAGGTCATTGCGGCCCAGCAGAAAGCTGGTGGCGCCGAGCACGACCGTCATCTGATTGTTTGCCTCGTGAGCGACGCCACCCGCGAGCTGCCCTACCACCTCCATCCGCTCAGTCTGACGGACTCGCTCCTCGATCAGTCGCTGTGCGGTGACATCGGTGTTGACCTCCGTTACGAGTGGTGTGTCGTCCCGCCGTCTGCGCTGGAGCACCCACTGGGTCGCCACGTGGATCCGCCTCCCATCCTTGGCCACATGGACCACCTCTCCTTCCCACCTGCCGCCATTCTGCAGCGAGGCGCGGATTTCCTCCAATGGCATGGGGAACTCGGTGTGGAGCAGTTCATGAGAGTTCCGGCCTACTGCTTCGGCTGCGGTGTAGCCATAAAGTCGGGCGGCTCCGCTGCTCCAGTAGGAAATCCGGCCGTCCAAGTCCCGCACCAGCGCCTGCGAAACATCGAGCGCCTGAGCGAGCTCCCGGCTTCGTGCCGACTCTGCTTCCAATTCGGCCTGAATGCGTTTCTGGGCGGTAATGTCTCGTTTGATAGAGGAGACGCCGACCACTTTGCCCGCGGCGTCTTTGATGGGAGATACGGTCAGGGCGATGAGGATGCGCTTTCCATCCTTCCGGATCCGCTCTACCTCGGAGAACTCCCCCGGCTCGCCTCGGCTCACCCGCCGAAGCGCGTCGGCTTCTGCGTCGTGAAGCTCGGGGGGAATGAGGCGATAGACCGAATTATCGATCATCTCCGCGGCGGTGTAGCCGAAAATTGCCTCTGCTGACTGGTTCCAACTGGTGATGGTTCCGTCCAGCCTCTTGCCGATGATGGCGTCGTCGGACGAGGCGACGATGGCCGCGAGGCGGGCGGTGATCTCGTCGGTGTGGATCCGCTGCGTTACGTCCTGACCCACCACGGTGACACCATCAGCGGAGGGATACGCGGTGGCCTCGATCCAGATATCTCTTGGAGGGTAGTAAGCCGTTACCCGGGCAGCGTGCTCTCCGCCAACGGCTCTGCGGTAGGCGTCCTCAAAGGGGCTGCCGACGGTGGCAGGGAACGCTTCCCAATGGTTCCGCCCTATATAGTCCTCGGGCTTCCCACCAGCCATCTCGGCGGCACGCGGGTTCATATAAGTGATGGTCCAGTTGTGGTCCATCACGGTGAAGGCATCGGTAATGCTGGCCAGGATCCGTTCTACCCTCTCGGACTCCCGAGCCGCTCGCTGGGCCTCCTGCTCCGCCCGGGCGGCTTCCTCCTCTGCCCGCAGCATCTCCTCCTCTGCCCGGGCCGATTCCTCCTCCGCCCGGGCGGCCTCCTCTTCGGCCCGGATCGCCTCTTGCTCGGCCCGCGCTGCGTCATGCGCGGCTGTGGCGGCCGCGGCCCTCGCTGCCCGATGAGCCCGCAAGCGAGACTCGCCCAGCCAGCCGGTCGCAACACCGGACAGTCCGAAAATGGTGACACCGAAATACGCCACCCGATCGGCTAGCGGGCTCGAGCCCGCCGGGTCGATGAACAGGGAGAGCGCCGCGAAAATGCTGAGCAGGGTGGCGAGGATGGTGGGACCGAGTCCGCCGACGTACGCGGTGACGAACACAGCGGGGAACAGTGTAATGAAGGGTAGCCGGGATTGTAACTCTGGAGTGAGCATCGATCGTAGCGAAACGCCGATCGCAACCGCTAGCACGGCCCAGAGGTATGGGGCCAGCCTGCGGTTCCAGCGCTGCTGCCAGCTTTGGTCCGGTTTCGATTCGAAGCCGGAGGCTCTCATGATGCAGTCAACGTGCCCTGCGGTAGTTTTTCTGGTGGTATGGGACGAGCGGCCGAGGAACGATCTCGATGAAGGTTGTTGGATCAGGGTGTCCCCGTCAATGCCACCGCCGCTCAGCCCTCCCGGCCGGCGCGTCGGGGACGCTGCTTCTGCTGAAACAGATCGCCGCGGCCTTCGTTCTGAGTGTAGCGTGGGTTTCTGATCTTGTACCAGGTGGTGGCCGAGGTGTACGGGTCGGAGGTGCGTTTCGCCACGATTCCCTCGAGGTCCATCTTCGTAATGGCGCCATAGAGGGCACGGCCATGTTCCTCGATTGTGAGAATCTTGTAGAGTGGACCGGTGTCCTCCGGCAGCAGTTCCGCGAGCAGGGCCTTCCGTTCGGCCAGCGGACGAGCCCTGAGATCGGTTCCATCGAGCCAGACGAGATCGAAGGCTGCGAAGGCGAGGAATCCCTGGCCTCGGAGGAGATCGTGGAACACGGGCTTGCCTTGCCGATTGAGCGAGACGATCTCGCCATCGAGGATGGCTTCCCGTCCACTCAGCACCTGGCTTACCCGATCCCACAGGTCGACAAAGCGCTTCAACCGGTTGTCGCGCCGGGAGCGTATCTCACAGCCGAGACTCGAGGCGTAGAGCACCCCTCGGAAGCCGTCGTACTTAGGCTCAAACAGCCACGCACGGTCGTCAAACGGGTCGGGCCGGGACGACAGAATGATGGGGTCTATGTGGGGGAGGCTACTCGCGAGCCGGAGATCAGAGGGACGGAGAACAGGTATCGTGGGCATGAAGGCTCCTAAGCCGACAAGTCGGCTGGAGCCCTCCCCACGAGGAGGGCGGTGACGTGAAGGCCGGAGGGGGCCGGATCTCCGGCTAAGGTACACCTCTCGACGGGAAAGTGAATGGGCCAGTCGGGATGCCTCGGTGAGGAGAGTCACGGCGGCAGTTTTCGCAGTGGATAGCTTGGCGCACCAAGAGTCCTGCCGGTTTGTCCGACGATGACTCGCACCACACACAAACCGTTAGGATTGTGAGCTCCGAGGCGGCTGCCTCGGAGGGAGATCACCATCTGCAGGCAGGGAGAAAAAGCGTGAGTTCTGAAGAGCCGGGGGTACCACGCTCACGGCGGATGCGAGAGGCGCGACTCAGGCCGGAGTTCGCCCACCTCTATCCCCCGCTGGAGTCGGATCGCTGGGAGCCGGCGGCGCTGATGGCCGATAGGGTGGTTGCCTGGCTGCTACGACAGCCGGATAAGGGATACATCGCACCAGATCGGGTGCTCCGCTCGGAGCATTTCGAATTTCGAGGTGGGTCCGAGCAACAGGGCCCACGGCATTCGCGTCATATCCGCCGTGACAAGCCAGGCCAATCGCCGTGAACGGAGACGATATCGCCGGACTCAAATCCGCGGTCGAACGGGAGCATCGATCCCCCGCCACCTTCCGGACGACCGAGCAGGTGAGGGAGACCGTTGACGGAAATCCACTGCTGCTCGAGGTGGCCGTGTTCGACATTCTGGGGCACCCTCGGGCCCTGATCTGCTACGCCTGGAACGCGCCAATCCCCGGATCGGACCAGACACGTCCCGTTACTGTGCTCCGCGAGGGTCCGATCCGCTCCTCGCTCGATGCGGTTCGCTTTGCCCTGGAGGAGGAGAGAAGCCATTGACGCTGGAGCGAGATCAGGCAGACCGAGGAAGCGACGGCGCCTCGGGTTTCCGCTGTTCCAGGAGACTCTTCACGGTGGTCCAGCTGAAGTCGGCGAGGAGTCGTGCGAAGCGGTCCTCGCACCTCGCGAGATTCAGGTAGTGACGAAACCGGCTCACTGCGCTTAAACCCCGCATACGAGGCTGGCCGGGATCGATTTCCCAGGGATGGATGTAGAACACGTACGGTGCGCCGCTCCCCAGGATGCGCCTCACTCCCCCGCGCCAGGCCGTATACGGAAGCATCCGAAAATACCCGCCACCGCCCCAGGGTAGCCCTCGTTTGCCCAAGGGCAGACAGGAAATAGACACCTCATGGAAGCCGGGCCTCAATTCGAGGATCGGTTGTCCGAAGTCCACCCCCGTCAGGCGCCCATAGCGGTCGTGCGCGACGGTGGGGAAGACCGAAGAGTCGTACTCGAAGCCCAAGTCCTGGAGGATGGAGACTGCCCAGTCGGTGATGGAGAAGCTGGGCGCCCGGTAGCCGAGGACCCGCTGGCCGGTGCCATCCTCCAGCAGCTTCTTGCCGCGCTCTACGTCGGCTCGAAACTCTGCCGGGGACAGAGTGTAAATCAGATCGTGTCCATAGCCGTGCGACGCGATCTCATGCCCGCCTGCGGCAATTCGCCGGATTAGCTCCGGCTGGCGCTCGGCCACCCAGCCCAACACGAAAAACGTTGCCCGCGCCCGATGCTCCTCGAGGAGATCGAGGATCCGGTTGGTATTCCGCACCACCCGGCTCTCCCGGGAATCCCACGTCGCACGTGCGACGACGGGCTTCAGGTTCTCCACCTGAAACCAATCTTCCACGTCGATCGACATCGCAGCCGATCCGCTACGTCCAGCACTGGTCATGCCCGACCCTCAGAGAAGCCGATGGCCCCGTTTCCGGAACTCGCGAACGTGCTCGCGTTGGGGGAAGGAAAAGTACTTCTTCCCACTCATGTCGACCGGCACCCGCGATTCCTGACCCCGCCCGATCTTGCCCAAGACATCGATCAGCAGCCGGGCGCCCGCCTCCTTGGTGGTGCTGATCACCCGGTCGAGTGAGTCCCGGGATTCGATCGGCACCATGATCGTTCCCAGAATCTTGCCGGCGTCCAGCGCTTCCGCCATCTCGTGCACGGTAACCGTGATCGCCGGCTCCCCGTGCAGCATCTGCCAGAAGGTCGGCATCATGCCGCGATATACCGGCAGCCGGCCGGAGTGGATGTTGATGCAACCAAGCCGGGGGATTCGGAGGATCTCCTTCCGAAAGATCTCCGGCGCGGCGACAGACACGATCACATCGGGAGCTAGCCGGCGCACTCGTTCGATGTATTCCGGGGAGTTCACCGAGACCGCCGGGATCATCGGAATCGACTTCTCCCGGGCCAGCCGGGCGATTGATCTGCCGCTCAGCCGGGCGCGGAGGAAACGGGTGGAGAGGCGGGCAACCCCGGCGAACCCATAGAATCGCAGCATTCGCCGAAGCGTCTTCCACGCCGGCTCATGGAAGGCACGATCGATGGTGATCCCGGAGATCTCCATCGCCTCGGTGGGGTATTCTCGGAAGAACACCTCGAAGAAACGGATTACGTACAGAGGATCGTCCTCGGTTACGAACAGCACGCGAAGTCGGTTGGTCATGGAGGAAACTTAGCGCCTCTTCCTTCGCACTCGGGCCATCAGCTCCATGAACTCCTCCGGGTCCGGCAGGCTCAGCCTGCGGGCTTTCGCGGCCTTCCGGATTCGGCCGAGGATAGTGCGGCGCTCGGACGCGCTGTACTTCGCGGCGTTGCGTGGCTGGTGAATGTAGGCCCATGCCGCCCGGATCCGCCCGGGAGTGTCGATGGGGTACTTCTTGTTGGTGGAATCGGCAAAGACGGTGTCACCATACTTCTCGACTCCCTCCCGCGGCTCGGCATCCCGCCGCCGCCGGATTGGCCTAGTCATCGGACCTCCTGCTGCGTGATCAGCACCGTGTCCACCTAGGGTCCTCGCTGCCAGTGCTATCTTGAGGTATCTCACGATTAGGAGTGGCAATGGCGACGGAACGGGCCGACACAGTGGCTATCATGGCAGCCATCATCTATGCTGGTCGCACTGGTGAATCTGCCCAGGCGCCGAACGAGAAGGTGTTTGGGGTGGTCGCCAAAGCGGCATGGGAGCTCCATAAGGCGGTGGTCAGGGGCGACGAACTTCAGGTCAGCAGAGCCTGATTTCAGCACCCCCTGAATCCGGAGCCAGGGAGGCGTGACAAAGTTCTGCCCCCAAGATGACGTCGAGACTGCTGCAACGGAAAGGCTTGGCTGACGTTGCGGAAAGTTTCCTAGACAGCGAGTTTTCTCGTCCCATTCGGGTCCGTAGCTCAGTTGGATAGAGCGCTTGCCTCCGGAGCAAGAGGTCGCGCGTTCGAGTCGCGCCGGGCCCA
>JBKPAO010000141.1:0-13213 GCA_046726475.1 Gemmatimonadota bacterium | reverse complement strand
GACCTCGCCGAGGCGAAGCGACACCTGGAGACTCTGGAGTTTGTGTTCGAAGTGATGGGGCGAAAGCGAGGCATGACATGGCAACCGTGAGAATTCCCGACGAGAACCGCAGCCTGATCGAGCAGGACGAGGTGGCGCGCTACCTCGCGACGCTCGGCATCGATTACGAACGCTGGCCGGTGGCGGAGCGGGTACCGGAAAATGCCGCGGCGGAGGAAGTCCTCGCCGCGTATGCACCGGAGATCGCGCAGCTCAAGGCCCAGGGCGGCTACGTCACCGCCGACGTCATCGACGTCACCGCCGAGACACCGGGCCTGGAAGCCATGTTGGCCAAGTTCAAGACGGAGCATTGGCACGATGAGGACGAGGTGCGTTTCATCGTCCGCGGCCGGGGGCTGTTTCATGTCCACCCAAAGGAGGGCGGGCCCGTCATCGCGATCGAGGTGGAACCGGGTGACTTGATCCGGGTGCCGCGCGGCACCTGGCACTGGTTCGACCTGTGCGGTGATCGCGACATCCGAGCCATCCGGCTCTTCCAGGACAAATCGGGGTGGACGCCCCACTACACGGAGAGCGGCGCCGACCAGGGGTATCAGCCGCTCTGTATGGGCCCCACATACATTCCGCTCCGGTCAGCGTCGCGCTGAAGGAGGTCGGCGCCGTCCTCCTGGACATCGAGGGCACGACGACGCCCATCGAGTTCGTCCACCAAACGCTGTTCGGTTATGCGCGGGCCCGGGTGAGTGATTTTCTCCAGCGCCATTGGAATGATCCCGAGGTCCGGGCCGACGTCGCGCGACTCCAGGCCGAGCACGCTGCCGAATCCCAGCACTCCCCCCTTCCCCCGTGGCGCGAAGATGCCACGGGCATCGTGGCCTACCTGCACTGGTTGATGGATCGGGACCGGAAGTCCACCGGGCTGAAATCGCTTCAGGGTAAGATCTGGGAGGAGGGGTACCGAACGGGGGAGCTGCGGGGTGAAGTCTATCCTGACGTCCCCCCTGCTCTCGAGCGCTGGCGGCGTAAGGGAATCGACATCGCCATTTTTTCCTCGGGCAGCGTTCAGGCGCAACGATCTTTATTCACGAGCATTGCCACCGGCGATCTGACGCGCTTCATCGGTGCCCATTTCGACACGACGACCGGGCCGAAGACCGCGCCAGAAAGTTATGCGCGCATCGCGGCGGCGCTCGAGCGCCCCCCCTCCGAGGTTCTCTTTGTCTCCGATGTCGTCGCGGAGCTCGATGCGGCACGAACGGCGGGCATGCGAACGGCGTTGTGCGTGCGGACTCCGGGATCGGCACCCTCGACCGCAGCACATCCAGTCATTCATGCATTCGATCAGCTCACGGCACTTTTCCCCGACAACAGAAAGGCCTCACAGCGGAATTCGTTGTAGGCCACGATCCAGCGAATCGCGCAGGTCGAGCTGGTGACCCCCGGCACGCCGGGGATTGGTATTACGTCACAGCAACAACCTAGAAATTCCTATTACGTAGATCGTGGTGGGCATATGCGGAGCAGGCTTTTCGTGGGGGGCCTTCTCCTTTGAGGGCTACGTTTCCACCATGTGAGCACTGTGCCGGACGGGCGTGAGACGTCTGGCGCAGTGCTTTGTTGTTGCAATTAATTCCCGCCAGCCCGCACCGCCTTCGTCCCGTCGGCTGCCCCGACGACTTCGTAACCTGCCATCGTGACTGTCGGCCGAGCGTAGAAAAGATCAATGGCATCCGGGGACAGTGCTGGGCTCGAAGCCCTTGGCGCGGGCCTCCTTCTCGCTCTTGAAGTACAGCAACTCGGTAGACTGGAGAGCAATCTCGCAGCTGCTGCGAAAGTAAAATCGCTGGCCGGGTGCGGCAGCCCAGGGATGCGCGCGTCGGAAGGGGCTCAGTCTTGGTTGGCGAGATGCGTCACTGCCGTGGATACCTGCCGCCGGGAGGCTGTCCTTCTTAGGAATGGGATGCTCAGAAATTCGCTTGACGGTATCCCGTGCTCGTGTGACGAGTGGCGATGACCGCCTACTTCCCAGCTGCTTGGACCGGCCGAGCACCGAGTCGCGCTCTATCAGACTGCGGCCGGTTTTCTGAGGAATCGCCACGTTGGCTGTAGGTGGGGCTCGTGTAGTTGTCGCCGGCGCGGGCCGATCCGCACCGGCTGGTTGCCGACGTATGCTCCCCGTCAGCCAGAGCCCAGCGGCCATGATGACAACTAAACTGATTCCAGCAGCGGTCCGGGTGAAGAAACGATTGACCGTTGTCAGTTTGGGCCCGCTTACCACCGCAGCCGCACGCTCGAGGGCACTGGCGAACTCAGCCATCGTTTGAAAACCCTGGGGAGACGCCGAGTCCAGCGCGGGAGCAAGCACATCGTGCATGACCGCGGGAACCGCACCTACCTGCGATCCCTTGGGAGGCATCCCGGTGAGCAGATGATGCAGAACGGCCCCAAGGCTGAACACATCACACCGCTGGTCAGGCAGCTGCCCTGAGAGGCGCTCCGGGCTCGCGTAGGCATCGCTCGTGGCGATCTTGATCGGCGGATAATTCGGCGGCTCCATCGAGGACGCAAGCGGGAACTGAATGAGCTTAACGCGAGCGTGCCCGTCGGCCTCAGTGAGGAGAATGGAGCTCGGCGAGAGATTCCCGTGAACCAGTCCCACCTTGTGCGCTGCTTGCAGGCCGGCAGCGGCCTGTAGGCATAGGTCTAGTGCCTCCTGCAGCGGGACGGCACCTCGCACCGCCAACATGTGAGAGAGCAGTTCGCCGGCGAGCTGCTCCATCACGACATACACCAGCCCGTCAGAAGTCCGACCTATCTCATGGACCGCCGCGACGTTCGGGTGCTTGATTTGGATGGCGTGCTGTAGTTTCTGCTGCAAGCGTAGCAGCAGAATCGAATCGTCAGCCGGCGTCCGATCACCTCTCTGCTCCAGGGTGACGACAATGACTTCGACTCCCGTGGGGTACTCGGCACGGTAGAGTGGCCCTTCGGGGATCTCGCCCACCCTGCTCAGAATGCGGAGCTTGCCGGGTAGAGTCCTACCGACGAGAGTGGGACTTACCGGGGAATCGGATTGAGTACCGAACTGAGGACTGGAGGCCGCGCTCAAGTTCTGCACGGGAAGGTGATCTGCGGCACTGGCTTCATCACCGAAGGACGTGCGAAACGCTCATCAGCTTTGCTCATCGTAAACATCATCCGCCACATCGCGCAAGCGTCGCGAGGTACTAAGAGTCCATAGGCCGACGAGCGCGGGAGGCCGAAAAAAACGCCGCTGGGTCCAAGACCCAGCGGATATTGTTTTACAGAGTGGAGCGGACCGGGATCGAACCGGCGACCCCCTGGTTGCAAACCAGGTGCTCTCCCAGCTGAGCTACCGCCCCGAAGGTACAACGAGACTACAAGTTAGCCGCTTCTGCCGTGAGCCCCAAGTGGGGCGCAACAAAGCGGCCCTTGTTTCTCCGCAATCGAGAGACAAGGGCCGCAGAAGGTCCTTAGTAGCCGCGGGTGCCGGTCGCGGCTACGGAGCCGGTGCCGCTTCGACCCCCAGAACGACGTCGGTGAAGTCCGGCTCGCCGGGTGCGCCCGGATTGGCGCCGTCCTCGAAATTGATCGTCCAGTTCGGGAAGGTTCCCGTCAGCTGGCCAGCAGGAGAGCCTGGGACCGGCTCACCCGCATCAGCGGTCCCCTGGACGAACCGGATGACCGCCTGCGAGCCCGGCTCGAAAATGATCGACGTGTCATGGGGGCCGCCGAAGATTCTGGTCGAATCGCCGACGGTCCTCAAGCAGACGTTCAAGAAGACCTGGTCGCCAATCGGGGGCGGGATGACGATTCGCTCCCCGCTGAGCTCGCCGCAGCTGAGGCCAAGCAACTTGAGCTTAATGATCGAACGCGAGGTGATATTGAGCGCGCAGTCCACCTTGGTACCCGAGGTGACGCACCCCTCGGCCGTGGGAGGCGCCGGAGTGACGCTGACCGTCTGCGTCGCGACCCCGGTCAACCCCTCGTTGTCGGTCACGGTGAGTGTGACCGTGAAGTCGGTCGGCGCAGTAATGGCGTAGTTATGAATTGGATTACTCACATTGGCCGTACCGCCATCGCCGAAGGTCCATGCAAAGGCAGTGATGGTGCCCGGGGCGGCGTCGGTGCTGGTGCTGGTGAAGGTGCAGACTCCTGCATTACAGCTGTGAGTGAAACTCGCAGTCGGTGGCGTGTTGACCGGATTTATGCTGACCGTCTGCGTCTCGACGTCGGTAGCGCCGTCGTTATCCGTGACCGTGAGCGTGACCGTAAAGTCCGTGGGCGCGGTAACAGTGTAGCTGTGCGTCGGACTATTTACGTCGGCAGTCCCGCCGTCGCCGAAGCTCCAGGCGTAGCTAGCGATGGTACCAGGCGCCACGTCGGTGCTGGTGCTGGTGAAGCTGCAGTCTGCTGCAGTGCACGTGTAGGTGAAGCCCGCCGTCGGCGGTGGATTGCCCTGACCCACGGTTATGGCGCTGGTCTTGGTGTTGCTCAGCCCCTGGGCATCCTGGACAGTCAGGCTGACGTTGTAATCGGCGGCAGCGGTATAGGTAAATGAAGCATTCGCCGTGTTCGCGTCAGGATTGCCGTCGCCATCGAAATCCCAGCTCCACTCCGTCACCTCGGCATCATCAGTGCTGGTGCTGGTGAAGTTACATGCCACGTTGATGGTGCATGTCGGCACCGTGAAGTTCGCCACCGGCGCCGTGTTATCGGGCGGGGGGGTGCCGGCGCCATCGCTACACGCGGAGGCCAACACCAGCGTTCCGGTTACGACAGCCAGCAGACCGATTGATCGCATAGAATCGTCCGAGCCAAGAAGAGACCGAGTGTCTAGGGAGCCCACGGAATTTGATGCGGGTGACCTCGCACCGCGCTAAACCCGCGGCATGCGCCAGAGCCGTGCCAGTCGCCGGCCGCGCTTCGCACCCTCCGGGTCGTCCGCGCAACGATTGATTCTACATGCACCTAGCCACTGATCCGCGATGCGCCTACCTGTGCGACAGACCCACAACTGTGGCGACCGTCAGCGTCTCAACTCACGTCCGACGCTCTGCCGCGACCTCAGCCGGCCCAGTCGCGGGGCTCGAGCATGCCGAGCAGTTCCGCCTCGAATGAGCCCGGCGGGTACTGCGGAGCAGGCTCCCAGGATGCGATGGGCGGGAGGCTCATTAAGACGCTCTCGATCCGGGCACCGGTCTGGAGTCCAAAGAGCGTCCCCCGATCGTGCACCAGGTTGAATTCCACATACCGGCCGCGACGGGCCAGCTGGAACCGGCGCTCCCGTTCACCGTACTCGGTCTCCCGCCGGCGCTCCACGATGGGGCGATACGCCTCGCCCAGAACTCCGCCTATGTCGGTGACGAAGGCCAGGAGCCGCTCGAGACAGAGGCCGGCTTCCCCGGTGCGCAGGTGATCGAAAAAAACTCCACCGATGCCGCGCCGCTCATCACCCCGATGGGTGTTCACGAAGTAATGGTCGCACCAAGTCTTGAACCGGGGATAAAAGGAAGGATGGTGCCGCTCGCAGGCGGCCTTGAGCGACCGGTGAAAATGGACCGCGTCCTCGACATAGGGATAAGCCGGGGTGAGGTCGGTGCCGCCGCCGAACCAGGCGTCGAGTGGCTCGCCGGAAGGTCCGATGATCTCGAAATACCGAACATTGAGATGGACCGTGGGCACCATTGGACTTCGGGGATGAACTACCAAGCTGAGACCGGTGGCGAAGAAATCGGCTTCCCCCTGCCCCGACCAATGCGCGCCGATCCTTCGAGCCAGGTCCACCGACAATGGGCCTCGTACCGCCGAGCGATTGATGCCGGCCTTCTCGAAGGTCTTGCCCTCCGATAGCATGCGGCTGACGCCACCTCCGCCCCCCGGCCGGTCCCACCGATCTTCCTGGAAGGCTCCGCCGCGGTCGAGCTGGCTGACGAGCGTGGTCGCCTGATCGTGTAGTCGTTCGATCCGTGCCTCCACTTCCTCACGAAACCCGCTCGCCGTCACCGGGCCCGCCATTCCCGCACCGCATCGACGAATGCCCGCGCATGGTCTACCGGCACGTCGGGCAGGATGCCGTGTCCCAGATTGGCAATGTGGCCCTTCCCGCCGAAAGCATCGAGCATGCGATGGGTCCGCTCCCGAATGATCGAAGGCGCGGCGTAAAGCCAGCACGGATCCAGATTCCCTTGCAGCGCGACGTCGGAGACCGGCAGCCGCCGCCGAGCTTCCGCAGCCTCGGTTTGCCAATCAATTCCAACCACGTCCGCGCCGCTCGCTTTAGCGATCTGTTCCAGGGCCCAACCCGCACCCGGTGCGAAAACGATGACCGGCGCTCCGGCACCGCGAGCAAAGCGGGCCGCTTCACTGAGATAAGGAAGAGCAAACGCAGTGAAATCAGCCGGCGCGAGCGCGCCGGCCCAGGAGTCGAAGATCTGTACCGCCTGCGCTCCCGCCTTCACCTGGGCTACCAGGAACTCCCCGACGGCTCGCGCCAGCACTGCGAGCATCCGATGAGCCAGAGACGGATCCTCCACCAGGAGTCGTTTCGCGTAGCTGAACGACTTCGAGCCGCCTCCCTCGATCATGTAGCTCATGAGAGTCCACGGCCCACCGGCAAAACCAATGAGCGGGACCCTCCCATCCAGCTCCCTGCGAGCCATGCCGATCGCGTCAAGCACGTAGCCGAGCGCGTCCTCGGCTTGGACCTCACGAAGACGCTGAAAATCAGCTGGCGAGCGGAGCGGTTGGTGGAACCGGGGGCCGATGCCGTCGTCCACCGACAGTCTCATTCCCATGGCCTGTGGAACTACCAGGATGTCGCTGAAAATGATGGCTGCATCCACGTTCAAGCTATCGACCGGCTGCAGCGTCACCTCGACCGCCAGCTCCGGTGTTCTTACCATAGTGAGGAAGTCGGCTCGCGCCCTCACGGCGCGATATTCCGGCAGATAGCGCCCCGCCTGTCGCATCATCCACACCGGTGGCCGTTCGGTCGGCTGGCGGCGGCAGGCGCGGAGAAGGAGATCGTTGCCCTGCATCTACCGCCGGGCCAAGAGGCCAGTGATCGCTTCCAACACTCTGCTGGCGGTAGGCTGGTCGGCAACGGCGGCCGGCGTCCAATCTGCCTCGCGAGCGGCAGCCGCGGTGGTTGGTCCCACAGCGACCAAGTCGGGTCTGTCACCCGCGGGACAGGCACGGGCCAGGAGCTCGATCACGCTCGGGCTTGCGACCACGAGCAGCGCTCCCTCTGAAGCAGCGGCTCGGACCTCAGACGGTTGCGCCAGGACCGTTCGGTAGCACACGACGTCGTCGACCCGAATACCCGATGCCCTAAGCAGAGACGGCAGCTCATCCCTTCGCCGGTCTCCGCAGGGGAAGAGCACCGGTCCGATGACGTTTGCGGCCACCATCGCTCGAGCCAGCTGTGCCGCGGCACCATCGCTCTCCTGTTCCGCTCCGTCCGGCACGTGAGCTGGGCCGAGCCCCCCCTCGAGCGATACCGCAGTGGCCTGGCCGGCAGCCCAAACGGCGGGACCAGGACTCCGCGGCCAGGGGATTCCTCGGGCCCGAACCCGGTCGGTCACTGCCTTCGCTGCTCTGGGCGAGGTAAAGGCGATCGCTCGGTAGTCGCTCGCGCGATCGAGCGCTGCATCCAGCGACCCCCAGTCGGACGGGGCGGCGAATCCAATCAGCGGCCGCTTCAATACCTCGACCGATCTCTCCCGTAGAGCATCGGCCAAGCCGGGAAAGCTGCCTTCTGAGGCAGTGAGAACGACCGCGGCTCTCATGGCTCGGACACTACAGGGAGTGACGCTGTCCGTGCGTCCGTCAGGATCGAGCCGGCGCCCTCTGCCAGCAGCCGCTCAGCGAGCGCACTGCCGAGCGCCATAGCGGCTTCCTCATCGCCCGCTATTCCCACCTCCATACCTTCGATCATTATCTCACCGTCAAGGGAGACGACACGGCCGTGAAGGCGTAGCGAGGCCTTCCGGCCTTCCCGAGTGGGCTCGGCATAGGCGGCAACGGGCACCTGACACCCTCCCTCGAGTCGGCGAAGAAAGGCACGCTCGGCGACGACCGCAACCGCGACGCCCGGCTCATGGACAGCCTGCCGCACCGCAGCGGCAACGGTCTCATCGTCACTTCTTACAGTCACGGCCAATGCCCCCTGCCCAGGGGCCGGCAGAATCACATCAAATGGAAGTCGCTCCCCGATCCGCTGCTCCAGTCCCAGACGCATCAGTCCTGCCGTCGCCAGAATAATGGCATGCCATTCGGGATGGGCGTCGAGCTTGGCAAGGCGGGTGTCAACATTCCCGCGAAGCTCAACTATCCGGGCGATCGGCCGCAGGTGAAGCAGTTGTGCCCTTCTCCGGAGACTGCTGGTCGCAACGACTGCGCTGTCGGGCAGATCGTTCCACCGCATTCGGGTCCGACCGACCAGGGCGTCACGGGGGTCTTCCCGGGGACCGATCGCGCCGATGGCGATCTCAGGGGGAAGCTGGGTGGGAAGATCCTTGAGCGAGTGCACCGCGAGATCGATTCGGCGCTGGATCAGGGCATCGTCGATCTGCTTGGTGAAGATCGCGCGGCTGCCGAGGCGAGCAAGCGGGACTTCGGGGGCGAGATCTCCGGTGGTCTTGATCTCCACTCGCTCGGTCTCATACCCGGCATTCTGGAGTAGCTCACGGATCCGTTCAGTCTGCCACAGGGCTAACGCACTACTGCGGGTACCGATTCGAAGTGGTGTCGCGGGAAGAATCAATGCGGCTCCGAGGCAACGCCCTGAGCGACAGGCTCCTGGCCGAAGAGGGCGGCGACCCGGGACGCGGCCCGTTCCCCTGAGGCCATCGCGTCTCCCAGGGAGATGCCGTCGCGGTACGTGCCGGCTAGGACCAGTCCCGGATTGGCCTGCTCGGTATGGTCCATGATGTCCTTGAAGCGCCCATAGCCGAGCGCGTATTGGGGGATCGCCTTGGGCCAGACCTGATGCGCCCTGAACGTTGGATCGCCCTGCACACCCAACAGAATTCGGAGCTCGTCCAGCACCCGCGCCGTGAGCGTTTGCGGGTCGGTGTTGACGAAGTCCGGATCCCGGGTGCCGCCCAGGAACACCGTCAGCAGCACATGACCCTCAGGAGCGCGCCCCGGAAACAGCGAAGAGGAAAAGATCACGCCGAGGACGCGGCGGCGTTCGACTTCAGGCACCAGGAACCCCAGCCCGTCGAGCGGATGCGCGACCTGCTCGCGACGAAAGCCGAGGGCGAGCACGGCGACGGGAGGGTAGACGATGCTGGACAGGGTGGAAAGGCGCTCCGCGCCGGGAAAATCGAGATCGATCTCATCGAGAGCGTATGCCGGTGCGGCGTAGATAACCGCTTCGTACACCTCGGCGGCCTGAAAGGCGGCGCCGACGGTCCATCCCCTGGTTCCGGTCCGGACCTGCGTGACTGGCGAGCCGAATCGCACCATGCCATGGAGCTCGCGTTCCAGCGCCTCCGGGATTTCTGCCAGTCCGTTGCGAAACGAGAGGAGCTTCGGCGCTGCCGAGGACACCTCACCGATACCTCGCTTGCCCTTCATGCCTTTGACATAGGCCTTGATCACCGACCCGTGGGTCCGCTCCAGCATCTGGAGGTGCGGCAAGGCGTGGCGCAAGGAGAGTTGCTCCGGATCGCCGGCGAAGGTGCCGGCAACGAACGGATTCGCGAGATAGTCGACGATCTCCTGATTGAACCGGCGGCGAACGAAGGCAGCCACGCTCTCGTCCATCGGAGTATCGGGTGCCTCGATCAATGGCTCGCCGAAGATGGCCAGTTTGGCAACGTTGGACAGCAGGCGCGAGGTAAGCAGCTCGGCGGGAGTCGAGGGAATGCGCACCGGCTTCCCACGCCGGATGATATACCGGTGGAGTGCGGCCGGCGAAGCGGCAATTCGGGACTGCGCCAACCCGAGATCGTTCAGGAGTTGAGCGACGGTGGGTTCCGGCGGCGTCATCGAGGTGGGGCCGAGCTCCGCGAGATAACCATCGCGACGCTCCGACAGGATGGTACCGCCAACGCGGCGTCCTGCCTCGTATAGGACGGCACGAAGGCCGCGCTGCTTCAGGACCAATGCCGCGGTGAGCCCGGTGATACCGCCGCCGATTACCGCTACCGAGGCCATGCCGCTCCGAGCGCAGTCTCCAACAGCTCTAGCTCATGCTCACCGTGTACCGAGGAGGTAAACGCCGCCTCGTAGGGCGAGGGGGGCAGGTATACCCCAGACTCGAGCATCGCATGGAAGAAGCTGCGGTATGCTTCGCGGTCGCACCGCTTGGCTTCGGCGAATGTCCTCACCGGGCCCTCGGCGAAAAATGGAGTGAACATGGTGCCGACTCGCTGAATCACGACCGGCACCCCAGCGCGCTCGGCAGCCGTGGCGATCAGCTGGTCTGCCTGCCCCGCCCACGTGGCCGCTTTCTCCCAGGTGCCTGCCCGGGCGAGCACATCGAGGGTGGCCAGCCCGGCCGCCATCGCCAGCGGATTACCTGACAGCGTGCCGGCCTGATATACCGGACCGGAGGGAGCGACGAGCTCCATCAGCTCACGCGATCCGCCGTAAGCAGCCGCAGGCAATCCGCCCCCGACGACTTTGCCCAGGCAAGTGATGTCCGGCTCGGTGCCATAGAGAACCTGGGCACCCTGCGGGTGGACCCGCCACCCGGTCATCACCTCGTCGAAGACGAGCAGAGCCCCGTGATGACGAGTAACCTCCCGGAGCCCAGGGAGGAATCGAGCGACCGGCGGCACCACGCCCATGTTGCCGGCTACCGGCTCCACCAATACTGCGGCGATTTCCGACCCGCGCGCGGCAAAGAGGGTCTCGACCGCCGCCAGATCGTTGTAGGAAACCACCAGGGTATCCGCGACGGTGGCCGGGGTGACTCCCGGTGAATCGGGGAGGCCGAGAGTGGCCACGCCGGACCCGGCGGAGGCCAGAAGAGAATCGGCATGGCCATGATAGCAGCCATCGAACTTGACGATGAGCTTCCGGCCGGTGGCGGCGCGGGCAAGGCGCACGGCACTCATCAGCGCCTCGGTACCGGAGCTCACAAAGCGAACCATCTCGATGGTGGGGAAGGTCGCGACCACCCGTTCGGCCAATCGAAGCTCGAGCTCGGTCGGCGCCCCGAATGTGGTTCCCTTGCGGGCGGTCTCCACCACCGCCGCAAGGACCTCGGGGTGAGCGTGGCCCAGAATCAAGGGCCCCCACGACAGCACCAGGTCGACGTAGCGGTTGCCGTCGGCGTCTACCAGCGTTGGACCTTCGCCCCTCACGATGAATCGGGGTACGCCGCCGACCGCCTTGAACGCCCGCACCGGGCTGTTGACTCCGCCGGGCAGCAGGCGCTCCGCGGCGGCCAGGAGACGCTCCGACGCGGTCGTCGAGCGAGCGGCCACACGGGTGCTGCTCACGACAGGTCGGTCCCGCGGAGCCAGACGGCGGCATCCTTGGCGTGATAGGAGATGATGGCATCGGCACCGGCGCGACGCATCCCGGTCAACGCCTCGAGCACTACCCGGCACTCGTCGATCCAGCCCTGGCGCGCGGCCGCCTTCACCATGGCGTACTCCCCGCTCACGTTGTAGGCAACCAGCGGCAGGTTGGTCCGTTCCCGCACGCTCCGGACAACGTCGAGATAGGCCAGTGCCGGTTTGACCATCAGGAGATCAGCCCCTTCCGCCTCGTCCAGGGCGGCTTCGAGTATCGCCTCCCGAAGATTGGCGGGATCCATTTGGTATTGCCGGCGGTCTCCGAAGGCCGGAGCGCTGTCGGCGGCCTCCCGAAAAGGCCCATAGAACGCGCTGGCGTATTTGACTGCGTAACTCAGAATCGCGGTGTCGATGTAACCCTCGCCATCGAGAGCGGCTCTGATCGAGGCCACCATGCCGTCCATCATCCCGCTCGGTGCGACGACATCGGCGCCCGCCCGCGCGTGACTGATCGCGACCCGGTCCAAGATCTCCAGCGTGGCGTCGTTGTCGACCGAGCCACCGCGAACCACGCCGCAATGTCCGTGACTGGTATACTCACAGCAGCACACATCCGTCATCACCAAGAGATCGGCATGGCGCTCCCGGATGCGCCGCAACGCCCGCTGAACGATCCCATCGTCCGCAAAATTCTCGGAGCCGATCTCATCCTTGCTGGCCGGAAGGCCGAAGAGCAGCACTGCTGCAATGCCGCGGTCCCGCACGTCGTCGATCTCCCGGTCGAGCCGTTCGTCGGCGGAGAGGTGGAATACTCCCGGCATCGATGGCACCTCGCGCATCACTTTGGTGCCGTGAACGACGAACAGCGGCTGGATCAGGTCGTCAGGGGAGAGCTGATGCTCGCGAATCAGCTGGCGCATCGCAGCCGTGCGACGGCGGCGCCGTGGCCGGTTGGCAGGAGGGACAGACACCTGGGGAAGATGAGGGCTCCGCGGCCTGCCTCGCAACCACCCGCCAAGTCCTGCAGCGGCCGGTGGCATATGCCTTGCCTTATTTGGGTCCAGAACCTGTTTTCTCGCTTTCACGTACTTATCCAGGAGGCTTTAAACTACGAAAGGGCCAGCTGCAACAGCCGACGGCAAAGGGCAGGCTGTATGAGCTGAATGACTTAGCAGTGGACGGCGTAGTGTTCCTGGTCACCACGCAGGCACTCCCGAGAATCACGGCTAAATACACCCTTTCACCGCATCTTGAAGCAGGTCTAGGTGGGCGCACCCCCCGCGGCTACTCGTGCCGCATTGCCCCACCGTGATAGGAGCGCAGGTATGAGGCTGTCTCCCGCAGTTGGTTCCTCTGTTCTCATCTCGACGCTGGTCCTGAGCGCCTGCGGCGGAGGTCCGTCCAGGCTCCGCGAAGCACCGGCCCCTGACCCGTCGATCGCCATCATACACGCAAACCTGTGGGACGGTACCGGACGCGGTCCGGTGCCCAACGCCGTCACTCTGGTCCGCGGCGACCGGATCCTCTGCGCCGGCGCCGCTGGCGAATGCCCGGTCCCTCCGCGAGCCCGGATTCTCGACGCTCACGGTCAGTGGCTCATCCCCGGTCTGATCGACAGCCATGTGCACCTGCTCTTCCTTACCGGAGGCAGCGCGACGGAGGAGCTCGCATTGGACCTCAGAGATCTTCTGGCCCAGGGGGTCACGACGGTTCGG
>JBKPAO010000140.1:0-16945 GCA_046726475.1 Gemmatimonadota bacterium | reverse complement strand
AGACAACTGCTTCCAGCGCTCCGTGGACCGCTGGATCGATCACAGTGCCCACCAGATCACGGACCCGCTCTACCGCGAGCTCCGGTGGCATCCGCTCCTGATACGGGCGCGCCGTCGTCAGGGCGTCGAAGATCTCCACTGCCCCGATGATCCTGGCTCCGAGCGGTATCTCCTCGCCGCGGAGACGATCGGGGTAGCCGGTACCGTCCCACCGCTCATGATGACTGCGAACGAAGCCGATCACCTCACCGAGATGAACGAGTGGCGCCAGGATCTGCGATCCCACCGTCACATGCTGCTTGACGTGCTCGAACTCTTCTTTGGTAAGCGGACCCTGTTTGTTGAGAATCTCTTCCCGGATCCCGATCTTGCCGATGTCGTGCAGCCGACCCCCGGTGCGCACCGCCTCGATCTGCTCGTCGCTGATGCCAAGCTGGGCGGCTACCATGGCCGACAGGTCGGCCACCCGGGCCGAGTGGCCCCGGAGGTAAGGGTCCTTGGCCTCGAGGGCGTTGACCAGCGCCTCCAGCGTGGCGACCGAAATTCGCTCCTGGTTGGCCTGTTCCAGCCTCCGCTCCGCCACCCTGGCCGCAACCTCGTCCTTGAGCCATTGATTGATCTGCTGGCCTTCCAGCTGCGTATGCCGCCGTCGCAGGGCCTGGTGGATAGCTCGGCCTAGGTGGCCGAGATCGATCGGCTTGATGAGATAGTCAAATGCGCCGCGCTGCATGCAAAGAGCTGCACTCGTCGCGTCATTTACTGCAGTCAGCATCAGCAGGGCGATGGCCGGCTCCAGCTCCATGATCTGGGGGACCAGTTCGACCCCGGTGATCCCCGGCAGGTTCACGTCGAGCAGCATCCCGGTGATCTTCTGCCGCTGGAGCACCGCCAGCGCTTCCTCGCCACCGGCCGCGGTTACGACCTCATACCCCTGCTGAGTCAGGAACTTGCGGAGCGCGTTGCGAATCGACTCTTCGTCGTCGACCACCAGCATCGTGACGGGCCCATCGGTAAGGGGCACGCAAACTCCTCCTCTCGGGCCAGGCACTGCCTGATGCCGATCAAGGCGCTATGAAATGAGTTCAGGGGGTTGAGAAGGTAGCCGAAAAAACAGCTATGGGCCATGGACGACAGGCTTTAGGTCGCCAGTTGCCGGTCGCCAGTCACAACGAAAGTATCGACCCAATCCCGTTTGTCTGAAGGGATGAACTCCGAGATCAGTAGAGCGTCCATCGGAACCGACGCAGGTGACCAGATCTGGCGACTGGCGACTACCCCACAAACTCCACCTGCACCGGCTCCGGAATGAGTCCCGCTGAGTAGGCCCGGTCCAGCAGCGTCTGTACCGCGAGCCGTCCCCGGGGTCCGTAGTCCACCGTCCACTGATTGACATACATGCCGACGAAGGTATCGGTTCGCTCGTCTCCAATCCCGCGGTTGAACTGCTTGGCATGGGCGAGTGCCGGTGCCCGATGCTCCAGCCCGTAAACAATGCTTGCCTTGAGGTCGCCGGCGATCTGGGCGATCAGCTCCGGGCCGAGATCTCGGCGTACCGCGTTGCCACCGAGCGGCAAAGGCAGGCCGGTCTCCTCTGCCCACCAGGCTCCGAGGTCGGTCCAGAGCTGCAGGCCGGCATCGGCGTAGGTGAGCTGGCCCTCGTGAATCAGAAGCCCGACATCAACGTCGCCTCGATGCACTGCGTCCTCGATCTCATCGAACGGCATCACCTCGACGGCACAGCCGGGTTGGTACAGCTGGAGCGCCAGAAATGCGGTCGTCAGCTTGCCGGGAATGGCGACGCGAGAGCCCTTCAAGGCCGCGCGCGGATCCGTCGGGCGGGGCTCGGTAGAGACCAGGCGAGGACCGTAGCCATCGCCCATCGAGGAGCCGGACGCGAGTAAGGCATACTGACGCCAGAGATAGGCGTAGGCGTGGATCGATACCGCGGTGACTTCCAGCTCTCCACGCCGCGCCCGCTGGTTGAGCGACTCGATGTCACTCAGCTCGTGGACGTACTCGATCTCACCAGTGTCCAGCTTGCCTTCGGCCAGCGCGTAAAACATGAAGGCATCGTCGGAGTCGGGGCTGTGGGCGACGTGGATTCTGCGAGTCACTGTTTACCGTTCACGCCTTTAGTCGCACTGTCCGCCTGTTGCTTAAACTCTTCTACCACCGGCTGGTGCTCCTGATATTCGACTCGCTTGGCTGCCATCTCGGACTGATAATGGGCCAAGAAATCTCGGTCGGCCCGCTTGAGGGCGGTGGAATCCCCCTGAAACCGGGCGGCTGTTCCCCGAATCACATACCCGAAAAGATGGCCGGGAGATTCCGCCAGAATGGTATCAGCGAGTGCCTTGGCGGGAGCGAGATCGCCGACCTGAAGGTGGATCACCGCGGCATGATACCGCGCATCCACGTCCCGGCTGTCCAGTTGCTGGTATGCGCCGAGCGCCATAGGCGTGAACTGGTCCACCTGGGCTGTATCGCCTGCCTCGGCCGACTGCATAACCCGGTTGAAGAGCCGATCAAACCGCTCGCGGGGGCTCATGGCGCTGATATCCGGCGCGCGCCCGCCGGTTCTCCCAGGGAGAGTTGCTGAGCTGACGCCGGAATTCGCCATGTCCGGCGCGACCGGCTGCCCGGAAGAACGAGCGACCCGGTACCCGATCCCGCCGAGGAGCAAGACGCAGAGGATCGCTGCGATGGTCCAGGCTCGTCGCTCGGAGGCAGGCCTCGCTGCAAGGCCTCCAACCGGGTGTCCGCACCGATGGCAGAACCGTGCCTGGGGCGACAACTCGGCCCGGCACACGGTGCATGCGCGCGCCGCGAGACTAGCGCCACAGTGGCTACAGAAATTGCCCGAGGTCCGAGTCCCGCAGGCAGCGCAGGTGGTGGTATCCGGCATCGGAGAAGCGTAAACGGAGAGGGAGTCGAGGGTCTAGGGTCTAAGGTCGAGGCCTAGCCTCTTGAGTTTTACTCTCTAGACTCTAGACCCTAGACTCTAGACTCTAGACCTCTTCGCCTTCGACGAGCTTTATGCCCGAAAAGAAAACCCGTCCCCCGGCACCGCCGGACCGTCCCAGCCTCGAGGGGTTCCCCACCGATCTGGGGAATGCAGGAAAGGCCGACGTGCTGGAGCTCACTCACCGCTTCAGCGTCGACTTTCTTCGACTCCAGTTCACCGACATCCTGGGTGTCAACAAGAATGTTGAGGTGCCGCGCAGCCAATTCGAGAAGGCGCTCGAAGGGGAGATCATGTTCGATGGCTCTTCGATCGAGGGCTTCGTCCGGATCGAGGAATCCGACATGCTGCTCAAGCCCGATCTCCACACCTTCCGGATCCTTCCCTATGACGACGAGGGCGGCCGGGTGGCTCGGCTGCTCTGCGACATCTACACGCCCGACGAGCAGCCGTTCGCCGGCTGCCCCCGGACCACGTTGAAGCGACAGGTCGAACGGGCGCGAAAGCTCGGATTCGCCATGATGGCGGGCTGCGAAGCCGAGTTCTTCATGTTCGAGAAGGGAGCAGATGGATCGCCCACCACGATCACCCACGACTCGGGCGCGTATTTCGACCTGGGCCCGGTAGACCGGGGCGAAGAGATCCGGCGGGTGATCGTCGAACAGTTGGTGGAGATGGGCTTCGAGGTCGAGGCGGCGCATCACGAGGTCGCGACCGGCCAGCACGAGATCGACTTCCGGTACGCTGACGCGCTCACCACCGCGGACAACCTGACCACGTTCAAATTCGTGGTCCGGAACGTGGCCAGCCGGTTTGGCTATATCGCCTCGTTCATGCCGAAGCCGATCGAGGGCATCAACGGCAGCGGGATGCATACCCATCAGTCGCTCTTTCGGGGGAAGGAGAACGCCTTCTTTGATCCCCAGGCCGAATATCAGCTCTCGACTACTGCGCTCCACTATATCGAGGGGCTGCTCCAGCACTCCCGTGGCTTCTGCGCGATCACCAATCCACTGATCAACAGCTACAAACGACTGGTGCCCGGTTACGAGGCTCCGGTCAACGTGGCGTGGTCGATGCGAAATCGCTCACCCCTGGTCCGCATTCCCGATCGCCGGGGGCTCGGTACCCGCTGCGAGCTCCGGATGCCCGACCCGTCCTGCAATCCCTATCTCGCGCTGACGGTACAGCTCGCCGCCGGGCTCGACGGCATCGAGCAGAAGCTCCAGGCCCGGGAGCCGGTCAGCCGGAACATCTTCACTATGAGCTACCGCGACCGGCGCAAGTACCGGATCGACGAATTACCCCGCGACCTGCACGAGGCGCTCGAGCTCCTGGAGAAGGACGAGGTGATTAAAGCCGCGCTGGGTGAGCATCTGACCGAGCGGTTTCTCGAGGCCAAGCGGAACGAGGTGCTGCAGTACAACCTGCATGTGAGCCGGTGGGAGATCGACAATTATTTGGGAAGGTATTGAAAGCGGCGGGGAAGCGAGGAAGCAGGAAAGCGGGGAAGAAATGGTGGAGTTAGGGTACCTTCCCCCGAGAGAGCCCGAGCGAAGGAAGGGTTCTTCTCCAAGGTTCGGAACCTGCCGGGTAGCCGTCCCCGACTACCGACCCGCTTCCCCGCTTCCCCGCGTCCCCGCTTCCCTCCCTACCAATGAAAGCGTCACACTCCCGAATGGCAGCGGGATCTCCAGCTGCGCCGGCAGCCGGCGAGCGTCGTCGGTGAACCAGACCCGCATTGTCTCGCCCCGCGAGCTTACCTCCACCGCCAGGCAGGAAGTGGTGCTTCCGTCGGGCATCGCGACCGGCTCCTTGCCGGTGACACGAACCTGGACCGGGTTGTATCCGGTCTTGAAATAGCGTTGGAGGCTGTATGTCTTCCCAACCTTGAGGGGAGCCGCTCTCAGGTAGTAGAGAAAGGCAAGCTCGTCGAGCGGCTCGGCGGGCGCGACCCAGTCGCCCGGAACCCCTTCCTCCCGGTAGCGTGCCGAGTCGGGGATGATGATATAACTGTGCTCATCTACCTTACCGGCCTGGACGAGACGACGGTGAAACCGGAGCGAGTGGAAGCGGGCGGTGCCCACATGGGAGGTCAGGTCGTAGCTGACCCGCCATCCCGGCGGTCCGCCTTGCCCGGCCATGGCCAGCTCAAACGCTTCCGTGCCCCGTTCCTGCACCAGGCGGGTGACCGAGACCTCGGCGGTTCCCACCGAGAAGTATCCCAGCTTGGCCTCGTAGCGGAGCGTCTCCCCCACATTGAAGGGATAGGGAGCCGCCAGCCGGGTCAGGAGGGCTGCGTGGACGAGGAGCTGAGCCGGTAAAATCATAAGGCAAATATAAGGAGGTCTCCTGGCCGATACCGCGAGCGCGGGGGCGATTCACGCCTACCTGATCGATCTGGACGGCACTCTCTATGCCAACGGGAGCGCCATTCTCGGAGCCGCCCAGACGCTGGGGCGACTCCGGGAGCGGAAAGTACCGTTTCGACTGGTTACCAATACCACAAGCCGGTCCCGGTCGATGCTGGTCAAGCGTTTAGAGGGATACGGCTTCCAGATCGCCTCCGAGGAGATTTTTACCGCGACGATCGCCGGTGCCGACCTGGCCCGGGGTTCCGGATATACCTCCGTCTCACCATTCATCCCTGAGCCGGCGCTCGAGGACCTGGAGGGGCTGGAGCTGGTCGGAGGGACCTCGGCCCGGCCGGCGAACCGGGTCCCCGAAGCTATCCTGGTCGGCGATCTGGGCGACCGCTGGAACTATGCCCTGATGCAGGAGGCCTTCGACTATTTAATGAACGGCTCCGCCTTTCTCGCGCTGTCCCGCGACCGCTACTGGCTCCGGGATGGCAGGCTGGCACTCGATGCCGGCCCCTTTGTAGCTGGGCTCGAGTTTGCTTCCGGAAAGTCGGCCCGGGTGGCGGGGAAGCCCAGCCCCGACTTCTTTCAGGCGGCGCTGCGGAGCATAGGCGGTATCCGCCCCGAGCGCGTTGCCATGGTGGGCGACGACCTTTGGTCAGACGTCCAAGGTGCCCAGAACGCTGGGCTACAAGGCTGGCTGGTCCGAACTGGGAAGTACCGCCCGGCCGGAGTGGCCGAGAGCGGAATCCGTCCCGATCGCATTCTCGACAGCATAGCCGCGCTGGACTAGCGATCTCTTATCTTCCTGCATCGCTCGTACGTTCTTCACCTGGAGTCCGGTTGCACCTTCGGCACCTTCTGCCGGCCGCGCTGTTTCTCTGTCCGGTCCACCTTGCAGCTCAGAGCATCGCCGACTCCACCCCGGTCGATCCTTCGTTGGTGATTCGCCGGGTACATCTGGTGCGCCGCGACATCTTCGATCCCAACGAGCGAAGCTGGTTCGCCCGGTTGGCCAACCGGCTTCACTTCCAGACCCGGGCGCCGGTTATTCGCCGCGAGGTTCTGCTGCATCCTGGCGAAACATACGATTCTGCCCTCGTCGCCGAATCCGAGCGGAACCTCCGCGCCCTAGGCATCTTCCGTCGAGTGCAGATCGATTCGGTGCGGACCGACTCTGGGCTGGTTCTCCGAGTCGTCACCAAGGACGGCTGGAGCACCCAGCTCGACTGGAGGTTCCGCAGCACTGGGGGCGAGGTTGCCTTTACCATCGGTCTCGTGGAAACCAATCTCCTCGGAACGGCCTCGAGTGCGGCGGTGCGGTACCGTAAGGATCCTGACCGCTCCAGTATCGCGCTTGCCTTTCATCGGCGACGGCTGTTTGTCGGCTCCGTTGGACTGGACTTTCAGTATGAGAATCGATCCGACGGGCGGGTCAGCGGGATTGCGATCGAACGGCCCTTCTTCGCTCAAACCACGGCCAACGCGTTCCGTCTTTCAGCCGAGGACGATGACGTCAGGGTGCTGCGTTTCTTCGACGGCATGGATCAAGCCCGCGATACTCTGACTCGGAGGTTTAGCCTGGTCCGGGCATCCTACGCGTGGGCACTCCGGGCAGCGACCTCCGGCTACTTGAGGCTGGGTGTGACCGGGCAGGTCAGGAGGGACGACACCCTCCGCGTTGGATCCACCGATTCGATGCCAAGAACCGTAACCGGCTCCATCGGTCCCTACCTGACATGGAATCGGGCCAGGTATCTGGTGGCGCACGGCTATGCGGGGTTCGCCCGGGAGGAGGATGTTAACCTGGGAACCACGGTCCGCGTAGGGCTTCAGGTGGCACCGGAACTCTTTGGATACGAGCGAGACGGCCTCGGGCCGGAGATAGCTGGCCGGGTCGGAGGGGGGATTCCCGGCGGCTTCGGATTTATCGATGCCTTGGCCGGCGGGCTCTTCACGTCCGCCGGACTCGACTCCGGCACCGTTCAGCTTGCCGGTACGGCGGTCCTTCAACCCGGTCCCCGTCACGTCGCGGTGTTGCATCTCGAAGGTGGTTGGCTTCAAGACCCCGTTCCCGGCGAAGAGTTCGATCTCGGACTGGGCAGCGGCCCGCGCGCGTTCGGAAACCATGCCTTCACCGGGGACCGATCGATCTTCGCCACCGCGGAGTATCGCTACACCTTAACCGAGGAGTTCGCCGGTCTGGTGGGTCTCGGCATCGCGGGATTCGTCGATCATGGTGGGGCATGGTATGCGGGCTCGCCGCGCCGCACCGGCTGGGATGCCGGCGTCGGACTCCGGCTCGGTGCCAGCCGTTCTACCGACGTACCGGCACTTCGCTTTGATCTGGCGCACCGCTTCGCCAACGACGTGGAAAAGGCGGGCTGGGTGCTGACCGTGGGGAAAGGGTTCCCCTTCTCTGGACCGAGTCGAGGCATCAATTGAGCACGTCGAATGCACTCATCGCGCTGCTCCTCCGAGTCATCGATCAAGCCTACGACCAGAAGAGCTGGCACGGAACGACGCTACGGGGCTCCCTGAGAGGAGTCACCGCCGAGGAGGCACTCTGGCGACCGGGGCCGGGGCGGCACAACATCTGGGAGCTCGCGCTCCATGCCGCCTACTGGAAGTACGCGGTGCGGCGGCGGCTGGCGGGCGAGGGGATCGGCTCCTTTGAGCGCAAGCCGAGCAACTGGCCGGAGATCCCCACCCCCGGTGACGCCCGCACCTGGAAGCGCGACGTCGCGTTCCTCGATGCCGAACATCGAAAGCTTCGAGCGGTGATCGCCGACCTTACTCCAGCGGCGCTGCAGGAGCGGTCGCCCAAAGGGGTTTGGACCAACGCCGAGGAGATCCACGGCGTCGCCGCTCACGACCTCTATCACACCGGCCAGATCCAGCTGATCAAGCGGCTGATGAAATAATCCCCGCGAACTGTTGGAGCCTGGCTAAGTCGCCGCTGAACGGTGGCCCAGGTAGTGGACCAGGAGGATGACCGCGATCACGACCGCGATGATCAGCAGCACCAGGCTCAGCACCGTAATGCCGCGCCTGCGGTTCGAGGAATAAAGCGAGCCTGGCATGTGACCGCCTTTCGATGATCGGCACATAGTATTCAGTCGCCTGGCCCGAAGCCAGCGGACTTCTCTCACTGGAGATCATGGCTTCTCAGCCTTCCTCGACTTCGAGCCAACCTTCCGAGCGGCAGCGCCTGATGACCGAGGCACTCCTGATCGGCTTGTTAGCCGCGGCGGTGGCATTGGCGCTGTTCTCCTGGCTCGGGCGGGAGATCCTTCTCGGACTGACCCTACCGCTGGATGGGATGCTCCGCGACCGGGTCCACGTGCTTGCTTCACCCCGGCTTACGAAGGTGATGATCGCGGCCAGTCTATATGGCGGGCCCTCATGGCTGGTGCCGATCGGGGTTGCCCTCGCCATCGCGTTCCTGATCCGGGGCTGGCACCGTGGGGCGCTGCTCATCGTCGTCACGATGGCCGGCACCGGTCTGCTCGATGCGGTCCTCAAGCAGAGCTTTGGGCGGACGCGTCCGGAAGCGTTCTTCGATTATCCCTTGCCCCTTTCCCACAGCTTCCCCAGCGGTCACGCTTTCTTCTCTGCCAGCCTGCTCGGCGGGTTCGCGGTGCTCATCTCCGGCCGAATCCGGAGCCGGGTGCTGCGAGTGCTCCTCTGGGTGGTGACGATCGGTCTCATCCTGCTCATCGGGTTCTCCCGGGTCTATCTCGGCGTCCACTACCCGAGTGACGTGCTCGCCGGTTATGCCGTGGCCGTAGTCTGGGTGACCGCCGTCGCCCTCGGCGACCGGCTGGCGAGCCACCGTCGCCGGCAACCGGTTGCCTGAGTGGGGTGGACCGCTGTCCTTCTCAACGACTCCTCCGGCTCGGGGGACTGTGCTGCGTCGGCCAAGCGACTGGAAGAGATCTTCTCCGCCGCCGGGCGGGAGGCTCGGATCACCGTCGCGCGAGGCGGTGACCAGTTGCGGAGCGCAGTGGAGAGAGTGGTAAAGGAAGGGTGCGAGACGTTGGTTGCCGGCGGGGGTGACGGGACAATTAATACCGCCGCGTCGGCTCTGGTAGATCGCGACATTCCCCTCGGTGTGATCCCGTTGGGCACCCTGAATCACTTCGCGAAGGACCTGGGGATCCCACTCGAGCTGGACGAGGCGGCTCAGGTCGTGTTGGAGGGAGTGGTGTGCCGGGTCGATGTCGGTGAGGTGAACGGCCAGGTGTTCCTCAACAACTCCAGTCTGGGAGTGTATCCGGCGATCGTCCGGCTCCGGGATCGCTACCAGGCTGGCGGCTGGGGCAAGTGGATCGCGGCGCTCTGGGCCGGCCTCGCGGTGCTCCGCAGAAATCCCTTTATGGCGGTGAGGATCGTGGCGGAAGGGGAGACAATCGTTCGGCGCACGCCCTTGGTGTTCGTCGGCAACAATGAATATCACATGTCGGGGCTGCAGGCCGGATCGCGGGATTCTCTGGTGGGTAGCCACCTCGCCGTATACGTGTTCAAGGCCGACCACCGGTCCAGTCTGCTCCGGCTGGGCTGGCAGGTCCTGCTAAAGGGGCCGGAGGAGGCGAGGGAGCTCGACCTGCTGACAGTGGAGGGTGCCACCGTGGAGACCAAACGAGCCGTAGTTCCGGTGGCGCTCGATGGCGAGGTGGTGTCGCTCAAATCGCCCATGTCGTATCGGATCCGACCGGCTGCCCTCCCGGTTTTGGTCCCGGAAGGGGCTTCGGCTTGCTATCCCGGGGGGTCAGGGTCATCTTCTAAGCGCTGAACGCCCCTGCAGCCCATTTCGGTCCTTCCGCTGTGACGGGCTCCCGCTGCTGGAGTCCGAGGGAAATGGCCAATTCTGCCTACTAAGGCCATCCATGCGCCGACTTCGCATCGGCATTCTTGATCTCGTCACAAAAAGTCCCAAACCCTCCTTATACGGCCGGGTGATGAACGCCAACCTGGCGAGCATCATGCCCCAGATACTGGGCGTCTGGTGTGAGCAGGAGGGGCACGACGTCCGGGTGGTGTGTTACACCGGGATGGAGGACCTATTCGTGGAGTTTCCTTCCGACCTCGACCTGGTCTTCGTGGGCGCCTTCACCCAGTCGGCTCAGCTGGCGTATGCCTTGAGCAAGTTCTTCAGGAAGCGTGGAGCCGTTACGGTTCTGGGTGGCCCACACGCCCGCTGCTACCCCGAGGACGCCTGTAAGTATTACGACTACGTGCTCGGCTTTACTGACCGCAGCCTCATCTCCGACGTGTGCCGGGAGTGCGCGCCGCACCGTCCGATGGGTCGGTCAATTTCGGCAGCCAAGCAGCCGCAGGAGATGCCGACCCTGGAAGAGCGCTGGAAGTTCGTGGCGCCGACTCTGGCAAAAGCACCTACGATAAAAATCGTGCCGATGATCGGAAGCTTGGGTTGTCCCTACTCCTGCAGCTTCTGTATCGACTCCACGGTGGATTACCAGCCGCTGAGCTTCAGCCAGCTCCGAGCGGACCTAGCCTTCCTGCTGACCAAGATCAAGAACCCGATCGTCGGCTGGCACGATCCCAACTTCGGGGTCCGGTTCGATGACTACATGGAGGCGGTCGAGGCGGCGGTGCCAGAAGGCCGCATGCGGCACATCGCCGAGAGCAGCCTGTCACTGCTGTCGGAGAAACATCTGCAGAGACTTCGGAAAAACGGGTTCCGCGCCATCTTGCCGGGGATCGAGTCGTGGTACGACATGGGGAACAAGTCGAAGACGCGGCGCACCGGGATGGACAAGGTGAAGCAGGTTTCCGAGCACGTGAACTTGATCCTCCGCTACATCCCCTACGTCCAGACCAACTTCGTCATGGGCCTGGACGGAGACATGGGCCCCGAGCCGTTCGAGCTGACCAAGAAGTTCATCGACCTGTCCCCTGGCGCCTTCCCGGCATATTCGCTGCTCTCGGCGTTCGGCCGAGCTGCCCCAATGAACTTGGAGTACCAGCGTGCCGGCCGCGTCATCCCCTTCCCGTTCCATTTCTTGAACAACAACCACGCCATGAACGTCCGGCCGAAAAATTACTCTTGGCGGGAGTTCTACGATGCGCTGGTCGACGTCACCCGGTACTCCTTTTCTTGGAAGGCCATCGCTCGCCGGATTCCGGCTACGGCAACGATGATTCCCAAGTGGATGAATGTGGTGCGGGCGGTCTCGTCGGAGGGGTTCGGCCGGATTCGCTACCATCAAACGATCCGCCGGCTACTCGATACCGACCGGTCGGTGAGGGATTTCATGGAAGGGGAGACGGATCAGCTTCCGGAGTTCTACACCGAGCGGATCCGCCGAGAGCTGGGACCGGCCTATCAGTTCCTGCCGGAGGGTGCGTTATCCCACGACCCCAATGCTTACCTCAAAGCCACGACCGAGCCGGCGCTGGGCGCGCGGGTACAGTTGAGCCGACCGCTCGCGAACTAGCTAGAGATCGTTCGCGCGGGTGCGGGCGCCGTCCCGGTCCTCCGCTCCACGTCCTCCTCGAAACTCGAAGTGCTCCTCGGCCATGAGCCGCTCCCCCTGGGGAGTGGCCGCGGTCGCCAGGTGCCAGAGGAGGAGCTTCTGGCCGACGGTCGTGGCCGGCAGCCACACGCCGGGCTCCACGCCGGGATAGAGCGACGCATACTCCGGTCGAAGCCGAGCCTCGCGGATGTTTCCCTGCATCAGTCCTCCTTCTCAACAGCGAGTCATTGCGAGGAGTCCCTAAGGGCCCGAAGCAATCCGGCGGCTCACCGGCGGGGAACCTCACGAGCCTTAGACCGCGATGGCTTAATGGTCGCCCAAAATTGCGACTCCGCAAGAGTCGAAAACTGAAGCCATTTGCATCTTGAGGAGCGGTAGGCAGCGGCATAGCTTACCACTCCTTCCGGCGCCGTAGCCAAGTGGTAAGGCAGAGGTCTGCAAAACCTCCATTCGTCGGTTCGATTCCGACCGGCGCCTCTCTGAGCCACGAGAAGCAAAGGCCTCCTGGGCGGAGGCCTTTTTGTCGTCTGGGAGTTTCGCAGAGATGGCCAAAGGAGAAAAGGATGATTCGATCAGCTTACCGGCTCTCGCTTGCCCTCGGTGCCCTCTGCTGGAGCACACCTCAGCTCCTCGCTCAACAGACCGAGAAACCACCGCTTCATGCAAAGCACTGGCTGGCGGTCACCGGCAAACCGCTTGCCGCCACCGCCGGAGCGCTGATCTTCGCCAAGGGCGGCAACGCGGTCGACGCGTCCTGCGCCATGCTCGCCGCGGTGACGACGATGTGGGATGTCCTCTCCTGGGGTGGAGAGACCCAGGCACTCATCTACCATCCCCGGCTCAAACAGGTCATCGGGATCGACGCGTTGGGCGTCGCGCCCTCGGGGGCCACGGCAGGCTTTTACAAATCACGGGGCTACCGGTTCCCGCCGGAATACGGACCGTTGGCGGCGGTAACTCCGGGGACGCCCGGTGGGCTCATGACTATGCTCGCAGAGTACGGCACACTCTCGCTGGCAGAGGTGCTGGCACCGGCCATCCAGATGGCCGATGGCTATCCCATCGAAGCGGAGACGGCCGATTACATCGAGCGGCGAAAGGAGGAGATCAAGAAATGGAAGTATTCGCCCCTGGTGTATCTGCCCCACCTGGGTGAAGCGCGCGAAGCTCCCGCGGCAGGAGAGATGTTCGTTCAGCACGATCTCGCCGCCACCCTCCGGAAGCTGGTGGCGGCAGAACGGCAGGCCCTCCGCTCGGGCAAGACTCGGAAGCAAGCCATCTACGCTGCGTACGCTCGCTTCTATCGAGGAGACATCGCAGGGGAGCTGGTGCGGGGCATTCGAGAGGAGGGAGGGCTGATCACCCTACAAGATCTGGCCAGTTGGAAGGTCCGGATCGAAAAGCCGCTCAGCACCACCTACAAAGGAATCACCGTCTTCAAGCTTCCGATCTGGCAGCAGGGGCCGGTGATGCTGCAGGCGCTCAATATCCTGGAGAACGCCGATCTCAAGAGCATGGGCTATAACTCACCTCGGTACATCCACACGCTCTACCAGACGATGAACCTGGCCTACGCCGACCGCGACTTCTATTACGGCGATCCCTACTTCCCGCCGGCCGAGCCGGTCCGGGGGCTACTCTCGAAGGAGTATGCCAAGGCACGCTTCAGCCAGATCGATTGGGCCCGGAACGACTCCACTACCAAGCCGGGCGATCCCTACCCCTACCAGGGTGAGACCAACCCGTTTGCGGCGCTGCTGGCGCATTGGCATAGCGTGCCCGCTCCCGACAGTATGGCGAAGAGCGGCCAACAGGACCGGACCCCTCCCACCACGCAATCATTCCGGCTGGAAACCGACTCAGCGTTTCGGGCACACTTTTACGCGGGGACTACCTCGATCGAAGCTGCCGACGAAGCCGGATGGGTGGTTTCGATTACCCCGAGCGGCGGGTGGATCCCGGCGGTCATCGCCGGCCGGACCGGAATTGGGCTGAGCCAGCGGGCCCAGGCCTTCGTCACCCGTGCCGAGGACGGGCCCTTCAACGTGATCGAGCCGGGGAAACGCCCGCGGGTCACCTTGACTCCGACGCTCGCTCTCAAAGGTGGGCGCCCGTATCTCGCCTTTGCGGTGCAAGGCGGAGACTCGCAGGATCAGAATCTGCTACAGTTCTTCTTGAACATCGTGGAGTTCGGCATGACTCCCCAGCAGGCCGCGGAGGCCCGAAACATCAACAGCTATCAGATGCGGTCGTCGTTCGGCCAGCACGAGTCACGGCCCGGGCATCTGCTCCTCGCGTCCGCGACTTCCGACAGCGTGCGTACCGCACTCGAGCGGATGGGTTACACCCTCGAGTTTGAAGACCGCACGTCAGGGCCGATCAACGGAATCCTGTTCGACATGGCGCATGGGACGATGTGGGGTGCATCGAGCAACCACGGTGAGGATTACGGGGTTGCCTGGTAGGCTTTTACATGCACCTCAGATGCCACGCCTTCGGCTGCACAAACGACCGGATCCCAGCCACCGACAAGGTCGTCCCCAGTCCGGAATTCTTCCTGCCGGACCAGGGCAGCCGGGGGCTTACCCGGTCGCAGCAGTTCCAGTAGGCACTCCCCGCGTTCACCTCCGCGAGAATGCGTTCGGCCCGCGAGCGGTCCCGCGAGTACACGGCCGCGGTCAAGCCGTATTCGGTATCGTTCATAAGGGCCATCGCCTCGCTGTCGTCGCGAACCTCCTGGATTCCGATGATGGGCCCGAAGCTTTCCTCTCGCATCACCGTCATCCGGCGGTCGGCGCGGGTGAGAACTGTCGGCTCGAAGTAGTAGCCCCGCCCAGCACAGCGCCTCCCGCCGAGCTCTAACTGCGCACCCTTGGCCACCGCGTCGGCGACCTGAGTTTCCAGCAAGTCGAGCTGCGCTCGTCTCGCCAGCGGGCCGACATCGGTCCGCTCGTCCGCCGGGTCACCGACGACCAATGCACGTGCCGCCTCGATAAACGCCTTCACGAAGTCGCCGGCGATCCTACGGTGCACGTAGACCCGCTCCACCGCGCAGCAGCTCTGCCCCGCGTTGTAGAACACTCCCTCGGCGACCGCGGCGGCTGCCCCGCCCACATCGACATCATCGCAGACGTAGGCCGGGTCCTTCCCGCCCAGCTCTAGCTGCACTCGGATCAACCGCTGCGCGGCGGCCTCCGCGACCTTTCTCCCGGTCGCGTACGAGCCGGTGAAACAGACCGCGTCGACGTCCTGGCTCAGCAACGTGCGTCCGGTATCGCCGGCTCCCACGACCGGCTGGAAGATTTCCCTCGGCACGCCGGCCTCGTGGAGCAATTCGGCCACCGCGAGCCCCGACAATGTCGCGTACTCCGAGGGCTTGTAGAGAACGGCGTTGCCGGTCAGGAGAGCCGGGAGATAGACGTTGGAGCCGACGAAGTAGGGATAATTCCAGGCCGAGATGCTGGCGATGATCCCCAGTGGCTCATAGCGAATCCGCTCCTCCATCGGTGTCGGACCCGAACCCAGATGGACGACCTCCTCTTCGATGGCAGCCGCGGTGTGCTCGAGAAAGAAATCGATCCGACCCTGCATCGCCGTCAGCTCGTTACGAGACTGGCGGATCGGCTTGCCCATTTCGGTGGTGAGCGTCTTTGCCAGCGACTCGCGCTGCGACTGAAGCAGCTCGGCGAAACGCCGGACGTCGGCGAGGCGCTCAGCGAGTGGAGTACCGGCCCACGCCGGCTGTGCTGCGCGCGCCGCCGCCGCCTTCCGCGCCATCGTCTGCGCGTCGTCTTGCTCGAGCTCCGTTACCAGCTCTTCCGTCGCCGGGTTGATCACCTTCAGCATGGGCCGCTCCGAGCTGCGCTCATCCTTCCGCGGCGGCGTTCCGCAACCGCTGCAAGGAATGAATCCCGCAGCAGCGCGGTTGGCAGCAGCGATCGATCGGCAGGATCCTGGAACTCGGGATGCCACTGGACCGCGCAGATCCAGGGCGCGGCCTGCTCCTCCGAAGGCGCCTGGTGGCGCACGGCCTCGATGAGTCCATCCGGTACCGATCGGGCCTCGATCTGCAGGCCGGCGCCGAGTGTCTTGATCGCCTGGTGATGCACGGTGTTCACTCGGCCCCGGTCGCGGTCGGGATACACGCCGGCCAGCCAGGAGTCCGGCTCGATGGAGATGTCGTGCTGAAGCTGGTCGTAGCGCTCGTAGTCGCGGTGGGTGAGAAAGCCGGGACACTGGGTCGCGATGTCCTGGATCAGCGAGCCCCCGAAGATCACGTTCAGCATCTGAAGCCCGCGGCAGATCCCGAGCACCGGCCGATCCAGTGCCATCGCCGCGCGCACGAGCTCGGTCTCGTATCGGTCCCGCACTCGGTCGCCGGCCCACTCCGGGCGGATCGGCGTCTCTTCATAGTTCTCCGGCGCCACATCGGTTCCGCCCTGAAGCACGAGGGCATCGACTCCGGCGAGCAGGTCATCCGGCTGAACCCCGCCCGCGGGGGTCGGGAGCAGCAGGGGTATCGCACCGCCAGCCATCAGCCAGTGGGCGAGCGACTGCTCCAGGTACAGGAGGGTCTTCCCCTTGAAGATCGGGCGCCTGGGGTCGGCGTGGAAGAAGCAGGAGGCGACACCGATGCGGAGTGAATCGGGCATGGACGAAGGTGTCGGCTAGAAGTAGTTACTCGTGATTCCTCCGTCGAGCACGAGCACCGCGCCGTTGGTCCAGGCCGACTCGTCAGAGGCGAGGAAGATCCCGGCATTCACGATGTCCTCCGGTTTGCCGAACCGCCCGCTCGGGTTGCGCGCCAGGCGCACTCTTTTGGCTTCGGGATCCTTGAGCAGCCACTCGGTGAGAAGCGGCGTTTCGATCGGACCCGGGCAGATGGCGTTGCTGCGAACACCCCGCGGCGCGAACTGAACTGCCAGCGATTTGGTGAGCGCGATTACGGCACCCTTGCTCGCGGTGTAGGCGTCCTGCGGGACGCTACATCCTACGAGCGCGACAAACGACGCGATGTTGATGACCGATCCTCCGCCGCTCCGGATCATCTCGGGGATGCCGTACTTGCAACAGAGATAGATCCCTTTGAGGTTCACGGCGAGCGTCCGATCCCAGACCCACTC
>JBKPAO010000139.1:0-15605 GCA_046726475.1 Gemmatimonadota bacterium | reverse complement strand
AGTGAGCGAGCCGGACTCGCTCTTCTCGCTGGCGCTCAGCAAGACGAAGGACCGGGCCTATCTGCTCGCGTCGAGCGGCAGCTTCACCAGCGGCGAGGTGCGCTATTTGCCGACCGACCATCCTGCAGCGGAATGGCGGGTACTGGTGCCTCGGCGCGAGGGGATCGAGTACTCGGCCGAGCATCATGGTGACGACTTCCTCGTCCTCACCAACGACCGCGCCGTGAACTTCAAGGTCATGCGGGTGCCGACCGGATCACCCGATCCCAGCCGGTGGACCGAGCTGGTCGCTCCCAGTGATTCCGTGCTGATCAGTGGCATGGACGTCTTCGAGCACCACCTGGTGCTCTACCTCCGGGGCGACGCCCGCCAACAGATCCGGGTGCTGCCCTTCGACGGAGGTGTGACGTACGACGTGGAGTTCCCCGAGGTAGTCCACGCCTACCAGCGGAGCGACAACCCCGAGTTCCACTCCCGCGCCGTGCGGTTCACCTACAGCTCGCCGCGGACTCCACCGACGGTGTACGACTATGACCTGGTGAGCCGGGCGTGGAAGGTCCGCAAGGTGACCGAGGTACCCAACTTCGATCCCAAGAACTATCGCACCGAGCGGGTCTGGGCCCCGGCTGCCGATGGAGCCCGGGTACCAGTTTCCCTCTTCTACCGGCGGACGGTGAAACGGGGCGTTCCGAGTCCGATGTTGCTCTACGCCTACGGCTCGTACGGGGCCAGCACCGATCCCAACTTCAACCTGCGGATCCTGCCGTTGGTTGATCGGGGGTGGGTGTACGCGATCGCCCATATTCGCGGCGGCCAGGAGATGGGACGCTCCTGGTACGATCAGGGAAAGATGTTGAAGAAGAAGAGCACCTTCACCGACTTCGTCGCGGCAGCGGAGTACCTGGAGAAGGAGGGCTGGACTAAGGCAGACCGGCTGGCCATCCGGGGCGGCAGCGCTGGCGGGCTCCTCATGGGGGCCGTCACGAACCTTGCCCCCGACATCTTCCGGGTGGTGATTGCCGACGTTCCCTTCGTCGACCTCATCAACACCATGCGCGATCCGACGCTCGAGTTCACCACCCAGGAATGGAAGCAGTGGGGCAATCCCAACGTGCCGGAGCAGTTTGCCTATATGCGCTCCTATTCCCCGTACGACAACGTCGAGCGAAAGGCGTATCCGGCGATGCTGGTGACGGCCGGACTGAACGACCCACGAGTCAACTACTGGGAGCCGGCGAAATGGGTCGCAAAGCTCCGGGCGCTCAAGACCGACTCCAATCCGCTGGTGTTCAAGATCAACATGGGAGCCGGCCACGGCGGCCGGTCGGGGAGGTACGAGGCTTTACGCGACGAGGCGTTCCGCTATGCGTTCGCGCTGGATGTCATCGGGACAGGTGAAGGTCATACCGTGGCGGAGCACCGATAGGGCACCCTATCGGAGGACCGCAGGAGGAGCGCTGCCGCCCCCGATGCCTCGGCCGCGACCGCGACAGGTGCCACCGTGGCCTCCTCCTACTGCGCCACCCATTCGAGTCCTGCTCTCCGGAGCATCGTCAGCCGGATCGGAAGCGGTCGAGGGACCGCTGCTCGCCGGAATGATGGTGATGGTCTTCCCGGGCGGAAGCTCGTGGGGGTTGGCCGACTCGGATACCACGGCCACAGGCTCGGCGGCTGGTTGCAATGCGGTCGCGGTGGTCGACTTCAGATCGGCAGGCACGATGGTAGGCTGGAATCCGGGCGCGGGCCGGCGGGTCCGACGGAACGCATGATTGGTGCGGGGCTCGGCCGGAATTCGCTGCAGCTCCACCGGGGAGGCGATCTCTACCTGAGGAGATCGGCTAATCTGAAGAGTGAGGTCTCGCTCTGGAACGGACGGTGCAGGCTGCTTCGTCCTCTCCGATCGACAGCCGGATGCCGCTACTACAGCCGCGAGTGGAAGCAGAAATTCAATACGCATGGGTCCTCCGGGGCCGAACGCCGATTCTTCCAGCCGATTCTTCCACAGTAGGACGTCGAGCCGGAGCTCCCTTACACTCGCGGAGCCGGAGGGGAATGCTGGAGGATTTCCAGACCGCCAACATCGAGACCGGCGAGACCAATATCTTCGTGCGCTGGTCCGGCTTGGGACCGCCACTCTTGTTACTGCACGGCTTTCCTCAGACTCACCTGATGTGGCGCGAGGTCGCGCCACGAATGGCTCGCAGCTTTACGATAGTCTGTCCCGATCTGCGGGGGTACGGTCGGAGCGGGTGCCCCGCATCTACCCCTGATCATACCCCCTATGCCAAGCGGGCATTTGCCCGCGACATGGTGAGCGTCATGGAGTGGCTCGGCTTTCCTCGCTTCTCGGTCGCAGGTCACGACCGTGGCGGACGGGTCGCCTATCGCCTGGCGCTCGATCATTCGGAACGGGTGGAGCGCCTGGCGGTGCTCGATATCCTGCCGACCGGGACGGTCTGGGAGCGCGCCGATACTCGCTTTGCCTTGGGCTATTGGCCCTGGTCCCTGTTAGCGCAGCCGGAGCCGCTGCCGGAGCGGCTGCTCCAAGCGGCACCCGATGCGGTCATCGATGACGCACTGACAGCATGGGGTTCTCCATCTGCTGTGTTTGGTCCCGAAGTTCGCGCCGCGTACATCGATGCACTGCGCGACCCGACGCACCTACACGCCATCTGCGAAGAGTATCGCGCCGGCGCGACGCTCGATCGGGAACATGATGAAGCGGACCGGAAGGCCGGCCGGCGGATCGAATGTCCGGTGCTGGTGCTCTGGAGTGGCCGGGGAGCTCTGAACAGCTGGTACTCGGATGCGGGCGGGCCGCTCGCACTCTGGCGAGAGTGGGCGGGTACTGTGGAGGGACAAGCCGTTGACGCGGGCCATTTCTTTCCGGAGGAAATGCCGGAGGAAACGGCGGGTGAGTTGGAGAGGTTCTTCGGGCGCCTCAGGTCCAATTCACGAAGTCGATATTCGCCAGATCATCGATGATCAGCACCACGCTGGACGCAGCGGCGGGCTCGAATCGGTCGAAATCATTCTCGACATCCACGCCAACTCCTACGCCGTACCCGCTGTTGAACTGCGTCGCCCACTGCGGGTCCTGGATGGCCTGATCGCCGATGAAGATGATCCCGTGTCGCCCGGCGGCGCCGATCAGTTGGCCTGGCGGGCTCCGGCCGATGTCGAATCCGTTTCCCACCGCCTGGTTGGTAGTTGCGAAGATGATACCGACGCCGAGGCCGCCGAGGTTTAACGCCGCGGCCGGGGGAGGATCGTCCAGCTGAATCCGGAAGGTGCCAGCTGCGAGGTCGATCGTCCCTTCCCCAAATACGTATGAGCGGTCCGGATCGCCGGAGGTGATCACCCATGCCACCAGCAACCGGATGTTGGCCGGAACCGGTGCGCCGGTGTTGTTCTGGATCGTGCCGGTGACCACAAACCCTTCGGCGGGACCGCCACTGTCACTGCAGCCAACGGAGATCGCAGCTACGAAGGCTGCCGCCACTGCCGTGTGGTAGCGAGAGGTCATGGTCTCCTCCGGATGGTACGCTGCTCGAAAGATCAGGCGGGACTCGTATCCTTAGACTAACTCTGCAAGCGGGGAACGCACCAGATCTGCGGCGACCGCTTAACGACGGCGTGCAGCGGACGTCGCTTCAATGCCGAGCAGGGGCTCAGTGCGGCGTCTCCCACGCCAATGAGGCAGGAAGCAACGAGATGAATGAGCCGCAGGTCACGCAAAGCCATCACGCCTTCTCTCTGACCTGCACCGTCGAGGTCACCATCCAGGCCGAGCCATGGGTGGTCTGGACTCTCTTGACCGACGCAGCGGGGTTCCCGCGCTGGAACTCCACGGTCACCGGCATTGATGGCCAGATTCGTGAAGGAGCACGCCTCCGGCTGCACGTTCCCGGAACGGACCGCACCTTTACACCGACGGTCTCTGGTTTGGTTGCGCCGGAGCGGATGACCTGGACTGGCGGCCTTGCTCCGATCTTCCAAGGTGTGCGCACCTTTGCGCTCACTCCTCGCAGTGACGGATCCACCGATTTCACCATGAAGGAAAGCTTCTCCGGTTTGATACTGCCGCTGGTGAAGCGATCGCTACCGGATTTCGGGCCGGTTTTCGAGCGCTACGCCAACGACCTGAAGCGGGAAGCGGAGCACTCCCGCGCTGAGCGGATAAGGGTATCAGGCTTCGGCGGGTAACTGCTTCCATGCCTTTTGAAGCAGTCTACGGGTGTTCTTATAGTTCAGGCGGTCGAGCGCGTCCTCCAATCCACACCAGATTCTCGAGCGGCCATCCTCCGGCGGCCCCGCCTCGCGCTTGAACTCCACCAGGAAATATTCGACCCGAGCTTTCGCGCCGAGGAAGCCGTACTCCAGAATTCCCGCCGGCGCAACCAGGGTACCCACCACGCCGGCTTCCTCTTTGGTCTCTCGTAGGGCGGCCACCTCCGCCGTCTCATTTTTCTCGATGTGTCCCTTGGGGAAAATCCAGTTCCGCGGATTTCGCTTGGCGCTGATCAGAAGAACTTTCGGCTCCTTCCCGTCTAGGCGCACTACAATCGCGCCGGATTGGCGGATGATTGGCACAGTCGTGAGTCGCTAGTTGTCAGTCATGAGTCATCGGTCACGAACGAGTCGTGGACGCGGCACATAAACGACACGCGGGAATGAACAAGCCCTCGAGAGAGGCCCGAGGGCTCGGAAACACAAAAGGGCTGGCGCGGCGCGGCCTTGCATGCGAAGCAGGGCTACTGATCGGGATCACCTCTCTGACGGTCCGAACTGCCATCGTCTCGGTGCGAGCTGCCCGACGATGCACCGGCCCCCACCGCCTCACTGACTCGCTCGGTGATCTTCCGGCCGACCTTCCCGGCCACCTTCAGCGCGGCGCCACTCGCCGCGGCGGCTGCGACGGTTCCCAGCGTTTCCTTGACGCCGACCTTGCCGGCTCTCACCAGCAGCTTCTTGGACGGCTTGGCGCCGACGATTTTCTTAGCCCGGCGACGTGCCTTACCGGCCCCATAGTCGGGATGCATTGTGAGAAGCTGCGCCACCGCCGTCGCGATGAGGCGCTTGTACTGCTTCTTGGAGACGCTGTTCTCGACTGCCTTCAATCCTGCGACCAGCGTTCCCATGCCGAGCTGGCCGAGGTGGTCTTTGACTTTTGCCATGTTTCCTCCTGATTAGTCGCGAGTCACGAGTCGCGAGTCGCGAGTTCTGTATCTAAAGGTTCCTGGCCCGTAACCACCAAGTCAGGGTTGACGACATCCTTGTGAGTGGTTTCCGGGCCACTTGACGTTCGCGGCTCCCGACCTCGGACTTCCTCCGCCCGGCTCACGACTCGTGACTCGTGACTCGCGACTTCCTCGTGACTCGCGACTTGCAGCTGCTGTTCCAGCGTCCTCCCCAAGTCCTCGGCCCGGGCAAGAATACGATTTCCTGACTCGCCGCTCCAGATCGAGTTAAAGCGATCGAAGGCTGCCGCCGCCGCCTCATCGGCCAGACGCGCCACCGTCGCAAGGCCGGGATCCAATCCAGAGAAGCTGCTTGTCGAAATCTCGGTCCGCAATGCTGCGATCGCCGACGAGAGGACGTGCATGTCGTGGTGCTCGCCCAGGAGGTCCTGTGCCTCCTTAAATCTCCGCACCAGTGCGCCGGCTCGCCGGTTCCGCCGGGCGATTGGCTCCTGGAGATATCGCAGCCGCTTGAGCGCGATCCGGGTCCGATGAGCCTGTTCCGCATCGCCCGCCCCCTTGATCCGGCCGAGCTCGTCCCGCACATCCGCGACTTGGCGGCGCATCAGGGCGCCGGTCACCTCACGGAACATCTGGAGCCGCTGGCCTTGGCCGGTCTGCAGCTCGATCCGAAGAATCCCCAGCGCGCGCCGGAGCTTGCCCGACAGCTTGGCGTAGCGGCGAACCACGTCGGCGACCGCTTGGTCGTGGGTCTTCTGCTTCCGGTCTTCCAGCCGGCCGGCCAGCCAGAAGAATCCGGGGACGTCGTCCGGCGCCAGTCGCTCCGGCTGTTTCTCCAGCCACGCGAGCTGGACCTCGGTGTCCCGGCCATCGTTGGTCGCCCGAGCGAGGTTTCGGAGCCGCCGGCGCATCTTGCCGGTGACGCTGCCCTCGAGCGCGTCCCGGTACGCCTTGACTACGCTCCGGAGCCGACGAATCCCGACCCGGAAGTCGTGCAATGCATCCTTGTCGGACGCATCGCCCAGCCGGTCGCGGGCCCGGTCGATCTGATCGAGGTAGCTCAGCGCCAGCAGGCGGGAGGATTCCTGCGCCGATCGGTCCAGCAGGTCGGAGGGAAGTCGGGCGCTCGCCACTAGTCGCCCAGCCGCCGGAGCTCGCGGTTGCTCTGGAGCCACTCCAGACAGGCGGTGCCTGGCTTGGAGGGGTCATCCACCTCCAGGAGACACCCACCGCCCTTCTTAAGATCCACGAACGACGCGCTCTTTCCGGTGAGGAGATAGCCAACGAGGAGACCGAGGTGCGGCTCGTGTCCCACCAGCGCGACCGCTTCGCGCCGGCTCTGCTGCGCCAGCCACGGCGTCAGCTCTTCGGGCCGGTGGTCGGAGGTGAGCTGCTCCACCTCCTCGATCTCGACGTTGTATTCCCGGTTGATGATCTCCGCGGTCTGCATCGCCCGAGTCCAGGGACTGGTCGCGATGAGATCGAGCGCCGGCATCAGCCGCACCAATCCCGCGGCCGCCGCTCGCAATTCCTTCTTTCCCTTGGGAGTCAGCGGACGGAGCCGGTCGTCTTTCCCTGCCGCTTCCCACTCCTCCGGATTTCCCGCCTGCCCGTGCCGAACGATGAGGAGCTTCACGCCGGCTCGGGGCGCTTGCGGGAGCGGGGCGACCGGACCCGCGGCGGGGTGGTGCGCTGGCTGGGGTCCGCGCCATTAGCGACGGTCTCGTCCGCGGGAGGCGCTCCCGTCTCCCCGAAGATCGGCACGAATTGGAGTCCCGATTCGACCGCGACCCGGGCCGACTCGCGGGCCTGTGCCTGGAACACCGCTTGCGACCGGATTGCCTCCTGGCCCTCTGCCGGAGTCAGGCGAATGTAGCTGCCGTCGGACCGGAGCTCCCGCGCCTTCACATTGTCCTTGAGGATGATCGGAAGCAGCCCGTTGATCAGCCGGCTCTTCAGCTTCGCATCCTCTACCGGGAACATCAGCTCGATCCGGCGGTAGAAGTTCCTCGGCATCCAGTCGGCGCTGCCCAGGAAGACTTCGGGATCACCGACGTTCTCGAAGTAGAAGATCCGACTGTGCTCCAGGAACCGGTCCACGATGCTGATCACCCGGATGTTCTCGGAGAGGCCGGGGATGCCGGGGCGGAGACTGCAGGTTCCCCGCACTACGAGATCGATCTTTACCCCAGCCTGCGCCGCGCGATAGAGTGCGTCGATCACAGTGGGCTCGACCAGCGCGTTCATCTTCACGATGATCCGCGCCGGGCGTCCGAGCTGTGCGTTTCTGCCCTCCCGGCTGATCAGCTCCACCACCTGTTCTCTCAGGCCCAGCGGAGCGACCAGGAACCTCCGCCACCGCCGTCCCTGAGAGTATCCAGTGAGCAGGTTGAACAGCTCGCTGGCGTCCTCGCCGAACTCGGGCCGGGCGGTGAAGAGGCCGAGGTCGGTGTAGATCCGGGCGGTGGTTGGGTTGTAGTTGCCGGTCGAGAGGTGGACGTAGCGGCGGATGCCGTCGGGCTCGCGTCGTACCACCAGCGCCACCTTGCAGTGCGTCTTGAGGCCGACGACGCCGTACACGACGTGCACCCCGGCGTGCTCCAGCGAGCGGGCCCAGACGATGTTGTTCTCCTCGTCGAACCGGGCCTTGAGCTCGACCAGCGCGGTCACCTGCTTCCCGTTCTGCGCGGCGCGCTCGAGAGCGCGAATGATCGGGCTCGCCCCGCTGGTGCGATAGAGCGTCTGCTTGATGGCGAGCACTTGGGGATCGTCGGCGGCGCGCTCGATGAAGTTCACCACCGGACCAAACGACTCAAAGGGGTGATGGACCAGGATGTCCTGCGCCCGGATCAGGTCGAACACGTCGGTGCCGCTGGCGAAGGCGGCGGGGACTCCGGGTACCAGCGGCTCGTCCTTCAGGGTGCGAAATCCGTCCATCCGCTGCAGGGCCATGAACCCGGTGAGGTCGATCGGTCCGGTTACCCGGTAGACGTCGCGGTTATGGAGATCGAGTGCCGTGACCAGCATCTGCACGAAGCGCTCGTCGGCGGTCTCCGAGATCTCCAGCCGGACCGCGTCGCCCCGCATCCGCTGCCGCAGGTTCTCTTCGATGGTCTGCAGCAGATCCTCGGCGTCGTCCTCGTCGAAGGCGAGGTCGGTGTTGCGGGTGACCCGGAAGACGGTGTGGCCCAGCACCCGGAATCCACCAAACAGCGTTCCAAGGTTCGCCGCGATGATGTCCTCCAGCAGCACGAAGCGGATCCGGTCGGGGGAGCCGGGGAGCACCACCACCCGGTCGAGCACCGCCGGCACCTGCACCACAGCGAACAGCTCCTGTAGCTGGCTCGCGTGCTTCCGCTCAACCAGCAGCGCGATGTTGAGGCTCTTGTTGTGGACGTGGGGGAAAGGGTGACCAGGGTCGATCGCCAGTGGCGTCAGCACCGGGTAGACGCTGCTGCTGAAGAGTTTGTCGACATAGGCCCGCTCTGATGCGCTGAACTCCTCCAGCCGGACCCATTCGATGCCGCTCTGCCGGAGCTGAGGGATCAATTCCCCGTGCAGCAGCCGGTACTGGTCGGCGACCAGGCGGTGGGCTCGCTGATCGATCCGGTCGAGCTGCTCGGTTGGTGCCAGCCCATCCGCGGGAAAGTCCTGCGGCTCCAGGCCGGCGTAGAGTTGCTCTTGGAGTCCCGCGACCCGGACCTCGAAGAACTCGTCCAGGTTGGAGCTTACGATGGAGAGGAACTTGAGCCGCTCCAGCGCAGGATTGGTGGCGTCGGCCGCTTCCTCCAGTACTCGGGCGTTGAACTCGAGCCAGCTCAGCTCGCGGTTGAGGTAGTTCTCCTGGGGCAACTCGGTAACGTTCTTGAGCATGTCGAATTCTATCCTGCCACCACGTGGAGGCGGGGATTCCGCTCCGCGCCGTTGCTCCGCAAGTGCGCCCGCACCGGATGCCAAGCCAGTTCGACCTCGGTCCCGAACGCCTTGCGGAAGAGATCCGCCTTTCGGGCTGCGTCGGCGACCTCGATCTCGGGGACCGACTTGGCCTCGACGCTCATCCGTAGGCGACCCTGGAGCGCGCGTACTTTGACACCGGTGACCGACTGGGAGTGGGTCCGGTCCAGTCCATCGGCGATACGAAGAATTCCGCTCAGCTTGCCGATCAGCCTGCGCTCGGGGCCGGTGAGATAGGCCAAGTTCTCATGCCGCCTCTTGGGAAAGGCACGACGATGATAGCGAACCACGTTGGCAATCAGCTCCACCTCGTGGGGAGTAAAGCCGGGCAGATTGCCATGCATGATCAAGTGATATGCGTGCTTGTGGTGCTTCGCGTGACTGATCAGGTAGCCGATGTCGTGCAGAATCGCGGCGGCTTGCAGCAGGTCTCGGCTGGAGGCCGGTAGCTCGAATCGGTTCTTCACCCCGTCGAATATCTGCAGGGCCAGGTTGGCCACTTGCTCGCAGTGGCGCTCGTTCGAGTGGGACTTTCGGGCAAAGTGTCGGGCCCACTCTATCCGGTTGCCCGGCAAGGACTGAGACGACGCGGCGCGGCCCGGCAGCTCCGAGATCATGTGCAACAACAAACCGTCGCGAATCCCCCGCTCGTTGACCATGATCTGCTGGGTATCGAGCCCCCGCACCAGGCGCGAGATGACGCTGGCGCCGGCGACGATGATATCGGCGCGATCGGGGCTCAGCCCCGGGATCTGGCGCCGCGCCTCCAGTGGGGTCTCCCGCAAGCGGCGAAGGAGGTGGATGATCTCTGCCGGGGTAAGCACGTATCCCTGGACCGATCCGTGGCGACCCTCTCTTTGCCACTTGGACATGTGCGCGAGCGCGGTAAAGGTCCCGCCGCTCCCGATCATGATCTCGGCACGATGGGCCGGCTGCCGGATGATCGAACGGATCCCGCGATCGATCTCTTCCTTCATTTGCTTCCAATGCTTGGGCCGGAGTGGGTCGGACCGGACCAGCCGCTCGGTCACGCGGACCGCGCCGAGGGGAAGGGAATAGACGTGATCAACGGCGGTGCCGGCGGAGAGAATGACCTCAACACTTCCCCCGCCGATGTCGACCACAGCGGTCGAGCGCCCCTGCAGATCGAAATGCCGGCTGGCGCTCCGAAACGCTAGCTGGGCCTCCTCCTCCCCCGAGATCACGTCGATCCGCACCTTGTGCAGCCGAGAGACCTCGCGAATGAAGGCGCGTCCGTTCGCGGCCTCTCGGACGGCGCTGGTGGCGATCGCTCGGAGCTGCCTGATTTTGAAGCCATCGGCGATCGCCTTCATCTTGCCGATTGCCGAAAGGGCACGCTCAATGGCGGCGTCGGAGAGCCGGCCGGTCCGGTCGAGCTTCTCGCCCAGCCGGACCATTTCCCGCTCTTCATCTAGAATACGATAGGTATCGTCGTCCTGGACCTCGGCTACGGTCAGGCGGATGGTATTGGTTCCGACATCGATTGCGGCCAGGCGCGGCTGCGCCGCGGCTTCAGGGGTGGTCATATGCTGGTCTGTAGATTCCATCAACTTCCCGCTCCGCGCCAGTCTGGTTCGTCACGACTGCGTAACGATATCTATAGCCGGGTGGACGGCGTTATACCTTCGAGCTAACCGAAGATATCTCAACGGGGTAAGCTAGCGCGACAGACGATATCATCTGCGGTGCCAGCAGACTCTTCTCCCGGAGGGCCGCATGTTGTCGCTGTCTTCCCGGCTCGCTTCCGCTGCCGGTGTCCTCATCTCCCTGCCGGTCGCTCTCTCCGCGCAACAGCCGGGCCAGCCGCAGCCTGGAAAGCCGGCGGAGGCCAGTCTCCCGCACCAGATCGCCGATGTCATGGTGCAGATCAACGGTGGATTCCACCCCGGATTCCGTTTTGCCCACGCTAAGGGGATGGTCCTGACCGGGACGTTCACCCCCACGAAGGCCGCCTCCTCGATCAGCCGAGCAGCGCATCTGAAGGGACCCGCCGTCCCGGTCACCGTCAGGCTGTCGGACGGCACCGGCGTTCCTCAGATTAACGACGACAACCCCAACGCGTCTCCCCGAGGAATGGCAATCCGGTTCACTCTTCCGGGAGGCGGGTTCACCGACATCGTCTCCAACTCGCATAATGGGTTCTTCGTGGGCACCGGCGACGACTTTCTGGCCTTCCTCAAGTCCATTGCGGCCACCCAGCCGGACAGTCCGCACCCATCGCCTGTCGAAGAGTTCATGAGTAGTCACCCTCGCGCGCTCAAGGTGGTCACGGACTCCAAGCCGCTGCCATCGAGCTTCGCCAGGCTCGCCTTCTTCGGCAACAACGCCTTCCTGTTCGTCGACAGCGCGGGGACGAAGCGAGCAGGGCGGTACCAGATCCTTCCAGTTGCGGGGATTCATCATCTCGCCCCGGCGGCCGGGAGCAAGCTCTCGCCCAACTACCTGTTCGACGAGCTCACCCGCCGCATTGCCCGCGGGCCGATCAAATACCGCCTTTATGTCCAGTTGGCGAACCCGGGCGACCAGACCAACGACGGCTCGATCGTGTGGCCTGACGATCGGAAGAAGGTGGAGCTGGGTACCATCAGCCTCACCAAGCTCGCGCCCAACAACGAGGAGCTGCAACGCTCGCTCACGTTCAATCCAATCTTCATTACCGAGGGAATCCAGCTCTCGGATGACCCCTTGGTTTCTCTCCGCTCTGCCGTGTACGCGCTGTCCGTAGCGCATAGGCACTAGCGGCAGAAACTCGGAACATACTCCTGAGGAGATCACAGAAATGCCGACTATCACAGCAACCGATGGAACCGAGATCTATTACAAAGACTGGGGAAAAGGACAGCCGGTCGTGTTTAGCCATGGTTGGCCGCTGAGCGCCGATGCATGGGACGACCAGATGTTGTTCCTGGCGGGAAAGGGATTCCGTTGCGTCGCCCACGATCGTCGCGGGCACGGCCGCTCCGACCAGCCGTGGGACGGGAACGACATGGATACCTACGCCGACGACCTCGCGGCTCTGGTCAACACCCTCAACCTAAAGGACGCGATCCATGTCGGCCACTCGACCGGTGGCGGCGAGGTCGCGCGCTACATTGGACGACACGGGACGCAGCGGGTGGCCAAGGCGGTGCTGGTCAGCGCGATCCCACCGCTGATGCTGAAGACGGCGAACAATCCCGCCGGCACGCCGATTGAAACGTTCGACGGGCTCCGCGCGGCGACGCTCGCCGACCGCTCGCAGTTTCTCAAGGATCTGAGCGCACCATTCTTCGGGGCCAATCGGGCCGGGTCGAAAGTCTCGCAGGGATTGCGTGACGCGTTCTGGTTTCAGGGGATGTTGTGCGGGTTGGTCGGCTTCTACCAGTGCATCAAGGCCTTCTCCGAGACCGACCTCACCGAGGATCTGAAGAAGTTCGACGTGCCCACCCTGATCATCCACGGTGATGACGACCAGATCGTCCCGATCGCCGCCTCGGCGATGCTCTCGTCCAAGATCGTGAAGGGGGCGGTGCTGAAGGTTTATCCCGGCGCGCCCCATGGGCTGCCCTCGACCCTCAAGGACCAGCTCAACGCGGACCTGCTTGCGTTCATCCAGGAACGGCCGGCGGCGCCGGCGCGAGATGTCGGGGAGGCCGCAGCAGCTCAGAGCAAATGAAGGTGTGACAGTGGCTGGCGAGTCAGCCCACAATCTCCGCGGCCTTACTCATCGGGCCGCGGAGATCCGGGCGAAACTGACCTCTATAACTGACAGGCAATCTCTTCTGCCGCGCGAACTCGATCTCTCAGCGCCGCTTCATAGACTGACTCGAGGAGCCCGGGCCCGAGCAAACGGCGAACCTCGATCGCTGCTCCTATAACCTCATGCGGACGGCTAGTGCAAAGGCCTTCGTGTCCTTCGTGCCTTCGTGGTGAAGCATTTGCCAGAAGCTGGCACGATCACGAACTGATGCCAACCAAACTCGCGCAGGCCGGACCTAGTTGTGGCACACCACTGCCTAAGCCCGGTAACAGACCTGCGACAGTTGAACTGGAGGTATTAAAAGCCTCGTGAGTCCGGATGGGATATAGATGGTAGGTTTCATTTTCTCTTCTCCTTAAAGCCCGCGCCTAGTCAGGCGGGTTGCTCGGTGTCCTTATATATGAGTCGAATGAGGGGTGTCGAAATCGACACCCTATGCCGCCCGGCCCAGCGGGACTCGCGCCTCCCAATCAATGTGGTGCTCGAAGATCCAGCGCTGGGCGTCGGCGCTGCCCTGAAATCTGAGAAGCAGCGGCAGCACCAGGTCCCGCACCGCTCGACCCATCGGCCCCGGCGCCTTGTTGCTGTTTATCCGCGCCGCCCACGCCACGATCCGCTCCACCCTGGGTCGGCGCAGCTGCTCGTAGGTCGCGAACGCACTCCTCGTATCGGGCAAATCTCGAAGACACCGGGCCAGTACCACGGCATCTTCCATCGCAAGCGAGGCACCCTGTCCCGAGGTTGGGCTCGCGGCGTGTGCCGCATCCCCAATCACGATCATCGAGTCCCTCGACCACTTAGCTACCTGCGGCATGTCGTGCTGGTTGGTGCCGAGGGCCCATTCGGTGGTCGCGTCGATGATCTCGATCGCCGGCCCGGCATCACCGGCAAGGAGGTCTTTGAGTTGGCGTTTCCATCCCTCCACTCCCAGCCCCCCGAGCTCCGCCCGGGTCAGCTCGGTCCGGCTTGGCGGATTGGCGAACCACCACACCTCACCCGAAGGATTTAACACATAACCGAAGAAGGCGCGGCGCCCGAAGATCATGATGTACCTTCCCGCCTCACCGATGACCGTCCCCGCCGGGGCGAAGCCGCCGACATTCCCGAGCCCGGTGTAGCGCGGCGATGGGGCCGAGGGATCGATGATGCGCCGAGTCCGGGAGAAGATCCCGTCAGCGCCGATCAGGAGGTCTCCTTCTGCCTCTGTGCCGTCCTCGAAGCGGGCGACTACGCCACCAACGGCCGTGATTGCGGCATCCCGGAGCCGTTTCCCATGCTCGATCGGTATGCCGCGATCCCACGCCTGGCTCAGGAGCGAGCGGTAGAGATCGGCTCGGCGGATGGTGTGAGTCTCGGTCCCGTCCGGCAGCACGCCGCCGATGGGGACCTCTCCCAGGAGCTTGCCATTCCCGCTCCTGAGCTCAATGGTTCTCGAGGTGAACCCCGCCTCCAGCACGCCGGCGTGCGCATCGATCGCGCGCAGGGCATCGAGCCCATTTACCGCCACCGTGAGGAACGCGCCTCCATTGGCCTCCTCCGGCGTCCGTCCCTCGTACACCGTCGAGTCGATGCCGGCCCGTTGGAGGGCCATGGCGGCAACCGGTCCCGCGATACCGCCTCCGATGATGAGTGCCTTGGTCATTGCTCACTCCTGCTGGAATTGCTGGGTCGCCGGCGGCTTCGGCCCCGGCGGACTGGCGCTGCTCTGAATATATCTCTATAATCAAGATACTTGAATGTCAAGAGATCGTGGAGAACTGATACAGGAGCTTGGTGCCGCGCTCCGGACCTACCAGCGTTCGGTAGACGCGTTCGACGAGACGGTTGCCCGCTACCTGGGGGTCAACCGGACCGACCTGCGCGCGCTGGATGTGTTACTGGAGCACGGCCAGACTACCCCGGGCTTCTTGGCCGACGCCCTCGGCCTCACCACCGGGAGCGTCACGGCAATGCTCGACCGGCTGGAGAAACTGGAGTACATCGAGCGGCGTCCCGATCCGGGCGACCGCCGGCGGATCGCCATCTTGCCGTCGCCCCGGATTCTCGCGCTGGCCGCGAAGATCTATGGACCTCTGGTCGAGGAGGGTGGGCCGCTCCTGGGCCGCTACAGCCGAGCCGAGCTGGAGATGTTGGTGGACGTGCTCCAGCGAATGCAGGCGATGCAGGAAACGCATTCGGAGCGGGTGCGCAGGATGGGCGAGAGGTAAGATCCCTCGCCACCTCACCGCTTGCGCGATCAACGAGGGCCGCATAACTCTGAGCCAATGTAAGACTTCCCTCGGAGACCCTATGCCTTACTCACTATCTCTCGCGGCGAGCGTAACCGGTCTGGCGGTCGCATTGATCCTCGCCTGTTCCGATACTTCGGACCCATCCGAGCCTTCCCTCGTTCCGAGCGAGGCTGCGACTGCGGGTCCGACCCTGACTCCGCAGCACAGCGGCACGATCAACCGGCTCCAGGCAGTCAGCCCGGTCAACGCGAGCGTGGTCTGGGCCAGCGGGGTTGGAGGGACTTTTACAGTTACGACGAATGGAGGCCGCACCTGGCGTGCGGGCGTGGTCCCGGGAGGGGACGAGCTCCAGTTTCGGGACGTAGAGGGAGTCAGCGCCGATGTGGCGTACCTGCTCGCCTCTGGCCCTGGCAAGGCTTCTCGGATCTACAAGACCGTTGATGGCGGGCGCCACTGGAC
>JBKPAO010000138.1:0-10678 GCA_046726475.1 Gemmatimonadota bacterium | reverse complement strand
CGTGGCGTCGAGCGCGGCAATGTCGTTGAACGGCACCTTGCGCGAGAGTGGAATACCGCTTCGACGGGCGGCTTCCTCATACTGCTTGCCGTCAGTGCAGGCGAGCGTTGCCGCAGTCCGCCCGTGCCATCCGCCCTGCACTGACACAACAGCCTGCCGCCCGGTGATCCTCCGGGCCAGATGCAGCGCGTTCTCATTTGCTTCAGCGCCGGAATTGCACAGGAAGACGCGACTCAACGGCTCGGGACAGAGCTCCACCAGCTTCGCCGCCAGCTCCTCGCGCCGGGGATGCGCTACGGCGGTGGAGTAGAACAACAGCTCGGCTGCCTGCTGACTGATCGCCTGAACCACATCCGGATGGCTATGGCCGGTGGCCGCGACTGCATGACCACCGTACGCATCGAGCCATTCGGCACCGTTTTCGTCTATCAGCCATGACCCCCGACCCCTAACCGGGCGCACCGGAAACTGGATGTAGACTGGGAGCAGCGCGCCCTCCGGCAGCGATCGCTCCAGGGCCAGCTCACTCGCCGGCCCGCTTATTCCCACGGAACGTGCGCTCAGCATGGCAGCGTCGCCGCGGCCAGGAGTCCAGCGCACTCGTCGATCCCAACTGCCAGGTTCATGGCCTGGATCGCCTGACCCGCCGCGCCCTTTATCAGATTGTCGATGGCAACGCTGACCTGGAGCTCGCCGCCGTCACCGCTTTGGAGTGGATACAGCATCGCGTAGTTGGTTCCGAGCACGTGGGTCAGCTCCGGCGGAGAATCGAGTACCCGAACGAAGGTCCGTCCCGCATAGGTCTCCCGGAACCAGTCCGCTGCAGCCATCGACGGAGCTCCGGCCGAGTCGGGCGGCAGAAATGCATGCAGAGTGAGATAGATACCCCGAACAAAGGGGCCGGCATGTGCGAGGAGTCGAGCCGTAGCAGCAGGACGTCCGACCCATCCACGCCAGGCCTGAAGAATCTCCGCCTCATGCCGGTGTCCCAAGGGCGAGTAGGCGAACAGATTGTGCGCCCTGTTGGGATGGTGTGTGGTGGCTTTGAGCTGGGCACCCGCGCCGCTGGACCCGGTTACAGCAAAGAGCGTGGGGGTCACCTCCAGCCCAGCCCGCGCGATGGGATAGAGGGCTAGCTGCGCGGCGGTCGCAAAACAGCCTGGAATGGCGATGGCCCGAGCGCCTCGGAGATCGGGACCAACCACATCGACGAGTCCGTAACGAAACCGAGACAGGAGCTCCGGAGCAGGATGGCTGCCGTAGTAGCGCTGGTACAGGTCCAGATCCCGAATCCTGAAGTCGGCTGCCAGATCCACCACCAGGGCGGGATCGGCGTCGAACACCTCCTGGGCCACTCGGCTGGATTCGCCGTGCTCCAGCGCCAGAAACACCACGTCCTGATTCCGCGCCGCCTGGCCTGCTCCCATATCGGAGAAGCGAGCCTCGGTCAGCGGCGCCAGTCCAGGATGGACTTCACCGATGGACTTACCAGCCTGGCTGCGGCTGGTGACCAGGCAGTCGGTCACCTCTGGATGCTGTAGCAGAAGCCGCAGCAATTCGCCGGCAGCGTATCCTGCGCCACCGACCACCGTGACTTTCATCCTACCTCGGCAGTCGCGGGCCGCGAATCACTGGTCGCAGTGACACTCCACGCATCCAGTGCCCGGCGAGCCAGGGCCACCAGGTCCGCCGTATCGTGGCGGGCATTGTGAGCGGGTATCCCGAGCCCCGACCGGATGTATACCGACCCTACTTCGTTGTCGGTGGCGGGGCCGGTAATCACGGTGATGGGCAGACCAAACTCGTTACGCATCAAGTTCACCGCACCCCAGCACGCCACCGGATCGGGCGCCGCCATGATGTAGGCGGCACCACACTCCATGAGCTCGGGATCACGGAGAATATCCTGGACCCCGTACTCACCCAGAATACCGTCACCTAGCTCCGCGACGATCACCTCAGGCTTCGCCGCTGCCAGCCGGTTGAAGATGCCCTTTGCCGCGGTGACGGTGACTCCAGCGTGAGTGCTTGCGAGTCCGACGTCGTTGAACGTGAGCGCGGCAATGGCGCCGGCATCGAGCATGGACAAGGCATCGCGCATCAGAGATACCCCGGTCAGCTTGGCAGCAGCCACACGAAGCCCGGACCGGGTCAGTCCTCGGACCAGTTCGGTGGCCGCTACGGTCTTGCCGGCGTTCATGCAGGTCCCCGCGACATACACCACCGGCACGGTCGCATCGAGCCGATCGGAGGGAGGAACTGCGTGATCCCTGATATGAGCAGGACGACCGATTCGGTCGCCCAGCTCAGGGAAGGCGAGGATGGCTCCAAGCACTTCCGCCTTGAAGGGAGGACCGATCTCCGGATTCGCCGAGGTACAGCGGCCCAAGATGCCCCCGAGATTGAGCACGTCCAGAATGTCGCCGACGGCAATGGTCCTGGGCACCATTCCGGCATAGCCGCGTAAGGCGCGGCGGGCACCCAATGTCCCGGCGAGCACGTCGCCTCGACCAAGCGAGAGCATCCGGCCGGTGACGTCCTCGACGGTGTTGTAGGTCGACTTGTCCTCCCGAATGCGGACCGCCAGCACGAACCCCTCGGCCGCCGTGATCTCGTTCCCCACGATCACTTCCGGTGTGAGACCGGCGTTCCTGGTCGACGAGGCAATGCGGTCGAGTCGAACCCGAGTGGTAACGACCATTTTAGTCCTGCTCCAACCGCGGCCGGCCATCGATCTTTGCGGCACGCTCAGCGAGGAGCGATGGTACCGCCGACACTCGGGCAAAGCCGCGGGCCTCGGCTCCGGTCCAGAGCCGGTTCTCTTCCCCGTACGTCGCCACGGAAAGATCCATCATGGAGTGGGGACTGCGGGCACCCACCACGTGGAAGCGCCCCGGCTCCAGGCGCACCCGCGTCTCCCCCGTAACCCGGCACTGGGAGCTGGTGATGAGGGCCTCGATGTCCCGAAGCGCAGGATCAAAGTATTGGCCCTCGTGGAGTCGGTCGCCGTAGAATCGGCCCAGCTGATCTTTCCAGAACGCTTGCCACTTGGTGAGCACCAGCTTTTCCAGCTCCCGATGCGCTCCAATGAGGAGCAGCGCGGCTCCTGCCTCGAAGCCGATCCTACCCTTGATGCCGAGAGCGGTTTCGCCGATATGGATGTTGCGGCCGATCCCGAATGTTGCGGCGAGCTCCCCGAGCTGTTGCACCAGCTCCGGCCCTGCGAGCTCCAGTCCATCGAGCGCGACCGGCTCCCCTTGCCGCCATTCCACCACGATCTCCCGTTTCGAGGGAGCATCAGCCGGTGGATCGATCAGCTCATCTGGTGGACCCGCCCAGGTGTCGTGGGTCCAGCCTCCTCCCCAGGTGGTGCCCCAAAGACCCCGGTTAATCGAGTAAGCCCCCGCCTTGGATGGAACGGGCAATCCGCGGGCAGCAAGAAAGGCGAGCGCCTGCTCCCGGCGGATCCCCTCATCCCGGATCGGAGTGATGATCTCGAGATCGGGAGCCAGCACCCGGAGGGCGACGTCGAAGCGGATTTGGTCGTTTCCCGCGCCGGTGGAGCCATGCGCCACAGCGCGGGCCCCGATCCGTCGTGCCACCGCGATCACCGACAGTGCCTGCTGGGTGCGTTCGGCCGCAACACTCAGGGGGTAGACCTCGCCGCGGAGGACGTTCCCCTGAATCAAGTAGCGGACAAAGCGATGGTAGACCTCCCACCGCCCGTCGATCTCATGGTGCTGGGCCGCGCCGACGGCTTCGGCTTGCCGGCGGATACCGGCGCGATCAGCCGGGGAAGAGGCCCCGGTATCGACGAAGACGGTGTGGACGGTCCAGCCCAGCTCGCGCAGACGAGGAACACAAAAGGAGGTGTCCAACCCGCCGGAGAAGGCGAGGGCAAGCACGCCGGGTGCAGAATGCATATTGCATAAATATGCGTTCCGCTCGCGCGGCACAAGTGCCAGCTTCGAAGCAGTACTTCGGAGGACGGGCGTTCCGCTGTTCCGGCAAACGGCGGAACAGCGGACGCTCGCTAGCGGTCCAGCTGAATCTTGCCCAGTCGCCCGGTACCGCTGAGCGCCAGCCAGAGGCGATGCCGGGTGCTGTCGGTCTCCATGTGACGGACGATGGCGGTGGCGGTCGGAATCGGAACCGTTTCCATCTTTTCCGTCTTCGGATCGAACGCCACCATCTGGTTGGTGCGGGATTCACAGTACCAGATGCGGCCATCGGTTCCAATCGCGATGCCGTAGGGCCCGGCGTCAGCTGACGGAGACTTCCATTCGCGTACCCGGCCGGTCCGGGGATCGAGCGCGCCCAGGTAGCCCCGGCCGTAGTCGGTGTACCATACGGTGCCGTCACCTCCGACCTGTAGCCGCCTCGGGCGGGCTCCCTCCGCCGGCAGCACAAATTCCTTCATCGAGCCATCGGTGGGGCTCACTCGTCCGAGCTTATTGGTCCCGAGCATGGCGATCCAGATGAAGTTATCGGGACCCGCCACGATGCCGTAGGGCACTGAGCCCGAGGTGGGAGCCTGATACACCTGGGTCTTCCAGGTCTTGAGGTCGAGGTTGCCGTAGCTGTTGTTGTTCGCGTCGGTAAACCAGACTTTCCCTCGATAGACAATCGGCGTATGGGGATTCTTCGCCGCATCGGGCAAGGGATACTCCGTGATCTTACCGGTCTTGGGATCGAGGCGTCCTAACAACCCCGCCCCCTGGCCGGTATACCAGACGGCGCCATCGGGAGCCACCGTGATGCCATGGGGTCCGGAGCCGGGGGTGGGCGTCGGGTAGTCGACAATCTTCCCGCTCTCAGAGTCGAGATGTCCGATGTAGCTGTTTCGCTGGTCGGTGTACCAGACGGTGCCGTCGGCAGCCACCGCGGGATCGTGGGGGAAGTTGCCGGGACGGGGAATGACGTACTCCACGATGACCGGCGGCGCCTTCCGGCTCAGGAGTAGGGCAGGGACCAGGATGGGTGTGGTACCCGCAACCAGAATAGCTGGACCGACAATGCTGATCATGCGCATGGAAACTCCTCCGGTGAAGTCACGAGTCTACCACGACGGCCCCCGATCGCCTCCGGTTTCCATTTCCACCTTTTACCAGGTCTCAGCCGCCTTTTACCAGCTCTCAGCCGCGGCCTGGATGATCTGCGCCAGACTCTCGACATCTCTCAGGTCGATCGTCTCTGCCGGAGAATGAGAGTAGCGCAGCGGCCATCCTATGGGCACGCCAGGCACGCCGTATTCGCCGAAGACCGAGCCGTCATTGCCACCATTGGTGGTGCCAACCTGCAGAGCTATCCGGCGATGTCGCGCCAAGGCAACCAGCGAGTCGACGTAGGCTGGTGGCGTCGCCGAGCTGTTATCCAAGGCGCGGGCAACGGCGCCGTGCCCTAGCGGCGCGACGCCAAAGTTGCTGGGCTCCAATGGAGAGTCGGCGCTGACGAAGGTATCGATGGCGTGGACTCGCGCGGTGCGAAGTCCCAAAGCATTGGCCACGGCCTGAGCGCCCTCGAGTCCGATCTCCTCCCGAACACTCCAGATGAAGATGACGCGGTGGCGCAGGCGGGCTGGATTCAGCCGCCGCAGCGCCAGGACCTGAGCGGTCGACCCTACCCGGTCGTCGAAGGATCGTGCGGTCGCCCGCGTCCCGGCCAGCCGCACAAACTGCTTTGGCATGGTGAGAGTGCTTCCCACCCGAATGCCCAGCGCGGCAGTGGCATCCCGCGTGCTCGTCCCCACATCGGCTCGGAGCTCGGGTGGGGTGTGTGACGGATTCTGAAGGGCGGCGGAGTCACGGGGCATGAAGACTCCAGGCACGATGCCGGTTGCGGTATGCACCAGTGCGGGCTTGGCTTCCCATAGGGAAGGAAATAGGCCGCCGACGGGGGCGAGCTCGAGCGAGCCATCTTGCTGAACAGCGGTCACCCGAAAACCGATCTCGTCGAGGTGAGCGATGAACACAACGATAGGATCGCCCTGTCCGAGGCTGACCCAGAGATTGCCGGCGGTATCGGTCTCTCGGTGGAGCCGTTGCGGCAGGAGTCGTTCGACGGTCGCGCGAACCGGTGCTTCCATCCCGGAGACGCCGTAGCTCTCGATCAGCTGAGCCAGCACCTGGCTGACCTCGCGCAACTGAGGCTGCCGCATCACCGCAGGACGAGAGGTGGCGTCCTTACCAGTACTCTGCGCGCTCAGAGTCGGGGCGAGACTCAAGAGCAGAAGCAGACTAGTCGCCGGCTTCACTCGTCGCCACCTATCCATTTGACCAAAGCCTGACGGAGAGAATCGGCGTCCGCCATTGAGACGGTCTCGACCGGCGTCCCCGCGTATCTGACCGGCAAGAACCATCGTCTCACCGACCCCAGACCTCGCCAACGATCGGTGGAATCGGCCTGCATGGTGGAGTCAGGAGCACCTCGCATGTCGACCGATCCCAGCCGGCCCGGCGCTGCATCGACCGTTAGCGTTTCATCGAAGGGGCCCTCGGCATGGGCAATGGTCGACAGACCCCGGTTCTCGAGTCGCTGCTGGACGGCAAAGGCAACGGTGACCGGTGGAAGCAATTTTGCGCGTAGTACTGACTGACGGACGGCGAGCAGCAACGCGGCGCACGCCGCTCGTCGCCCGGCGCTGGGAGCGGCGATCAGACCGTCTCCGTAGGCATGCGGCCGCTTGGCTAGAGTGACCGGCGACAGAACTTTGATCCCCAAGGACCTCACCTGAAGGGCTGAGGAGGCGCCCACATCTACAAAGGCGTTGTCCACAGTGAATAGGCTGCTGCTCGGGTCGTCACGGCCCCGCGTCAGATGGATCGACCGTACCGCGACGACGCCGGGGATGTCTCCGCGGATCCCCTGGATCGTGATCCTTTGTCCCTCGATCTGCTGATCGAAGAGCGGAGAGACCTTCCCCGGGACCCGCCGGAGGGTGAGATAGCCGTCAGCCCGAACACCTCCGATGACGTAACCCGGCTCATCCAGGGGGCAGGTCAGAAGCCGTTTGGCTGACCCTCCACCCAGGCGCAGACGAACGTTGCCGATGCGGTCTCGCACTGCCTTCGGTAACAATCGAAGCAGACTGTCCCCGAGAGCCTGTTCGTAGCCGGTGACGCCAGTCCAGAAAGACAGTCGGAGTGTCATTCCGGCGATATCTGAGTTCGCGATTTGGGCAGCAGCATCTGGGATGGGGAAAGCCAGGAAGCCAGCCAGGAGAAGCGCCGAACGCACTGTCACAAGGGGAGAAGTCGGGAAGTCAAAGACTCGTCAGGTTATCGCCTGAGAAGCTGCGTTGCCGTTCCGAACGAAACGGGCGCTCCGCCCGGAACGGCAGTCGCTGAACGCGATCGAGGTCGCGTTCATTCACTGAATGGTTGACCTCTGGGTCTCGCGGTTGGCAGCTGAGGTCTCGCTGGTGGAACCGGCACCTCCGGTCCCGGTATCGAGGTCGTGGATGTACAGTGCTGCCCCGAAGCCGCTGTCGGTCTCGCTGACGATCCCCCCCAAAAGATTGAGGGCTTCAGTCAGAGTCGGAGAAAAGGCAAACTCGAGAGCCAGCGGTGCGGGCTCGCCATCTCTGGTTTCCGGCAGGTAGGCGATCAGAAATCGTTCAACAATGACGGGGTGAATCTCACGATTAGCAGGGTGCGGAAGGCCGTGGCGGCGTTCTATCTCTGACAGGAGACGCTCCGCCACGAAGAGGCGCTCCTGTTCAAGAGCGGCTGGAAGCATCACATAGTTCCTCACGGGAATCGCCGGCGCTGGCGTGTACCGCCGGCCAGTGAACATGGTGGGCGACGCCATTCGCCCGACAATCCAGTTTTAACTCCACGATTACCAATGCCAAGTACCGACCCCGTGCGTAAGAGAAGAAAGACCGAACCGCATCACGCCGCGGGCATGGCCATCGACATCCACCGCTCCGCCGCAGCTAAATCATCCTGGACCAAACCGTGGCCGCCATTGCTCCAGTGCAGCGCGACCTCGGCGCCGGCTCGTCTCAGCAGGTCGCCCAGTGCCTGGCTCTCCGCCGGCGGCGCGAACGGATCGCGCAGGCCGGCGGAGATCAGCACCCGCACGCCAGCCAGGTCAGGCAGGCGATCGGGGACCAGCGGGACCATCGGACGGAGCAGTAGGCCGCCGCTTAAGGTGCCAGGGTGCAGCAGGAGCAGAGCGGCTGCCATGTTTGCCCCATTCGAAAATCCCAGGGCCACTGGTGGAGAGTCGCCCAGCTCATAGCGGATTCGAGCGGCACCGATGAATCGGGCGAGCTCCTCCGCCTGAAGTTTAAGGTCGGGGATATCGAAGACTCCTTCGGCCATGCGACGGAAGAAGCGGGGCATCCCGTTCTCGAGGACTCTGCCTCGAGGGCTGAGCAGCGGAGCTCCAGGAGCGAGAGTCCGGCCCAGGTCCAGCAGGTCGTTTTCATTCCCCCCGGTTCCATGCAACAGCAGAATCGGCGCCGCACCGGGCCGGGTGCCCGGAACAAAGCGGTGGATGAAACCCAGCTCTCCGCTCACGGTTCTCGCATCGCTGCATGAGGAAGCCGGAGGGGAGGCAGTGTTTTCTCAATCTGACTGCGGCTGGCCTCGTACATCGGCGGAAGCTTGAGATGGCTCCCCAGCTCTTCGGACGGCTCGTCAATGGTGAATCCCGGTCCATCGGTAGCGACCTCGAACAGAACTCCACCCGGCTCGTGAAAGTAGACGGAATGGAAATACTGGCGATCGATTACCGGCGTGATGCCGCGACCCTGCGCCTCGATCTCGGCTCGTTTTTCGAGCTGGGCCTGATCGGTCGCGGCGCGGAAGGCGACGTGATGCACCGTTCCGACTCCACCGGCTCCTCGCCAGAACCCCGGCGCACGCCGGAAGTAGACCGTGGATCCAACCCCATCGGCGACCGATCGAAACCGCCACAGTCCGCTATCTTCGCCGGCGGGCTCAAAACCCATGGTGGTCTCCAGGAACCCAGTCGAGCCCACGTCTCGGTCTTCCCAGATCGTGGTGCCGTGCAATCCCCGGATCGCATGCTCCGGCGGGACGGGACCGTCGGCCCATGGGGTTCCTGCCGGATCGCGACTGGCCACCAGCTCGAGCAGCAGACCATCGGGATCGCCGAATGCCAGAACTTGTTCGTCGAACCGGCGGGTTGGACCCTCGAATCTCACATGATTCCCGATCAGTCGCTCGATCCAGAACCCCAGTGCCGAGGATGGGATAGACAATCCTACCGTTGCCGCCTGCCCGGTGCCCTGCCGCCCCGGACGACCATTGGGCCAGGGGAAGAAAGTAAGAATTGAGCCGGGGTGCCCGACCTCGTCCCCGTAATACAGGTGATAGCTGGCCGGATCATCGAAGTTGACCGTCAGCTTGATCAGGCGCATCCCCAGTAGACCGGCATAAAAATCAAGATTACGCTGCGGATCGCCGGCAACGGCGGTGATGTGATGAATGCCCATCGCTATCCCTCTTGACTCATCATGTCGGCAAGGCTGATCTGGTACCGGCGCCAGTTTCTGGTTGGGAGAGTGGCTATCATCCGGGCCGCCTTGCCATGAGTAGAATCGCCACCTCAAAGAGGACCACCACCTCACCAGAGGATCAGCGCTGATGACGGAAGGTACACGAGCCGGGAAGGCCCCGCGGGGTGAGGGATCACCATCCCGTAGCTATGCCGCCAGCGTCGGCCCTTTTTCCGGTACGATGATGGTGGTCGGTGGCATCATTGGCTCTGGGATCTTCCTCAATCCCGCGATCGTAGCGCAGCGAGTCCGCTCGGTCGAGCTCACGCTACTGGCCTGGGTTCTCGGTGGCGTCATCGCGATGATAGGAGCGCTGGTGTACGCCGAGCTCGGCGCGCGCCGTCCACTCGCTGGGGGCGGCTACGTGTATTTGCGAGATGCGTATGGCAGGCTTCCCGCTTTCCTCTATGCCTGGACGCTTCTCCTGGTCATCGCGACAGGGGCGATCGCCGCAGTTGCGGTGACCTTTGCCAGCTATACGACCGCTTTGCTGGGGTGGGGACCCGCGGCCAGGGTGCCCCTGGCGATCGGCGCAATCTTCCTCTTGTCCGCTATCAACTACTTGGGGGTCCGCCCGGGAGCCATCACCCAGAATGTGTTCACCCTGCTCAAGCTCTCAGCACTGGCCTGTCTGATTGTGGCGGGCCTGATCTCGGCCCATGCGCCGATCGCTGGCACAGAAGCCGGAACTTTGGAGGGCGGGAGGGTCGCGTTGGCTCTCGGAGCGGCGATGGTTCCGGTCCTGTTCTCCTACGGAGGGTGGCAGCAAACGAACTTCGTGGCGCAGGAGCTGATCGAGCCGGAGAAGAATTTGCCGCGAGCGCTTATCACCGGGGTGGCGATCGTTATCGTGGTGTACCTTCTCGCGAACCTCGCCTACCTGCGAGCGCTTGGCCTGGAACGGTTGGCCCAGAGCAGTGCGCCGGCGGCCGATTCGATGGAGATCCTCCTGGGTGCCCGAGGTCGCACGTTCATCGCCACTGGAATCGCCATCTCCACATTTGGTTTTCTGAACCTGGTGATTTTGGTCTCTCCCCGTGTCTATCAGACCATGGCCAGCGACGGCCTCTTTTTCCCCAGTCTGGCCCGGCTGCATCCCCGCTATCGTACCCCCTCAGGCGCCATCGTCTTCCAGGGGATCTGGGCAGT
>JBKPAO010000137.1:0-15409 GCA_046726475.1 Gemmatimonadota bacterium | reverse complement strand
GGGTCGGCTCCGGAGAATACCATGCCCGCGTTCCGGCTGGCGGCCGACGCCGGGGCTGACGCGCTCGAGCTCGACGTGCGGCTCACATCGGACGGAGTGCCGGTGCTGCTGCACGACAGGACGCTCGACCGTACCACGGATCGCACCGGTCCGCTGCGCGCGCTCACGCTGGAGCAGCTCGCGCAGGTGGATGCCGGTGCCTGGTTCACCCGCGACCGGGGGCGCACCTATCCGTTTCGCGGAGCGGATGTGCGCATCCCGACGTTGCAGCAGGTGCTCCAGGCGTTTCCCGAAATGCCGTGTATGGTGGAGGTAAAAGAGCCGGAGGCGCAAGAGGCGGTGCGGCGGGTGGTGATTGAGGAGCGATCGGCGGAGCGCTGCGTCATCGCGTCGGAGCACTACGACGCGCTCCGGGTGTTCCGGGAGCCGCTGTTCGCGACCGCGGCGGCCCGTGCCGAGATCGGCGCGCTGTATCGGGCGGTGCTGTTCCGGCGGGTGCCGGCGAGTGTGCCGTACCGGTGTCTATCGGTGCCGGTGCGTCATCGCGGGCTCCCGGTGCCGACCCGAGGGTTCGTTGCCGCGGCTCGGCGGCTCGACTGTCCGGTGCACGTGTGGACGATAAACAGAACCGCCACCGCTCGGCTGTTATGGAGCCGAGGGGTGACGGGAATCGTGACGAACTACCCGGAGTTGATCCGAACTACTTCTTGAAAGTGAAGTACGCGCTCGGCTTTTCGGTGTAGCCGAGACCTCCGGTTCCGAATGTAAGCGCTATCTTCTTACAACTGTTGAGATAGGAGTTTGGTGTCTTCCAGTTGAACTGGTAGTAACCGTCTCCCAGGTCCTGGAGCCCTGAATTACCCGCGTATTCCTCCACCACGTCAGTGGTGCTCCCGAGCGAGCAGCTCAGGTCATACGCTTGAACCGTCACGCCGGTGACCCCCGGGATTCCATTCCCGGCAGCATCGGTCAGCCTCCACTTCAGCGGGATCGCCTGCCCAACCTTGGATACATTCATTGTGTTCGGCCGGTCAACCGGAGCGAAGAAGCCCGAAAAGCTGTACCCGACGGTGTAGCCGCAACTGCTAGAGTTGGAATTCCCCACGTTGTCTTGCACTGTGACACTGGCCGTCTTCGAGCCGATGGAGCTGGTCACGAGTGGCACCGTTCCGCTGGGGGTAACACCGGACCCTCCATCTGTTGCCGTCCAGTTCGCGTTCGCTGACGCGTTCAGAATGACCAGGTCCGCCGGACACGTCAGCGCCACCGTAGGTGCCTTCTTGTCAACTTTATTACCGCTGATCGGGCCGGCGGTCGCCTTATTGCCGGCGTTGTCGAAGATGTCCCTAGAATTGGTAAGTGCATTATTGGTTTCAGTGTTATCCAGCACGCTGGTGGTGAGGCTGAAGCTGGCATCGGCCGGATTCGCCAACCCTGCTGGAGCATCCGACGCTGTGCAGGCGATAGACACGTCGGTAGCGTGCCAATTCCCATCCGCTGCTCCACATGAGACCGCAGGGGGGGTCTTGTCGTACACGACCGTATTGTCCGTGCTGGTGGAGGCGTTATTGCCATTCCCTGCGGCATCATGAGCCACCCCACCGGCGATGGACGCAATTACATCTCCGTCGCCAGTCATCCCGCTGACTGCCACATTGTAGGTTGTACCGCTTCCAGTGACCGTGGCGGTTGTCGCGTTCGCGGTCCCGCTCAGGGTCACGTCGCCAGTTGCGAAATCGGCAACGTTCTCACTGAACAGCACCGTAAAGTTGATGGTGGAACCACTCGTGGGATCTGCCTGTCCGGCTGCCTGGTTGATGGTGACGGTCGGCGGCGTCCCGTCGTAGGTGACCTGATTATCGGTACTGGTCGAAGCCGCATTGCCATTGCCGCTAGCATCCTGTGCGACATCTCCCGGGATGGAGGCGATCACAAGTCCATCGCCGAACGTTCCGCTAATTGCCACGTTGTAGGTGCTCGGGCCGCCCGTGACCACGGGGGTCAGCGTTCCCACCACAGTCGAGGCGCTCAAGTCCACCTCGCCAGCGTCAAAACCGGTGACCGGCTTGCTGAAGACGACCGTAAAGTTGATGGGTTTTGAATTTGTTGGATCAGCCTGGCCGGCGGCCTGGTTGATCGTGACGCCGGGAGCTGTGGCATCGAAAGTCACGCTGTTGTCCGTGCTCGTCGATGCGGTGCTGAGGTTATTTGCAGCGTCAACGGCGGCGCCGGCCGGAATGGAGGCCACTACGGTTCCGGTACCCGTCATTCCAGTGACGGCCACATTGTAGGTGGTAGGCCCGGTGCTGGTTACATTCGCGACCAGCGTGCCACCCACCGTCGACCCGGTAAAGCTCACGTCGTTCGCAGCGAAACCGACTACCGGCTCGCTGAATACCACGGTGAAGTTGATGGGCGATGCATTGGTCGGGTCGGCCTGTCCCGCGGCTTGGTTGATTGTAACTGTAGGGGCGGTCTGATCAACCACCAGCACTATGACGCTGCTTGGGAATGCTTTCTTTTGGCTGAGAGCTCCCGGCCCGCCGCACGCAGCGACTCCGGTCCCATCGGCATCACTGAGTGCCACCCAGAGATCGTATGTACCGGGATTCGTGGGAGCGGTGATGTTGAACGTGGCTGTTGCGTCGGTCCCATTCCCCGCCGTTCCGTTCACGTTCGGAGTGTCAACGCAATTAGCAAGTTTCCCTGCTGGTTCTGTCGTCGCCGGATTCGGTAGCAGCACCCACCCGGTGCTCTTCCAGCTTGTCGGACTATTCTGGGGATTATTTGAGCTCACTCTCGCAGTGACGGCCAAGGAGATCGTCTCGCCAGGTGGTACCGTGACCGACGCAAGAGTGTTCAGAGTGACTGAGATACTCCCCGGAGGGATGTTGTCAGTGAACACCACAGTCAGACTACGTGCGGTAGCTCTGCTGGTCGCTACCAACGTGAAGGTGACATTGAGGTCACCCTCATCGACGACGTAGGTCGAATCGTGGAACATCCCGTCTGCCCCAACGTTCACCGTCCACGTATGCGGGTCGTGCGTCTGCGGATCGTCGGTCAGCACGATGTCGAGGACGTCGCCCGGCTGCCAACCGTACCCGGTGAAGTGCACCACATCGCCCGGCTGGTAGTCGTCCTTGTCGGTCGAGATCGACAGCCCGTCTTCGGTCGTCGTGGTGGCGAACAGCGGCTTGTTTACCGTGGGCGTCCGGTCCGGAATCGGCTCGGTGATGTTGTCGCCGCAGGCGATGGCAAAGGCGATGGCAGCGCAAAACAGGAGAGCACGACGCATAGGGGGACTTCTCCTCAGGGGGACAACCATTCAGGACACGAAGGCGCTCAGGGGGCAGTGACGCCTTCGGCAGCCTGGCTGTCTCCGAGAGACCCGGGGCTTTGCGGACCGGCCTCGCGGCCGGGGTGCCATTGTTTGCAGTTTTTTGGGGGTATCAACGACGGTACTCGCAACTCACAGACCGCGTCTTCTCTGGATCCTTACCCGATTAAACCTCTCGTATGACCAGACTTCGTCCGACCGCTTTGCCCGCTCCGCTGCCACTGTCGCCTGACAGCGATGTGGCGACACCGCCGCAAAGCTGAACTCCCGCTCTCCCCCCCTTCTCTGGCTGCCTGACCGAAGTGTCACCCACGGTGGCCTTCTAGAGGGAACAGCTCTGGTTCGGAGGAGCCTGCGGCACCCTGCCTGGTTTGTCTTTATTGGTTTGGCGACGTAACCTATACACTGTCGGTTAGGTGGCGGTTATACCCCGGTTAGAACAGCCCTTCACCCCCCTGATGCTGCGGCTTCGAACCCTCGGCGGACTCACTATCGAAGACGAAACGGGACCGCTGGCGGGGGCGATCGCCCGCAAGCGGTCGCTGGCGCTGCTCGCCTTGGTCGGTCTCGCCACCGAGCAGGGGATCAGCCGGGACCGGGTGCTCGCCTACCTCTGGCCCGAGAGCGACACCGACCGGGCCCGCAACAACCTCAAGCAGACCCTGTTTCAGCTGCGCCAGGACCTCCACGAGGACGTCTTCGTTCGATCTCCCGGCATCCTCCGGCTGGACACCAACGCCTTGTCGGTCGATGCCTGCGACTTCCAGACGGCTCTCGACCGGGGCAACCCCACCACCGCGGTCACCCTGTACCGCGGACCGTTCCTCGACGGGTTCTATCTCCCTGCGCTGGCCGAGTTCGAGCGCTGGGTGGAGTCCGAACGGGCCCGCCTGGCCCAGCGCTACGCCGGAGCACTCGAGGCCCTGGCCAATGCCGCGACCCGGATCGGTGACCAGCAGGGAGCGACGGAGTGGTGGCGCCGTCTCGCCGTGGTGGACCCGCTCAGCGCCCGCTACGCCCTGGGACTCATGCGCGCCCTGGCCCAGGCGGGAGACCGGGCCGCCGCCCTGGACCACGCCCGGGTGTACGAGGAGCTGGTCCACGCCGAGCTCGACAGCGCGCCGGAGCCTGAAGTCGTCGAGTACGTGAAGCATCTGCGCGGCATGTTCGGACGGTGGACTGGCGCCTCGGCGCCCAAGGCTACCGTCCCTCGGCGGAGCCCGGTGCCCAGCGCAGCTCCCACCAAGAACGGGTCGGTAGCACCGGTAGCACCCGAGACCACCGCTCCACCCCCCAGCGCCGGAGCGGTGGCCGATCAACCGACGGAACCCACCGCTCCCGTCGAGACCGAGGCTACCGCCTTACCGCCTTACCGCCTTACCGACACTCGCACCCGGACCTCGCGCCGCTGGGGCGCACTGGCGATTGCGGTACTGGTGCTGGCCGGCATCTGGTGGGGTGACCGAGTGAGCTGGGGATCTCCCGGCTCGCCCGACTTGGTGGCGGTCTTTCCCTTCAGCTTCAGCGGCACCGGCGAGTCCCGACTCCTGGGAAACGGTGTGGCGGACCTGCTGAGCGCGGGCCTCGATGGAGCCGGCCAGCTTCGTAGCGTGCACCCCAGCGCCTATCTCACGCAGATGACCCAAGAAGCCGGATCGCTGAACCCCGAGCGGGGCGGTCGCTGGGCCCGGCGGCTCGGCGCCGAGCTGTTCGTGCTGGGTGACATCGTCGCGACCGGGAACCGGGTCCAGATCAGTGCCGCGATGTACGACCGGTCGGGGAAGCAGACGCTCGCCCACTCATCGGTAGAGGGCGCGGCCGCAGATCTGTTCCAGCTGGCGGACCGGTTGACCGCCGAACTCATCGCAAGCCGCTACGGCGACCCGCATCAGCGGCTCGCCCGGATGGCCGCGACCACGACCGGATCACTGCCCGCCCTCAAGGCCTACCTCGAGGGAGAGCAGGCCTACCGCGAGGGTCGCGACCCCGAAGCGATCGAGGCGCTGGAGAAAGCGGTCAAGATCGACAGCACCTTCGCGCTGGGCTACTACCGGCTGAGCGATGCCGCCGACCGGGCCGGCCGTGCCGATCTGGCCCAGCGCTCCGCCGATCAGGCGCTACGCTATCGAGAGCATCTGGGCGAGCGGGAGCGCCGGTTGATCGAGGCCCAGCACGCCTGGCGACTGGGTCGGAGCGACGAGGCCGAGCGGCTCGGCCGCAGCCTGGTGGCCGACTATCCCGATGACGTCGAGGCCTGGCTCCAACTGGGCGAAGTGCTAGCTCACGGCAATCCCCTGCGGGGACGCTCATCGGTCGAGGCGCGGCCCGCCTTTGAGCAGGTGCTGGCCCGGGACCCGAGTAACGGCGAGGCACTGATCCACCTGGCGCGCATCGCCTCGATCGAGGGGAAGCGGCGGGAGGTCGACAGCCTGGTGGGCCGGATGCGCGAAGATTTTCCGGGATCGGAGGTAGTGGAGACCCGCGCGTTCCGCGCCTTTGTCCTCGGCGACCGCCCGGGACAGAAGCGAGTCACCCGCCGAATCCTGGCGAACCCGAGCGGGGTGCCGGCGGTGACTGCACTCGACGTGGCCGTCACGACCGACGACCTCGACGGCAGCGAGCGCTTCGGGCACTGGCTTACCGGCGCATCCCGGGCGCCGGATCTCCAGGGCTATGGACATCGGATGCTGGCGCAGGCCGCGCTGGCGCGGGGACAGTGGCGCAGGGCGGAGAGTGAGCTGGCGATCGCCGCGCGGCAAGACTCGATCCCGGCGCTGGAACTGCGCTCGCTGTTCGCGGCCTTTGCATTCCTGCCGGTTCCTCGAGAGGAGATCGTACAGGCGCGTGAAGCGGTTCGCCGGTGGAATCCGACTGCGGAGCCGGCCGGCCAGGTGGGGCACACCGCGGCCCACATCGGCCTTCATCCTTATCTCAGACTCCACCGCCTGGGCATGCTGGACATCCGGCTGGGCGACACAGTCGGAGCGCTGCACGAGGCCCGAGCGCTCGACCTGGCTGCAGCCTCCCCGTCGAACGGACGGTTCGCCCACACCCTCGCGCAGAGCATCCGGGCCCATGTTGCCGCGGCCGGTGGCCGCACGCGCGAGGCGCTGGCCGATCTCGATCGAGCCGGATGGGAGGCGGTGGCCGCGGTGTTCGTGGCCGAGGCGTATGACCGGTACTTCCGGGCGGAGCTGCTTGCGGATGCGGGCCGGGAGGACGAGGCGCTCGGCTGGCTGCACTCCATCGCCGAGCGGGCGGCGTACGAGCAGGTCTATCTGGCACCCGCCCATCTCCGCCAGGCCGAGATCTATGATCGGCGGGGGGACCGAACGCAGGCAGTTCAGCACTACAAAAAGTTTATCGAGCTCTGGCGGGATGCGGATCCGGAGTTAAAGCCGGAGGTCGAGGTGGCGAGCAAGCGTCTGGCGACGTTGGAGAAGGCGAGCGGTAAGAGGTGAGGATAAGGGGTCGTCATTCTGAGTGAAGCGAAGAATCCCTACTCGGGAAACGGAGAGATCCTTCGCTTCGCTCAGGATGAGGTGCCGTATTTACTGTTCAACCATTCACTGTTCACTGTTCACCGTTCACCCGTTCACTGTTTACCGTTCACGCTCTTCCGTTCACCCCTTCTCCACCGGAAGCCGGACCGCATTCCCCCACTCGGTCCACGATCCGTCGTAGTTCCGTACGTTGTCGAAGCCGAGCAGATAGGTGAGCGCGAACCAGGTATGAGATGAGCGCTCGCCGATCCGGCAATACGCGATCGTCTCCGCATCCCGGCGAAGCGCGTTTTCCTGCTCGTACAGCTTCTTGAGCTCGCTGGCCGGCCGGAAGGTGTGGGTGTCGGGATCGATCGCCTTCGCCCAGGGAATACTCTTGGCCCCCGGAATGTGGCCGCCGCGGAGGCAGCCCTCCTGCGGGTATTCCGGCATGTGGGTCTTCTCGCCCCGGAACTCCTCCGGACTCCTGACGTCGACCAGCTGACCCTTCTGCTTCAGGTGGTTGAGCACCTCATCCCGGAACGCCCGGATCTTGCTGTCGTCCCGCTCACCGATGGTGATGTTGCCTTCGCGAGTAGCGGGCCGATCGGTGCTAAGCGGCCTTCCCTCGTCGATCCAGCGGAGTCTCCCCCCATCCATCACCTTCACGTTCGTGAGCCCGAACAGTTGCAGGACCCAAAGCGCGTAGGTGGCCCACCAGTTGTTCTTGTCTCCGTAGAAGACGATAGTCGTGTCCTGGTTAATGCCCTTCGACCGTAGCAGCCGCTGGAGCGCCTGCCGGTTCACGTAGTCGCGGACGACCGGATCGTTCAGGTCGTTGGTCCAGTCGATCTTCACCGCACCGGGAATGTGGCCGGTGTCGTAGAGCAGCAGATCCTCGTTGGATTCCACCAGGCGGACCTTGGGATCGTCCAGATGCTGGGCAACCCAATCGGTGGAGACCAGCACCTCCGGATGAGCGTAGCCGCGTTCCTCGATCGGGGTGACTGCCGGAACGGATTGTACAGAACTCATAAGTTGCTCCTTGTAGGCCGACGCGTGCGCGTCCATGAAAATGCAACCGGCCGCTGACCTCGGGAGAGGTGCGGCCGGTGAGATGATCACTCGCGCAACGACTCAGCGCGCCACGGCTGCCGACTCCCTTAGCGGGTCAGTCCTCCGGTACAGCAGCAGCTCAGACACGAGATGACAGGATGACTCATATAATGTGATGAGAAATTACGACTCGAACAGTCGGGATGTCAATCCGCCGGCCGTCATCCTGAGCGAAGCGAAGGGATGACAGTGCGCTGAGGATGAGGCCGGCTAGCGGCGGAGGCGCTGCCACTCTTCGCGCCAGGCCGGGATCAACGGCACCAGCAGCAGGAGGTACACCAGGAAGGAGAGAGCGGCCGATGCGGCGTCGGTCCGGGGGAACAGGAAGCCGCTGAGAGCGACGGCGCCGGTGCACCAGATCAGGGGGACCAGAGTGCGCAACACGAATCGCCCGGCGTGGGGAATGCCGGCCTCGCGCACGTTGAGCCGAAGCACCAGCGCGGCAAAGAGCACGTGTCCGGCGAAGGTCGCGGCCGCTACCCCGCCGAGCGTCGGACGGGTCGAAAGCGCGATCGCGGAGAGCCCGAGGGTGAGCGCCAGCGCGCTGACGGCATAGAGCGGCAGCTTGCGTTGCCGTCCCGCTGCGACCGCCCCGACCGACGCAAGGTTGATCAGCCCCATCGCGGCGCCTGCGAGCAGAAACAGCCTCGCGGGTCCGATCGCCTCGACGTATTGCGGCATCGCAATCGCCACCGCCGGTCCCAGAATGATGCTCGCCGCGCCGAGGAGTGGCGGCAGGAGCCGGGCATAGGGCAGCAGCGCCCGCTCGAGGTGCCCCTGGAGTGCCGATGCCGAACCGGCGTGCGCGACGTCGCCGTACACCTGAGGAAACACCACTGTCCGTACCACCAGCGCGAGGGCGCCCGCCGCGGTGGTCAGTGATCCGGCAAAGGCATAGTACCCCAGCATCGTCTGCCCGCCCCAGAAAGCGACCAGCCACCGATCTGCGGTACTCAAGAGAATTCCGACCGACAGGGTGAACACGACGGGCAACCCGACGTGGAGCAGACGGATGAGTGGCTTCCAGTGAAGCGCCGGCCGGACCTCCAGCCACCGCGAGGCCGCAGCGATGCCGACAAGGTTGGCCAGCGCAAGCCCCGCAAACGCGCCTCCCAATCCCCAAACACTGGCCAGGCCGACGGCGAAGATGACGTGCAGAACCGAGGTGCCGGACTCGAGTATCGAGTAAAGCCGGAGGTTTCCCCGGACTCGGGTGCACACCAAGCCGTAGCCATATAGCGCCTCTGCCAGACTCGCCGCGGCAAATCCGCGCAGCAGCAATTGGGTGGATGGATCGGTCGTTATCAGGGAGCCGGCGAGCGACAGGCCGGCGATCATACCGGAGACCAGTAGGACGAAGCCGAGGGCCGTGGGAGCGGGCGAGTCGGACGTTCTCTCCTTGCCCGCCCCGGAGCGGAGGAGCTCCAGCTCCAGCCCGCGATACACGCTGACCCCGGCGAGGGCCGAGTAGCGCATCAGGATTCGGAGCAGCGCCCAGGTTCCGAAGGCGGTCGGGCCCAGGAGGGCAGCGAGGAGCACGCCCCGGATCCCGAGCATCGCTTCGGTGGTGCCGCGGGAGAGAGCGTACCCGAGCACCCGCCGGAGCAACCGGGGCCGCGCAGGCTTCTTCTGCCGAGCCTGCTCGCTGGTCAGGGACAAATCGGATGTAGTCAGTTAATCGCCACCGCGCTCGCGGGAGGAGAGCTCGCGTGAGGTGACTTGAAGCGGCCGAAGGTGCGCCCCATGAGCTGCACGAAGTCCAGCTCTCCCACGATCCGGGTACCGGTCCTGCTCTTCGCAACGGTCCGGAGCGAGGAGTGGTTGGAAGGGGCCACCATCCGCCAGCCTTCCCGGTACCCCAGCTCCTGGGCCAGCCGAAGCCGCGCCTGGGCGAGAGCGGTTCCGATCCCGTTGCTCCGCTCCGAGGGGAGCACGTAGAGGTTCCAGAGGTACGCCGCGTCCGCGGGAAACTCCAGCGGCAGCGGCCACAGTATCACGTCCGGACCCACCCCCGCCGCCACCCAGGCGTATCCCAGCGGCTGGTCGCCGCGCCAGGCGATCAGACAGTGCCGTCCGTTCTTCAGCAGGGAGCGGAACCGGCTCAGGTCGCGCTGCCCTGTCAGTGGACCCAACAGGTGCAGCTCTTCGTCAGTCGCCCGGGTAACACGGATGCCGGGGGGAAGAGCCGGGTCGAGATCTCGATCCAGCGAGTGGGCGAACACGATCAGGCGGCCGGCCCGTAGCACTCGATGGAGCGACCGGGTGGCCGCGGCCTTCCAGACGCCACGGATCCCTTCCGTTCGAAAACCCAGCGCTGCGTCGGACGGGAAGGTGCGGAGATCGAGGAGATAATTCTCCAGCCGGATCATCGGACCGCCGTCAGCACGATCGGCACCGGGGTGACCAGCGGCCGGTACCAGCTTCGCATCCAGGCCAGCACCTTGAGTCGCGCCAGCGTCCCCAGTATCCGGCTGGGGGCGACCCGGGCGAGTCCGCCGATCGGCGTCGTGTTATCGCCCGCGACCACGATCCAGCCGCGGCCGAAGCCGCGCTCCCGTCCGAATCTCAGTCCGGCGCTGAGCAGCGCGGCCACCACGCCGGCCCCGCGCTCTCGCGGACTCACCTCGAGGTGCGTGATATAGATCGCGTCCACCGGCAACGGGAGGACGTCGCTCGAGTGGCACTCGCCGGAATCGGAGAACCAGGCATACCCGATCGCCTGCCGCTGTTCCCACGCTACCAGACAGATCTGACCCGCCGCTGCGGCCTGGTCGAACTGACTGGCCAGCCTTCCCCGCGCCAGGTCTCCCAACAGGGACCAGTCGGTTCCGGTGAAGACCCGAATGTCCACCCGTGGTGGGGGCGGCACGTCGACCAGCCGGGAGAGATCGGCTTCCACCACGAAGGCACACAGATAGCCGCCGACCCGGTCGAGCATCCGCTCCCGGACCTCTTCCTTGACTGCTACCCAGCCGCCCGTACGCCAGGCGCGAGCAGCGTCCTCTCGGAAGGTGTGCAGGTCAAGCGCAGTTGAGTCCATCATTCACCGGAAAAGTTTGTATGCCGGACCGGTGCTCCACCAGGACCGGCTCCCGGGCCAACGCCCGCCGCGCCGAATCCGAGCCGACCCACATCGCGACCACATGCGCGAGCGGATCGACCGCCGGCTGGAGACCCAGGCTCCGCTTGAGCCGCTGCACGCCATTATTCACGAACGGCACCGAACGGCCCGCGTCCAGATAGCGGATTCCCTGGCTCTTGGCCCAGGTGATAGTGAGCGCCAGCGTCGCAAAGCCGGCCCCCTGCCGCAGCAGCTCAGGATCGCCGTCCCGCACACCGGATAAGGGCAGCCAGAGCGAGTCACCCCGCCGGACGCTGCAGATACCGGCGACCGCTTCACCGCCCCTCATCACCAGATGAAGAATGCCGATCCTGGCCAAGGCCGCAATGTACTGGGGGGAAGGAATCCAGGCAGACTGGCCGTGACGGGCCACCGCCTGAGGGAGGACCATTCTGGAGTAGAAGTCTTCCCAATCCCTTGGCGTGCCGGCCTGCTTGAGGGTATACCCGTACTTCCTCACCTTGCGCAGGTTGTCCCGGAGGCCGTTACTCGGCGGCGCTGGAGGAATCGCATCCAGGGCTCCGCGCAACCGGACCGACTGAGGCACGATGAGCCAACCGGCGTTCCTGAAGCGCGGGGCCAGCCAGCGGTGGACCTCGACCAGCACCAGACCGGCACGGGTCTCCGCCGCCAGCGCATCCGGACTCCACAGCGTGCGACGCGCCTCCTCCACCGGTGACGGCAGATCGCCGAACCAGCGGGAGGCAAGCGGCCGGATCAGCTTTTCCCGGCCGATGTCGACCAGCTCCAGGGGCTCATCATCGAAGAGGACGGTACGCCGGCGCAGCTGGCCCATGAGCTGAAGCGGCAGAGCGAGGCTTCGGTGGGCGACAACCGAAGCCAGAGGCCAGCGGGAGGCATAAGCGGGAACGAGGAGGCGTTCCTCGATCGCGGTCGCGAGGGAGCGGCTGGTGGTGGCAGTCATCGAAGAGCCTGTCGTTGGACCCGGCTCAGCTCACGCACGACGCTGCCATGCGCAGCTCCGCTTCGGCGTACAGCTCGGCCGCCTGCTCCCGGGTGGCGGCGAGGGCGATTGCGGGGCAGCAGCCGTGCCTCAGAGTACCGGTCGCGTAGGGCAACACTCCTTCCCCCCGCTCCCGGGTAAAGAGCAGCTCACCCAACATCGCACGCAGCTCCGCGAAGCTTTCCACGTCGGCTGTGACAATGCCCGAGACAAACGCTCGAGTCTCCTCGAACTGTTCGAGCACCGCGAGGGGGTAGGTGCCGCCGTTCACCCGGGGATTCAGCTCCGCCAGCAAAGCCCGCGGCTCTCCCCGCGTGCTGGTGTACTCCACGAAATCGAATCCGGCGATGCCGACGTAGCCCGCGTTGCGGAGCCATTCTGCCAGGCAGTGGGCCCAGCCAACGATCTTCGTCAGGCTGCGCCCTTTCGACGGACCGATGTTTCCCAGATGTGCTACCGACGAGTCGAGCCGCTGATCGGTGACCCCGACGCACTCGATGCAACCCTCGCTGTCGATGTGCATCTGCACGTTGGGGGAAGCCGTAGCATCCACCATCGCCTCGATCAGATAGACCTGGTTGTCGGTGCGCTCGAGCAGCAGCGCCGTGAGCTGTTCGATCTCTCCAGCACGCGCGCAGTAGGTGGATGTGCCCGCGGCGCCGTTGGCGCCCCGCACGATGATGCGGCCGGTGTGCCCGAGGTGGCGGGTCAGAACGGCTCGCAACCGGCTCCCGTCTCGCTCCGCCGGGATGCCGAGGTCGATCACCTCACCCGGCGCCACCGGGATCCCCAGCTCGATCGCCGCCTGGCGGATGTGATTCTTGCCGTCGGCGTAGGCCACCAAGTCGGGATCACCACCGATCACCTGGACCGCATGACCCAGTCTCTCGCTCAGTCCTCGAGCCAGCTCGAGCTGGTGCGAAGTAGCCATGAAGGGGTGGATGGCAACGGTGCCCCTGCTTCGCATGAGTGACGTCATCCTGTCGAGCGTGCCCCTATCGCCGAGGAGTCGCGCGGGGAGTGGACCGATCTCGTCGGTCTCGGTCGAGCGCCCAGCGACGATGATGTTGGCCGGAGCGGGACCAATACCCAGCTCGGCGAGATACTCGAGGTAGGCCGGCTCGATCTCGTCGTTGACGCACACCAGATCACCCTGCCGGGCCAGTACCAATGCCCGTTCGGCGTAGCTCATGAGCCCAGGGAAGGAGCGGTAGAGCTCCTCCCAGTACGCGACGGAGGTCCCGCAGTGCACGTAGAGGAGTGAGCGGCTTCCCCCACGAAACCGATCAAGCAGCCTAGGCATGGTTAGGCCAGGGCAGGAATGTCGGACTGGTCCGACTGCACCAGCGAGCGGAGCACCCGGAACTTCCCGCTGGACTCGAGCGGGATCTCGTCGAGCAGCTGAACCCCAAAGTCTACTCCCGGGCCGAGCAGCGGGCGGACCGATCGCTCTATCGCCGAAACCTGCTCCGAGACCGGTCCCGCCACCGGTTGAATCCGAAGCACGATTCGATCCGGCCGCTCCTGCAGCAACTGGTACTGCCGGATCCAGCTGTCGGCGCCGGCGATGAAGCTGGTGAGGACGTGATACGGATGAAGCACCCGGCCATCGGGCAGCCGGAACGAATCGATCACCCGGCCCTGAATGTCGCTGATAGTGGAGAAGGGCCGGCCGCAGGCGCAGGCTTTGGGACCGCGGGTGACCACGTCTCCCAGGCGGTAGCGGATGAACGGCATGCTGTACGCGTGCAGGTTGGTGGCAACGACTTCACCCTGCTCTCCCGGCTTGGCCGGCCGCCCGTCGCGCAGGACCTCGAGGATCACGCCATCATCGTTGGCATGGAACACTCCCGCATGAGTGCACTCCCAGGCCAGCAAGGGAAACTCGCGGCTGGCATAGGTCTGATACACCTGAGCGCCAAACGCCCGGGTGAGGCGGAGCTGCACGAGGGGCGAGAGGACCTCCCCGCCGACGACGAGAAACCGGGGTCGGATGTCGCTGTCACCGGCGGCGAGCAGGGCGTCAGCCACCCGAGACAACATCCCCGGCATACCAACCACGACATCGGGACGGAACGATCGAAGTTGCGCTATGATGTGGGCGGGAGACTCCAGCCCGTCGATGGACAGGGTGCGACTGATTCCTAACGCTCCCAGAGTGCGGCCGATCAACTTCCGGTCGAGCGGATTACCCGGACGGTGGAGACAGAGCGACGCTCGACGGTCGCCGGGCCGGAGCCCCATGGAGGCATACGCCCGGAGCCGGAACAGGAACTGGAGCTTGTCCTCGCCCCAGGTGCGCCGAATGGTGAAGGGCTCGCCGGAAGAGCCGCTGGTGCGAGCGCTGAGCAGAGTCGCCGGATCCAAGCCGGAAGCGAGCACGTTGCTTTCCGGCTGCTGCCTGAGCTCCTGCTTCGAGGATATCGGGAGCAGATCGAGATCGACGACTCCCCGGATGTGGCGGGGATGCACCCGATGGCGATCGAACAATTTGCGGTAATAGGGGACCCGCTCGTACGCGTGCACCAGCAGCCGGCGCAGCGCCGAGTCCTGAAAGGCTCTGAGCTCCGCCTGACTCGCCCGGCTGTGCCGGGTCAACCCAAGTGTGGTTCGCAGCACGTGAGCCAATTCGCTCATGCGCTCACCCCGACCGAGAGGTTCCCGGCTTCGGAGCGCCGGACCGTCGCCGCGCTCGACGGTGCCGGCCCCAGGCCCAGGAGCTTGCGAGCGTGGGCCGGCGTCGCGAGCGGCCGGCCGAACGTCTCCGACAGGCGGGCAACCCGGTCCACCAGCGCCAGGTTGGTCCCCAGCTCCGTCCGGCCGAAGTCGTAGAAGACGTTGTCTTCCAGCCCCACCCGGCAGTGCCCGCCCATTGCGATCGCCAGCGTGTTCATCGGAAGCTGGAACAGCCCGATGCCCGCCGCCGACCAGACCGATTCGGGCGGAAGGTCCTCTACCAGGTTGGAGAGGTGGCGAGCCGTCGCCGGCATCGAGTAGCGAGACCCGAGCAACAGGTTGAAGTAGTAAGGCGGCGCGCCCAGGCGATCCTTGGCGATCAGAACATTGGCCGCGCTGACCATCCCGAAGTCGAAGACCTCGAGTTCCGGTTTGATCCCGCGCTCGACCATCTTGCTGGCCAACGCGAGCACCATCTCGGGATCGTTCTGGCTGGTGCCGCTGGGGAAATCGAGCGACGTCAGCGTGAGGCTCGCGAGATCCGGCCGGGCGGCGCCGGTCAGCTCCAACACCTCGCTCCGGCGGGCGAACTCCGGAAAGTTGCGTCCGCTGCAGCTGACACACATGATCGCATCGGGAAAGTGTGCCCTGATGCCAAGGATCATCGTCTCGTAAATCTCTCCCCGGTACGTCGGCCTGCCCTGGCGGTC
>JBKPAO010000136.1:0-24262 GCA_046726475.1 Gemmatimonadota bacterium | reverse complement strand
GTTCCCACCAGTTTCCGGCTCGACTCGCTCTCTACCACTGGTAGCGAGCCGCAATCGTTGTCACGCATCAGAATCGCAGCATCCCGTGCCGTGGAGTCTGGGGTGCAAGACGCCGGGTCGGGGGTCATCACGTCACGTACTCTCATCGGTCCTCCCGGTTGAGGTGGTGCCCTAAGTGATGATCCCCTAAGATGGATGGTCTCTCGCCACCGGCGCCGTGACGTGGGTAACTTTGCTGCTCCATGCTCCCTCGCACGAGCAAAGATCCCGGCCCCGCCGACCCAGTGAGCGCGCTTCGGCTTCCTGGCTCGATACTTCAGGGCATCCTCGCCCGAGCGGCTCTCGCATTCCTGCGCACCTACCTGGGAGTCCTCTTCTTGCTGGCCAGTGGACCCAAGCTGCGGGGGGAGTTCGCCGCTACTCTTCCGGAATTTCTCCATGGGTTGCGCTGACGAAGGGACCTGTCCTCTGGTGACCTTGGTCCTTGGACTCGCAACCCGCCTGTCAGCTACGGTGGCGTTGGTGCTGCTGGTGAACTACATGCTCGCCAAGGGGGCGTGGTTCTGGTACCCATCGAGCAACGATGCCGCACTGGCGGCAATCGCGGTCTCGCTGATCATCGGTGCTGCTGGACGGACATTGGGATTGGATGCGATGTTGGCGCGGCGGTGGCCTCGGTCACCCTTTTGGTGACGGACATGAACCGCTCGGGATTGGGCGCCTCCTGACTGGCACCCAAAACTATTCCTGACTGTTCCTCAACACATCCAGAATGAAAGCGTGCTTGAACGCCGTTTCGCGTAGCACATCATAGCGGCCGGAGGCCCCACCGTGGCCGGCGTCCATGTTGGTCCGCAGCAAGAGCCGGTTCTGGTCGGTCTTGGTAGCGCGCAGCTTCGCCGTCCACTTGGCCGGCTCCCAATACGCCACCCGCGGGTCGTTGAGACCAGCGGTGATCAGCATGTGCGGATAGTCCTTCGCTTCCACGTTGTCGTACGGGGAGTATGACCGGATATAGGCGTATGCCTCAGGGTCACTTGGATTTCCCCATTCGTCGTATTCGATCACCGTCAGCGGCAGGGACGCGTCCAGCATGGTGTTGATCACGTCGACAAAAGGGACCTCGGCCAGCGCCGCCAGAAAGAGATCAGGCCTGAGATTGGTCACAGCTCCGATCAGTAGGCCGCCGGCACTTCCTCCGTTTATTACGAGGCGGTTCGGCGTGGTGTAGCCCATCGCGATGAGGTGCTCGGCGCAGGCGATGAAATCAGTAAAGCTGCTACGCTTTTCCAGTCTCCTCCCGCCCTCATACCATGCCCTGCCCATTTCCTCGCCGCCGCGTACGTGCGCGATGGCCACCACGATACCGCGGTCGAGCAGACTGAGGTTGTTGGATGAAAACGCGGGATCGTAGGTGAGCCCATACGCCCCATACCCGCTCAGCAACAGAGGTCGCGGAGTATCGGGATCCATGGGCAGGCGATAAACCAGCGAAATCGGCACCGTCGTGCCGTCCGGTGCAGTGGCGAGGAGCCGTTCACTTCGGTATTGGGAGGCATCGTAGCCGCCCCGAACCTGCGTCAATTTGCGGACCGTCCAGCTGTGGTCCTGCATCTCATAGTCCACCACCGAACTGGGTGTAACCAGAGAGGTGTAGGTGAAACGCAGTGTCGTGCTCTCGAAATCAGGATTGGCGTGAGGACGAACCGTGTAAACTGGCTCGGGAAACGGGATCAGGTGCTCCGCGCCGGATTCGAAACTAATAATCCGGATCTGACGCAGACCCGCCTCTCGCTCGTATACGACCAGATGTCGGCAAAACGCATCGGTGGAATCCAGCTTCACGTCGGGACGATAGGGCAGAACCGGCGACCACTGTTCGCGAGTGGAGCGGCCTACCGGAGCCTGCACCAGCCGGAAGTTGGGTGCGCCGTCGTTGGTGGTTATGAAGAAGCTGTCCCCGTGGTGAGTGACCGAGTACTCGACCCCGGGCTGCCGGGCAAGGATCAGCCGAAACGGCTCATTCGGCCGGTCCGCGAGCGTAAACCAGACCTCGGACGTGGTGTGGCTCGAAAGGTCGAGGAGCAGGTATTTGGCACTTCGGGTCCGGCTGATCTCCATGTAGAACGAAGCGTCGGGTTCCACATAGACCAGGACGTCCTCGCTCTGGGGCGTGCCGACCTGGTGCCGGTAGAGCCGGTAGGGTCGGCGGCTCGCGTCCAGACTGCAGTAGAAAAGAGTGCTACTGTCGTTAGCCCAGGCCGGGCGGTTGGAGATTCGGGGTATAGTTTCGCCCAGAAGAGTCCCCGTCTCCAGATCCTTGATAAACAGGGTGAACTCCTCAGCCCCCGATCTATCGACCGTGTACGCGACTAGGCGGTGATCGGGGCTCACCTCGACGGCACCCAAACGAAAGTACCCGTGACCTGTGGCCAGAAGGTTCTGGTCCAGGACGATCTCTTCGGTTGCTTGGGGTGACGCAGACCGGCGGCAATAGACCGGGTACTGGCCTCCCTCAACGATTCGGTAGTAATAGAGGTAATCGTCTCTCCGCTCGGGCACCGAGAGGTCGGTCTCCTGGATTCGCGAGCGCATCTCCTGGTAGAGCTGGTCCTGCAGCTCAGCGGTGTGCCGCATGACTAGCTCGGCATAACGGTTTTCCGCGTCCAGATACGCGAGCACCTCCGGGTCGCTTCGGTCCCGTAACCAGTGATAATTGTCTACCCGGGTTTCACCGTGCACCGAATGAGCGTGAGGCACCACTCGCGCAGCTGGAGCCGAGGTCTCCTCGGAGAGGAGGCGGTTAGTTTCGGGAACTGGGGTGCTGCTGGTTGGGGCCAAGCCACCTGCCACGGTGCGGCGGGGATTCGACATCGAGATCTGATCGTTCTCCGGCAGCTGGCTGCGCCGGAGGAGGGTTCAAATGGACCACCAGAGTTGGGTCCTGCGGAGAATAACGACGGGCTCGGCCGGCAAGTCAAGACTAGCCAAGTAATTGCAGTTAATAGATTTGCGCTAAGGAGGCGGCGCTTATTCGGACAGTCGCTCCTGCTGGGAGATGGATCTGCTGGCGCCGTCGGCAGATACAAGCCCGACGGCGGTCATCCACCGGTCTTCAGCGGCAGCCGCGCACCTCCTGGTGCTCGATGAAGCTCCAGCTCCGCGCGCCAACTGCAGGCAGTACAACGACATCGACTGGCTGCGTCAGAGCCGACGTAGTCATGCAGTTGGGTCCCGGGGCGGTTTCCTCGACCTCGATAGTAAGGTCTCCATTGGCCTGCGACACCCGTCGCACGGCGATTTCATAGCCACCGCTGCTGCGCTGACCAGCCGCTACGGCCACCACCAGGTTTTGGGAGAAATCGATCGCCGGCCGCTCTCCGACGCCCAGCTCGGCCCAAAACCGGGCCCAAGTGTTGGCGTCCCGAATGACCAGCCGGCGTGATTCACTAATACCAGTGTTGGTCCATTGACCGATCCGCCTCAGCTCCAAATCGCCGCCAGTATTGCCATAGGGCGCATACCCCTGGGTGCTCACCGAATCGGGGGTGGTTGCCGGAACCGGAGCAGGAGCCGGCGCAGCGGTCGCGGTGGACTCCGGTGCCGAGTCAGGAGCGGGAGCGAGTGCCACCGGTCCGGAGTCCTCGGCGGGATCGTCCTGGGCGACCCGCATGGTAGTTCGGCCGCAGGCGGAGAGGATCAACACCGGAATGAGCGCTACACTCCCTCGCGGAATCATGGGTTCTCCTGGTGGAGGCGAACACTCGAGCCTGGAGATGTGAAGCTACGACGAAATTCCTACCCGCGCGACTATCCAGCATGGCTCCCGATCGGTGAGGAGGATCACACTTGGAGGAGCAGACTCTGGATCTAGCCGTCTCCAGATTGACGGCGCATTATCCCTCCGTCCCAGAGTCCTCCGACTCAAATTCAAGGAGACACCGCGATGAATCTCGTCCAGCGTGTCAAGGGTATCTTGCTTTCACCGCAGACCGAGTGGCAGGTCATCGATGCCGAGCCCACCACCCCGGCCGAGCTCTACAAGAGCTACATCGCGCCTCTGGCAGCGATCGGGCCGATTGCGCAGATCATCGGCTACTCGGTTTTTGGTATCACCGTGCCGTTGGTCGGGACCTACCGAGTACCGATCGGTTCGGCGATCACCAGCGCGCTGATCGCATACATCCTGACTCTGGCCGGCACCTACATTCTGGCAATGATCATCGACGCGCTCGCACCGACGTTCGGCGGGCAGCGGAGTCAGATTCAGGCGCTGAAGGTGGCCGCCTATTCGAGCACGGCAAGTTGGCTAGCGGGCATTTTTGCACTCATCCCGGGCCTTCGGCTCCTTGGCATCCTTGGCTTGTACAGCCTTTACCTGCTCTACCTCGGCCTTCCGATCGTAATGAAGTCACCGCGGGAAAAGGCAATGGGGTACACCGTCGTTGTCATCCTTGCTGCCATCGTTCTCTTCATGATCATCGGTGTCATTGCCGCACGCTTCATGGCTGTCCCAACGCCCGCCATGACCACGCCTTAACTCGCTTGGCGGCCTCCTCCCTTCCAGGAGGCCGCCGCCGCCACGAGACGGGGATCACAGTCTCAAACCTGGCACGGCTTTAGCGTTGAGCCTTCGCCCGGTGGACGCCGGTGTACATCCACTGATCCGGCGACACGAGAACCAAGGGAGCCCCTATGACTCGTCGTACCGTGTCTTTGAACTCACCCAGGCGAGCTCGCGTGTTGATGCTCGGTGCTGCGCTCGCCGCCGGATGGATCGGGTGCGCCCGAAATCCCGTGACGGGTAAGAGTGAGTTGTCTCTGGTCTCAGAGTCTCAAGAGATACAGATGGGCCAACAGGCTGCCCAGGAAGTGGCCCAGACGATAGGACTATATAACGATGCCAACGCTCAAGCGTACGTTGCCCAACTTGGCAAGCGGATGGCAGCGAACTCGGAGCGGCCGAATTTGCCATGGGAGTTCCACGTAGTCGAGGATGCTTCGGTGAACGCCTTCGCACTCCCGGGTGGCTTCATCTACGTGACCCGCGGACTCATGGCTACGATCAACGACGAGGCGGAGCTCGCCACTGTGGTGGGCCATGAGATCGGCCACGTAACCAACCGACACTCGGTGCAGCAGATCAGCAAGGCGCAGGTGGCTCAATTGGGGCTGGGGGTCGGGAGCATACTTTCGTCCGACATCGCGAAATTCGGCCAGCTCGCCGGTGCGGGACTCAGCGTGCTGTTCCTCAAGTACAGCCGTGATGCCGAGAATCAGGCCGACCAGGCGGGGTTCCGATATGCGCTGAACCAGAACTACGACGTTCGTGAGATGACGAAGGTGTTCGAGACGCTTGACCGGATCAGCGAAGAGGGTGGAGGAGGAAAGCTCCCGGAGTGGCTGGCCACCCACCCCAATCCGGGAAACCGGATTGAGCATATCGAAAGTATCCTCGACACGCTGCACCGCGATCTCAGCAGAGCGGTCGTGAATCGGGATTCCTACCTACAGCATGTTCAGGGCATGGTGTACGGCGAGGATCCCCGGCAAGGCTACTTCGAAGGCACGCACTTCTACCATCCGCAGATGCGGTTCCAGGTAACCTTGCCAACCGGCTGGCAGGTTCAGAACACGCCGCAGGCGGTGGCGTCCTTGAGTCCGAACAAGGATGCCATCATCCAGCTGGCGCTCGCAGGTAAGGGCTCACCCCAGCAGGCGGCACAGCAGTTTCTGTCGCAGCAAGGTGTCCAGGCTGGTCAAACGTCCACCAGCAGTATTAACGGGCTACCGGCGGCTTCGAGCTATTTCCAGGCGCAAACGGATCAGGGCGTGATCCAGGGGATCGTCTCGTTCATTTCGTACGGTGGCCAAACGTTCGGCTTGATGGGGTACACCGCTGAGGGCAAGCTGCAAGCCTACGATCAGGTCTTTCAAAGCACGATCCGTAGCTTCGGGGAGTTACGCGACCCGTCCAAGCTGAACGTACAGCCCGCCAAGGTGGAGTTGGTCAAGCTGGACCGGCAGATGACACTGGAACAGTTCAACGCCCAGTACCCATCGTCGATTCCACTCAAGGAGCTTGAGATCATCAATGAGGTAGAGGATCAGTCTAACCCTCTGCCGGCCGGTCGGACGGTGAAGCGCGTGACGGGAGGCTTAAAGAAGACGACGTCCTGATCCCACAGGTCTCAGTTCTTCGGGACCGCGGCCTAAGCTGGAACGGGCAGCGGTCCCGTTGCTTTAGTCCGGCAGGCGCAGCAGAAGCCGATCTTCGCTTCCCGGTGCGGCGGGCTCGATCTGGGCGAAGATGGTGAGACCCTCCTCGGTGTGACTCCCACAGGATGAGGGGACCAGACCGCGCACCTCCACTGCCTGACCCCCTTCCTCCAGGGTCCACGAGCCCGCCCGGCGGCCTGCGCCGGCGGCGGTACAACGACCTGCGACCCGTACCCGCCGACCTAACAAGCTGTCCGCCTCGAGCACTTCGCGGACATGTACCAAAGGTGCTTGATCGGCGCGAACCGGCACGTTGCGGCGATCCGGAATACCTCCCACTCCTTTACTTCCCGGGGTCGCTTGCGGTGTTCCGGTGGTACCAGGCCCTGGAGCTGGTCCGGCAACCGGAGTCGGACTTCCGGGATCGCGCGGCGTCCCCGTTTGGGAGGAGCAGGCGCCGGCAGCGAGGAGGATCAGGAAGAAAGCTGAAGCCTGGGGTCTCGGCATGGTGGGTTCGGCGACGCGCGGCCGAGCTATGAGACCCGCCGGGTCTTGCGCTTCATGAAATCCATCAGGATGAACTGGCCCAGCGTCATCGTATTCGTGAAGTACGCCTTTCCCTTGCAGATCGATGCCACCTGTTTGACGAACTCCACCAGGCTCCGGTCGCGCGCCAGCATGAAGGTGTTGATCATGATCCCTGAGCGCCGGCAGTTGGCGACCTCGCGATAGGTGGCCTGAAGGATCTGAGGATCCAGGCCCATCGAGTTCACATAAATCCTTCCGTCCGCCATCGTCAGCGCGGACGGCTTGCCGTCGGTGATCATGATGATCTGCCGCATGTCCTTCTTCTGACCCAGCAGAATGCGGCGAGCGAGCTTGAGCCCTTCGGCGGTGTTGGTGTGGTATGGTCCCACCTGCGCCGTGGCCAGCGCGCTCAACGGAATTTCCTCCGCTGAATCGTGGAACAGGACGACACGGAGACTGTCGCCGGGGTATTGAGTGCGGATCAGATGGGTGAGCGCGAGCGCCACCTTCTTAGCCGGGGTGAAGCGGTCCTCCCCGTACAGGATCATGGAGTGAGAGCAGTCGAGCATCAGCACGGTGGCGGCTGACGAGCGGTACTCCGACTGACTCACCATCAGGTCCTGGTACTCGATGTTGAGAGGAACCCCCAGTCCTTCCCGCGCGATCGCATTGGTCAGCGTCGCCGGCACGTCGAGATTGAGCACATCACCGAACTCGTACTGCTTGCTCACCCCCTCCGCTTCGACCCCGGTGGCGAGATAGGGAGTGTCATGGGCGCCGAAGCTCGATTTGCCGACGCTGCCGAGCAGATTTTTCAGGGTCTTGTACCCCAGGAAGTCGATTCCTTTTTCGGTGAGGTTGAACTGGACCTGCTGGGCTGCGGAGTGAGCTTGTCCACCGGGCCCGAACATCGACTGGTATCCCTGGGGAACCTGGGGCGCCTGGCTCACGTTCAGGTACCCCTCATCCATCAGCCGCTGGACGATACGATCCAACAGCTGCCCCAGCTCGGCTTCGATCTCTTTATCGCGGGCTTCATCGCCAGTGGACTCCCCCCGGAGGACCTTGAGCATTTCCGGCGTCAGCTGGCCGGAATCCATCAAGGCCTGCAGGATGGCCTGGCGCAGGGCATCGAGCGACCGTTCACCCTCTCCCATGTCATCGTGCCAGAACGACGGCGCGTTGCCGGCGAATCCCGATTGCAGCAGGAAATCGCTCAGCTGGTCGAGCAGTCCCTGGAGATTGACTGCGTCAGCCAGCTCGGGGTGGTACTTGGAGTACGTGGTGAAGCGCATGGTAGAAAGGTCTAGGGTCTAGGGTCTAGGGTCTAGGGCAGGACGGCGTGAACAGTTAACGCTAAACGGTGAACCGGAGGCGAGCGGTGACCCGGTTCACTGTTCACTGTCCACCGTTTACAGCCGTCGTCCTACCCAAAACTGATCCCGCCTTTGCCATACCCCGGCTCCCGCCTCTCCGGCTTGGCCCGGGTGTAGCCCAGCTCCTCGCTGCGACTGATCCGCTTTTGGGCCGCCAGACCCTCGAGTACCAACTCGCAGGCCGCGACCTGCCGGGCGGCATCTTTCCGAGCAGCCAGCCCGAACTCGTTGACCAGGTCGACCAGACCGGGCACCACACTGAAGCCTTTAAGGCAGACCTCCGAGCGCTCGTCGCCGGAGACCTTGAGCGCGCCACCCTGGTCGAACCAGGCAACAATCTTGCTCAGATCGGCCCCACCCATCCGCTCCTCCAGCACCCGGCCGGCGGCGCGGCGGATCAAGTCGCGCGCGATGGTGTCGCCTCCCTGCAGTTCACCCTCGTATTCCAGCTCCAGCTTCCCGGTAATCGAAGGCACGGCGGCATAGATGTCGCTGACCCGCGGTACCACCGAAGGCTCGCGCAGCGCCACCGTTCTACGTTCCGCGTTGGAGACGGCGTTCTCCAAGGTACTGATAGGAAGACGTTGGCTGACGCCGGACCGCTTGTCCACCCGCTTGTCTTCCCGCGCCTCGAAGGCAACCCGCTCGATCACCTCCAGTACGAAATCCGGTATATCCAGGCTGGGTCCTCCGCGACTGGTCCACGCCTCCTGGGCGGTGATCTCCATTCCGAGCTGGACGGTGCGGGGATAATGGGTAATTACTTCGGAACCGATCCGGTCTTTCAGCGGGGTGATAATCTTGCCCCGAGCGGTGTAGTCCTCCGGATTGGCGGTAAAGGCAAGCAGAACGTCGAGTGGGAGGCGCACCGGGTAGCCTTTGATCTGGACATCGCCTTCCTGCATGATGTTGAAGAGTCCCACCTGGACCTTCCCGCTCAGGTCGGGCAGTTCGTTGATGGTGAAAATCCCGCGATTGGCCCGAGGCAGGAGTCCAAAGTGCATGGTCAGCTCGTCCGAGAGCAGATGGCCTCCCCGTGCGGCCTTGATCGGGTCGACGTCACCGATGAGGTCGGCGATGGTCACGTCCGGGGTAGCCAGCTTTTCGACGTAGCGCTGGTCCCGCCGTAGCCACCCGATCGGAGTCGCTTCCCCACACTCGGCCAGCAGCTCACGCGCATACTTCGAGATCGGGGCGAACGGATCGTCGTTCACCTCGCTGCCGGCTATGACCGGGATCCGTTCATCCAGCAGATTGGTAAGCTCTCGCAGGAGGCGGCTCTTGGCCTGGCCGCGGAGCCCGAGGAGGATGAAATGGTGCCGCGCCAGCAGCGCGTTGACGATCTGCGGCAGGATGGTGTCCTCGTATCCGACGATTCCGGGGAAGAGCGGCTGTCCAATCTCCAGCCGCTGCAGCAGATTACTGCGGACCTCGTCCCGAACGGTGCGTCCCCGGAGCGGAGCCTCCGCCCAGCGGCTGTTTTTCAGTTCACCTATGGTGCGCGGCTCGATCATGCTGATTCGACCTCAGTGCTTGTTGCGGTTGATGCTGCGGTCCGCCCGAAGGGGCAATGGTACAGCTCGGTTCATCTTGACAATGCCGCACAGGGAGATACCTTCGCGTCGCGTCTCTGCCGGCGACAGTGACGGCCTCCGACTCAATTCATTCACCGCCGACCACATCGAGGGAGTGACGATGAAGACGATCCTGGCCTTGAGCGCTGTGCTCCTTATTGCGGGCTGCCAGAAGCGGGCCGACACCTCTGGCGCGGCGGACACCTCCGCCATGGCCCCGGCGATGTCCGATACGGGCACGGGGATGACCCACTCGGATTCGACGATGGCGCGGGATACGGCCAAGAAGTAAAGTCGTCACCCGTCGAGATCATCGGGCCCAAACGGCAGGGCGACAACCGTAGCCGGTTGTCCTCCCGCCAACAACTCCTCTCCTACCCCGACCTCTCGACGGATCAGGCCGAGGCCGATGGCACGGTCCTCGAGGCTCAGCGTGGAGCGCACGCTTCCGACCTCCCGCTCGCCCTTGTGGATCGTGCGGCCCTCGAGCGGTTGGACCCGGCGCCAGCGTAGCCCCCGCAGCTCGCGGTTCGTGTGACCGCGGAAATGCAGGCGCGCGACCGTCTCCTGCCCGGTGTAACATCCCTTCGTGTACGACACCCCTCCGATTTCATCGTAGCGCACCTCCTGCGGGAGAGTACGCTCGTCGATTTCCGCACCGAGGGCGGGCCAACCGCAGAGGATCCGGGCGGCGTGGAGGTCTCGCTCGTCGCCAGTCAGCGCCCCGGCGGCCACTAATCTCGAGCTGAGTGCCGCCACCGCCGGCTCCGCGCCGACGGCGAGAGCCACGAACGGGGCAGCCTCCGGCGCCAGTGCCAGAGCCACCGGACTCACTTCTCCGCCAACAGAGGCTACCCGCCCGGATGCTTCGGGCATAGTGACCCCGGACTCGGCCAATGTCTGGAACGCGTGAGCGCCGATGAGCCATGCCACCGTCGCTTGATCGCTGAGATCGGTCACCCGGGCCAGGCGCGGCGGCAACTGGCGCCGGAACAGGACCAGTGAAGCCTCGTGACCCGAACGGGGCGCGATCAGGGTAAACGCCTCAGACTGTCGGATGACCCAATAATCGACAACCACCGCACCCTTTGGTGTCAGCAGGGCGCCGTACACGAGCGCGTTGTCGCCGGGCTTGACCAGGTCGTTCGTCAACAAACCCTGGAGACAGGCGAGAGCTCCGCTGCCCTGCACCCGAAAAACCGCCGGCTGGGTGGTGATCAAGACAGCACCGTGGCGCACCTGGTCCAACCGCTCGCGACCCAGTCTTAGGTCGAACTCAGACATGAGGCCCAGGCGAGCCGATTGCCTCGTGCTGAGGAGACCGCTGTACGCCGTCGTTGACGATGCTGCTGGAGAGGAGGATTCCGGAGGTCATCGGACTAAGGATAACAGGTACGGGGTGAACAGTGGCCCGGCGAAGGGCGAGGCGGCTACCGCTCACCGTCCTCATCGCTCTTCTCGTAGTAGCCCGCCTCCGAGTACGACAGATCAAGCAGCTCGACCGGATGCGCCACCCCGATCGGAACATTGGCAGCCCGAAGACCGGCTCCAATCTGCATCAGGCAGCCAGGGTTGCCGGTCAGCACGAGGGCGGGGCGGGGGTCGGCCGATTTCAGGCCGGCGATCTTGTGCTCCAGCACCGCACGAGCCATTCCCGGTCGCAGGATGGAGTAGATGCCGGCGGAGCCACAACACTGATCAGAGCCAGGAAGAAGCCGGAGTCGAAGTCTGGGGATCGCCTTCAGCAATGCAAGCGGAGCTTCCTGGACCTTCTGGGCATGCTGCAGGTGACAGGGTGCATCGTAGGTGACATCCAGCTCCAGTGCGGCTCCTTTTCGCGGGCCGCGGTCCGCGAGAAGCTCGGAGACGTCGCGCACGGTCGCTGCAAATTGCGCGGCCGCTTCGCTGCCAAGGAGGTGACCGTAGTCCTTGAGTAGGGCGCCACATCCGGCGCTATTCACCACCACGAAATCTGCCTTTCCCGCAAACGAGGTCAGGTTCGCCTCACCAAGGGCACGCGCTGCGGCGCGATCACCAGCGTGCTCGTGCAGCGCGCCGCAGCACGCCTGATCCTCCACCTCGATGACTCGGTAACCATTCGCCTCCAGGGTACGCCTGGTGGCTCGATGAACATGATCGAAGAGTGTGTCCATGACGCAGCCGCGGAAGAGGGCGACCGTCAGCGGTGCAGGGGTTTCTGCGCTTGCCACGGTCGCTGTTCGTGGCAGCCCCGCAGCTCCGCCATCCCGCTGCCGCGCCGGCCACTCCTCCCGCTCCTTCATCTCCGCACTCGCCGCCAGCATTCCCATGCCGAATCGCCACCGATCCTTGCCCGCGAGCAGTGCTGGGAGCCGGGTTACTCGCAAGGCCCGGCTGAGGGTAAAGAGCGGGCGCCAGAGTATCTGGTGACGGAAGACGCCGAGCACGAGTCGCGCCAGCGATGACACGCCCCGGGCGGTGAAGAGTTGTTCTCGTGCCGCTTCTAAACCGCGCCCGTACCCCACCCCGGAGGGGCAGACAGGCTCACACCCACGACAGCCAAGACAGGCGTCCAGGTGATCGTTCAGCGCGGCATCATCAGCGGATATCTCCCCGCGCTCCAGCGCCCGCATGAGCACAATGCGGCCGCGCGGGCTGTGACCTTCATCCCCGGTCACCAGGTAGGTGGGGCAAGCTGGGAGGCAGAAACCGCAATGTACGCAGGGATCGAGAGCCGAGTAGCCGGATGGTGTCTCCAGAGCCATCCTAATCGGCGCCTTCCAAGGCCACGTTCAGGCATTGACCGGGATCGAAAGTGCCCCGGAGCCGGCCCACGATCTGTCCCACACCTTCGCGATACGCACCGAAGTGGCCCAAGGCACGCCGGACCGGCCAGGGGGCGCGTTCCAGCGTCATCGGGATCTCCCGGGATGCCGCAGCGCGGCGCAGCGCACGAAGGCGCTCCAATGGTGCCGTCCCAGTCCACCGAATCATGCCCAATCCAGCACCGGCGGACACCAGTCCTTCATCGAGGTCGTGGGCCAGGAGATCGATCGCGTCGTCCACGCCGTTTCCCAGAACGCCGAGCCGTAGGGTTACCGGGCCAGCGAGACTTCCCCTTGCAGCTACGGTCCAGAAGGCCGCCGTCCGATCAGGCGGAAGCGGAGCCCAGCTCAGCTCACTCAGTGCCGCCAACCGCCGCACGTCTGCCTGCACCGCGGCGTCCGTGCCCACCACCCGCGTCGCGAGGACCCAGTCCGCCTCCGCGGCCAGAGCCGGCGAGAGCAACTCGAGCGCAGCCGGCAGGAGGTTGCCGGCAACCACATCGCGGGCCGCCGAGGTGAGCGCGTCGCGACTTCCCCGGGTCAGGAGAGTCACATCGGCTCGGGGTAGCGCTCGGAGCCGGAGATGCACCTCCGCGATGATGCCGAATCCGCCGAAGCCTCCGACGTGCAGCTTGGTGAGATCGTACCCGGCGACGTTCTTGACCACTCTGCCACCGGCGTTGACCAGCCTGCCGTCTCCCGTGGCGACGCTGCAGCCAAGCACATGGTCCCGCACTGGACCGAACCCGTGCCGCAGCGGGCCAGCCGTCGCCGTCGCCACCACCGAGCCGATGCTGCGCTCGGGCCTGCCGGGTGGGTCTAGCGCCAGCCACATGCCGTAATCCGCCAAGCGCCGCCTCAACGCCTCGAGTGGAGTGCCGGCCTGGACTGTCGCGACCAGGTCGGCTGGGCTGACGGCAACTACCTGGTCCAGGCCGGTGGTGCTCACCACGAGGTCGGCGGGGGCATCGGGCGGTAGCCAGGTACCTCTGCCTTCTACCCGTATCTTCCAGCCTTCCTCGTGCGCCAAACGGCATACCAACGACAGCGCATCAGGGGAATCCGGCGTCGCGCGGGGAACGCCATTCGAATCACGCTCCACCCCGGTAGTGCCGAGGAGCGCGCGCAGCCGGGTGAAAATCGTGTCACTCATGTGCGGGCACTCTTGACGGCGTTCCATTCCCGGCAGGCGTGCACCGGCACCACCTTCCCGGGGTTCGCCATCTCGGCGGGATCGAACGCCAGCCGCACCGCGCGCATGGCGGCAAGGGTATCGGGATCGAAGATCCAGGGCATGTAGTCCAGCTTGTCGTTCCCCACTCCGTGCTCTCCGGTGATGCTGCCTCCTACTGCGACGCAGGCCGCCATGATCTCCCGGCAGGCCGCGCGGACCCGGGCCGTGACCGCGGGATTCTTTCGGTCAAAACTGATGTTCGGATGCAGGTTACCGTCGCCGGCGTGAAATACGTTGCTGATCGTGAGGTCGTACTCCCGGCGTATCCCTTCGATCTGGTCCATGATGGCCGGCAGCGCCGATCGAGGGACGACGGCATCCTGCACCGCGAGGTCGGGAGCAATGCGACCCATGGCACCAAACGCCTTCTTGCGCCCCAGCCAGAGCCGCGCGCGATCAGCCGGAGTCGAGGCGCTACGAACCTCCCTGGCTCCGCACGACCTCAGGATATCGCGAACAGTGGTTGCCTCGCTCTCGACGGCCTCGGTCTGACCGTCGAGTTCCACCAGTAACACCGCCGCGGCGTCGGTGGGATAGCCGGCGGCATAGATCGAGGCCTCGACGGCAGCCACGCAGGCGCGGTCCATCATCTCCAGAGCCGCGGGGACAATGCCGTTCGCGATGATTGCTGAGACCGCCTCACTGGCTCCTCGCACAGTAGAGAAGTCCGCCAGCATGGTGCGCACACTTTCGGGAATGCGCTCCAGCCGCACGGTGATCTCGGTCGCGATGCCGAACATCCCTTCGCTGCCAACAAAGAGTCCTACCAGGTCCGGCCCCCAGGGCTCTCCATGTTTCGATCCCAACTGGGTCACGGATCCATCAGGCAACACGACCTCCAGGGCAACAATGTGGTTGGTCGTCACTCCGTACTTCAGGCAATGTGGACCACCGGCGTTCTCCGCCACATTGCCCCCGATGGTGCAGGCAGCCTGGCTGGAGGGATCCGGTACGTAGTGCAGGCCAAACGGGAGAACCGCTTCGGAGAGCCGTGCGTTCACCACCCCCGGCTGCAGCAACGCCCGGCGAAGAACCGGATCGATTCCCAGAATTCGATTCATCCTCGTCAGGGCGATGAGAACAGCATCAGGATCGGCCAACGCGCCACCGGAGAGCCCGGTGCCGGCGCCTCGCGCCACGAAGGGGACCTGAATCAGGTGGAGGAGATGAACGATCTCGCGAACCTGTGCCGAAGTCTCCGGCATCACGACCACGCCGGGAAGCGACTCGTGGGTGGGTAGCCCGTCCATCGCGTAGGTCACCAGCTCGGCACGCCGGTGACGGACCCACTGGCTGCCCACGATCTGGCTCAATGCTGCAAGGAGGGACGATTTCACTGGTTGGCGATGATGTCTGGCATGTTCCCGCCCTTTCCGTTGCTGTGAGCCCGGCGATGCACCTCGAGCCCGCGCTCGACGGCGCTGGTGAGGAGCGGCAGCAGCAGACGCAGATCGTTGACCCGCCGGGCGGTCGACCGCTCGGCCAGCAGCCGCTGCTTGACCGCCAGGTCGCACTCGATGTTCCCGGCCACGTGGAAAGAGAGAGTCAGCGAGTCCTCCGGCAACGTCGGCTCCTCTGGAGGGTTGTCGCTCAGCTCGCGAAATCCGGCAAGGTACCTGCCAAAGAGCGTGCGAAGGGCCTCGGCGTCTTCGGCCGACGGCTCACTCCCGGGCTCGTCTTCAAAGGCCTCTACCCAGGCCACGGGATACGGCGTGTGTTCCTCGAGTAACCGGGCGACGGTGAACCGGGAACCTCCAATCACTATGATGTTGGATCGCCCATCCGGTAGCTCCTGATTCAGCCGCACCTCGGCTACGCAGCCGACCGAGCCTGCAGCTGGTACGTCCGCCCTGGACACCAGTGGAGTAATGCCAAAGCGTCGATCGGCGAGGAGGACGTCCGAGAGGAGGCGCCGGTACTTTGGCTCGAAGACGTGCAGCGGAAGTGGGTTCCCTGGAAAGAGCACGACAGCGAGTGGAAAGATTGGCAGCCGGAAAGGCATATGGAAATCTAGCGGGGCAGTGGGGCAGCGGGGCAGCGGGGTGGGGCCGAGCAGCAGGCTGGACTACCAGAAAAACCAAGGCCGGCTGGATATCCGCCGGCCCTGACCTTACTTCCCCGCTGCCCCGCCTTCCTCAGGCGGCGCCCCAGAACCCCCTGAGCGCTCTTACATCCGGTGAATCGCGAAGCTTCTCGAATGCCCGTTCACGGATTTGCCGGATCCGCTCCCGGGTGACACCGAGCAATGCGCCGATCTTCTCGAGGGTAAGGGCCTCGGAGCCCTCTTCCAGGCCGTAGTAGAGCGAGAGGATCTTACGCTCGCGAGGGGTCAGATGGCGCTGGAAGATACGGTCGATGAACTCCCGCTGCAGCCGGACATCGGTCATTTCCTCGATCTCGACGCCTCCGGTGCCTGCGACCCGTTCTCCGAACGTACTGGCGCCCCGGTCCTGCCGCTCGACCGGCGCATCCAGGGAGACCTCGGTCGAGCTCATCCGGTGGGCCGACCGAATATTGTCCACGGTGTCGTTCAGCGCCGTGGCGATCTCTTCGTCGGTTGGCTCTCGTCCCAGCTCCTGCGCAAGGAAACCCTTGGCCCGGGACATCCGGACCAGCGCTGAGTTCTGGTTGAGCGGTATTCGTACGCTGCGGGTCTGCTCGGCCAGGGCCTTCAGGACCGCCTGGCGCACCCACCAGACGGCATAGGAGATGAACTTAACTCCATGATCGGGATCGAACTTCTTCACCGCCTTGAGCAGCCCCTCGTTGCCGATCGCTACCAGTTCGGAGAGGTCCAGCCCGTGCCCCTGGTACTTCTTGACGTACGAGATCACGAAGCGGAGGTTGGCCGTCACCAGCCGTTCCGCCGCAGTCTCATCCCCGGCGACCGCGCGGCGCGCCAGACGCTTCTCTTCGTCGGGGTCGGAAATCATCGGGAGCTTCTGAATATCGAGCAGATACTGATCGAAGGCGCCGGAAGGAGCAGAACGAACAAACGGGCGGGCTTTCCCGGTACGCACATGCGTCATAGACAACCCCGGCAGAGGGAACGGGATGCGATTTTTGGCTGCGGTGAACCGAACTAATGGAGAGGTGAGGAGCGAATATAGGAGTTGTCGAGTGGCCGGTCAAGCAAAAAAGCTTTCCACATCACAAAATCTTTATGCACAACCGGTTGGTTCATTTATCCACTTGGGGGCACAGAACAGCTGTTGCGGCGACCCTACTGTTTTTAGTGCAAGCCGTTGCACCAAGTTGCGTTAGACCCGGTCAGGAAAGCCCGTGACGGGGTCAAAGTACGACCTCGACTGCTCTCATGATCACGTCCGGCGGCACTCCAGTGGTCCAGGTGGCTCCCCCCTGCACGCGGCCGACCTCGGCAATCAGAGCAAATTGTATGACGCCCTCCCGATTCTTCTTGTCGAAGGCCATCCCGCCCAGGAGAGCTTCCCGATCGAGCGATCCCGGATGGCGGGTAGGTAATCCCAGTCGACCGAGCAGGGACGTCACCCGCTCCCGTAAGCCTTTCCCTGCCACTCCGAGCTGTTCGGCGATCGCGCATTCAACAATCAGGCCCAATCCAACTGCTTCCCCATGGGGGAGCCGAAAACCGGAGACTCGCTCCAGCGAATGAGCGACCGTATGGCCCGCATTGAGGATGGCACGCCGTCCCGCCTCTCGCTCGTCTCCACTCACTACTTCGGCTTTGATTTCGACACTCCGCCGAACCAGGCGGGTCAGGCTGCCGGGGTCGCGGTCGATGAGTGCAGAGGGGTTCGACTCCATCCAGGCGAAGTACTTGGCATCGGCGATCAACCCGTGCTTTACCGCCTCTGCCAGGCCACCGCGGTATTCTCGGTCCGGAAGCGTCATCAGGACGCGCGGATCTGCGATCACCGCCACCGGAGGGAAGAAGGCCCCCACGAGGTTCTTGCCGGCTGGGGTGTTCACCCCAGTCTTTCCACCGACCGAGGCATCGACCATCGCAAGTAGGGTGGTCGGCACCTGCAGATAAGGGATGCCACGCAGGTAGGTCGCGGCGACAAACCCGGCGAGGTCGCCAGTGACTCCCCCGCCGACACCAACTATGCCGCTGTCACGTCCGTAACGTCGCTCCAAAAGCATATCGGTAAGACGTGCCCACGACTCCCGTGACTTCGATTCCTCTCCAGCGGGAAAGGTCAGGACGTCTCCGCTCCAGGTCAGCCCGCCCAGCCGCTTGGCCTGGAGCAGGTCGTATACCAGTTGATCGGCGATCATGACGACGCGGCGCGACTGAAAATGTCGCGCAACCAGCTCCCCGAGTCCGGCGAGACTGTCCGGTGCCACATATACCGGGTACGTCCCCAGTGCGTGCTCGACAGTTACAGGATTCTGAGACATTGGGTCCGCCGGCCGGATCGGTGGGGGGTTACCAGGTCACGTCGGCGACGCCGTCTCGGTGATTTGCCAGGCGAGCCAGAGTAAACAGCAGATCGGACAGCCGATTGAGATAGGCCACGAAGAGTTCGGGGACCGGGCCATCCTGCGCCAGCGCAACAACACTTCGCTCGGCGCGACGGCAAACCGTACGAGCGAGGTGCAGGGTCGTAGCCTTGGCAGTTCCTGCGGGGAGGATAAAGGCGCGAAGCGGCGGCAATTCAGCATCGGCCTCGTCGATGAGGCGCTCGAACTCACTTACCCGCTCTCCTGAGAGTTTCGCCTTGGCCAGCGCCTTGGCGACCGCGGCAGGGTCGGGTGTCGCCAGCTGTCCTCCGATGGAGAAGAGGTCTCGCTGGATCGACTCCAGGAGCGGCTCGAACCAGTCCGCCGGCGGTGTGGCGCGCACCACGCCGAGCAGTGAATTGAGCTCATCGACATCCCCGTAGGCTGCGACCCGGGGATGATTCTTTGGCACCCGTCCTCCACCGAACAGACCGGTATCACCCTGGTCTCCGGTGCGGGTGTAGATCTTCATGACGACCCTTTCTGGGTTGAATCATGCCGGCTGTATGGCGGTCAATGTGCCCGCGGTAATCGGGAAGCGAAAGGGCGCAGTCCGGCGGTGTGGCGGCAGCGATTACATTAGGGCTGCGGTAAGCCTACTCTCACAGGAGACGCAGTGGCTGAGCAGGAACTAAAAGACATTTCCATCATTGGAGGAGGGCCCACCGGTCTCTTCGCCGCGTTTTACGCCGGAATGCGGGGGGCATCCGCTCGGATCATCGATGCTCTTCCAGCTCTCGGCGGACAGCTGATGGCCCTCTATCCCGAGAAATACGTCTTCGACGTGGCCGGCTTTCCCAAGGTGTTGGCCAAGGACCTGGTGCGTGAGATGGCGGCCCAGGGCCTCCAGTTCGGTGCGACCACCCATCTGGGTGAAGTCGTGACCGGTCTCCGGCAGGAAGCATCGGGCGACGGTCATCACTTCGTGCTGGAGACTTCCGATGGTGATTACCCTTCCAAGACCATCATCATTGCTGCCGGAATCGGAGCATTCGAGGCTAGGAAGCTGGGAATCGAGAACGAGGACCAGTACGAGGAAAAAGGGCTCTACTTCAAGGTGCTGGACCCGAAGCAGTTTGCGGGGAAACGAGTGCTCCTCGTCGGTGGCGGTGACTCGGCGTTCGACTGGGCCGTCAACCTGCAGGGTATCGCCAAGTCGGTAATGCTGATCCATCGTCGTGAGGGCTTCCGTGCTCACCAGGCGACGATCAACCAGGTACAGGAGTTCCATCGCCGCGGCGCCTGCGAGCTACGCACCTTCTGGGAGGTCAAGGCCCTGCATGGAAACGGGAAGTTGGAGCGGGTCACCATCTTCAATAACAAGACGAAGGAGGAGGAAACGCTCGAGATCGACGCAGTCATACCGCTGCTCGGCTTTCACTCGGACCTGGGTGCGATCAAGGAGTGGGGGCTCGACACGGAAAAGGCCGACATCAAAGTGGACCAGCTGATGGCGACGAACGTACCGGGCATCTACGCCGCCGGCGATATCACCAGCTACACCGGCAAGCTCAAGCTGATTGCGACTGGCGCGGCCGAAGCGTGCATCGCCGTGAATAACGCCGTTCACCAGATCAATCCCAAGGTCAAAGTGAATCCGGGGCATTCCTCCAACATGGCGATCTTCGGTCAGAAGGACGACTGATCACTTTTTACCCCTCGCCACGTCGACGACCATGCTGTCGATCGTGGCCAGCATCGTACGGCTGGTTTCGGCGTGATGATTCGCTTCGATGGAGAAGGTGAGCGCCTTCCCGCCACCCAACTCGATATAACCGGTGAGCGAGTGGACTCGAGAAATGCTCCCCGTTTTAGCCCGTACTCGTCCGGCGAGCGGCGTCCCCACGAATCGATTCTTGAGTGAGCCCGCCAAGCCGGCCTGCGGCATTCCGGCCACGAACGCGTTGTACCGGGGATGCCGGCGCATGAACCGCAGCAGTTGGGTAAAGGCGAGCGGGCTGACCAGGTTGCTGCTGGACAGGCCCGAACCGTCACTCAAGGAAAACTGGGTCGAGTCCACTCGAACGGAATCGATCAGAAAGCGGCGTTCGATTTCCAGGCCATCGGGCCAGGAGCCTCCTTTGCCGAACTGCTTTCCCAGCTGCTTGACCAGCATCTCGGCAAACCAGTTCTGACTGGTGTTGAGGATCGGAAATATCCAGTCGCGAAGTGGTCGAGACAGGACCTCTGCTAACGGTGGAGTGGCGCGCATTCGGGCGTACAGCAGTGAATCGGTGGTCGAGCGGGTGGTTCCGCTGACGGCAATCCCAGCCTCGGCAAGCGCCTGTCGTAGTGCCCGTGCGGCGTACAGGTTGGGGTCGGGAAGCGCAAACGACTCGGTCCGCGGCGGGTTGTCCAGAGCCACCGTCCCTTCGGCCCAGACCTGAAGGGTACCCGGCTGGCGAAAGAAGCGATCCCCGATATCCGAGTCCCCGCCGGGAGCGACCGTCACAGTGCGATTTTCGAAACCGACATCACCCAGGTCGGGACTCATGGTGATGACTGCCGGCGCGCCAAGCGCTTGGCCCGGTTGCCACTCGAAGTCCACGCTATTGTCGTGAAAGCCGAGGCCCGAGACCGGGGCGGCATACCACCAGTTCAGATCGAACCCTTCCCAATTGGGGTGCACCAGGGTCGGCTCGAAGTAACTCCCATCTCCAACGATGTCGCCGGCCACGGCGCGCACACCTTTCGCGCGTAGCCCATCGACGAGCTGGCGAAGCCGCCCGAACGGGTCGGTGTCGCAGACTCCGGCCAGAGTGGAATCGGTCGCATAGCAGCGGCGATCCATGGTGGGATCCCCCCGGCCATAGAGCACCAGGTCGCCCTGAAGCACGCCTCCGACGATCGGCCCACCGTAGAGACTGGTCTTGACCCGCCAGTCAGAGGGAAGGAGTGCCGCGGCCACGGCGCTCACCACCAGCTTGGTATTGCTGGCCGGCACGAACATCCGACTTTCGTTCCGGCCGTACACCAGATGCCCGGCATCGTCCAGTACGGCGATTCCCCAGAGCTGGCGGCTGAAGGGCACGGCGTTAAGGCGAGCGTCTATCCGGCGTGCGAGATCCTTCTGCGCAAAGGCGGGAAGGATGGGAAAAACGGGAAGGGCGGGAAGCAAAGCCAGGAGTGCGATCCGAAGGCCTCGGCCGACTGCCTGCCCGCCTTTTCCGCCCCTTCCGGCCCTAATCAAACGCCACCCGCGGATCCACTCGTGCATAGAGTATGTCGGTGAGCAGGTTGACCACTACAAAGACCAAACTCAGGAAGAGAATGCTTCCTTGTACCGCAGGCAGATCCCGCTTGTCGATTGCGGTGAGTACGTATCGGCCCACGCCGGGCCACGAGAAGATCGTCTCGGTTAGGATCGATCCGGTGAGATAGCTACCGAAATCCAGCCCCAAGACGGTGACCACCGGCAGCAACGCGTTGCGGAACCCGTGGGAAAGAACCACCCGCGTCTCCCATAACCCCTTGGCACGTGCCGTGCGAACGAAATCGGATTGCAGCACTTCCTCCATCGCTGCGCGCGTCATCCGCGAGAGAAATGCAACCGAGCGCATCCCCAGTGTCAGGGCCGGCAGTATGAGGTAGATCAGTCCTCCCGACCCCGAGGGTGGTAGCCACCGGAGATTCACGGCAAAGATCAAAATCAGGATGAGCCCAACCCAGTACACCGGGAAAGAGACTCCCAGATACGCTCCGAAAGCCGCTACGCGATCGGCCCACGTACCCGGACGCCAGGCCCCGAAGATGCCGATGCTGATGCCGACGATTGCGGCAAAGAGCATTGCCGCCCCGGCCAGTCGCAGCGTCGCAGGGAATCGCTCTATCAGATCCCGCAGGATGGGGCGGCGGGTGATGTAGCTGGTGCCGAGATCGCCCCGAAGCACGCCACCGGCGTAGTGGGCGAACTGTTGATACAGCGGGTCGTCGAGGCGCAGCTCTGCCCGGAGACGCGCCAGCGTTTCTGGGTCCGCTCGCTCTCCCACCATGGCTTGGACCGGATCTCCCGGCGCGACGTAGAGCAGGAGGAACGTCACCAACAGGACGCCAAACAACGTGGGAAGAAGCAGCAGCAGCCGCTGAAAGAGGAAGCGACTCACCGAGTCCGCTCTGCCTGCATCCACCGCTGACCGGTGACGACGAGAGGAATGCGCCACCCATGGACGTCGGGTTGGTTTGCCCAGAGATCCACCGGGAACCAGAGAAATATCCAGGGCGCCAGCTCGAAGACCCGTGCGTCAATGCTTCGCGAGAGTTGCACCTTTTCAGCCGGGTTTGGGGTCGCGCGGGCGCGGAGGATCATGGCGTCCAGCGCGGAGTCGGCGAGAAATGCGTAGTTCCCGCCGGGCCCTTGGTTCCGGGAGTGGAAGAGCGGGTAGTTAAAGTCCTCGGGATCGGGATAATCGGCCCACCAGTCGGTCAGAAACAGATCGGCCTCGCCGTTGCGAACCGCGGCGCGCGCGCTAGATGCGTCTCGCTCCAGGATCTCGGCCCGTACTCCAACCTCAGCCAGCCCTTGTTGCAGCGACTGGGCGAGCCGCGCGAGCTCGGCGCGCTGGGTCCGCCATAGCTTAATCGCGAAGCCGTTGGGGTACCCCGCCTCGGCGAGAAGCCGCTTGGCCTCTGCCGGATCGTATCGATAGGGAGCTCGGCTGGAATCGTAGCCGGCAATTCCCGGCGGCAGTGAGCCGGCGGCGCGGATCCCTCGATTCGCAAGCACCGTGCTGAGGAGGGTAGTGACGTCGATTGCGTGGTTCAGGGCCCGCCGCACCCGCACGTCTTTCAGAGGACCGCGGGTTGTGTTGATGGCGACGTACAGGTCGCGCAGCGCCGGCCGTCGCTGCAGATCCGTTCCGTGAGACTCTTCCCAGCGGCGGGTCTCACCGACGGGAACCTCGACCACACTGAGCTGGCCCGCCTCGAACTCTGCCGCCTGGGTAAGCGGCTCGGGGATGATCCGAATGCGGAGGGTATCGGCCTTGGGCGATCCACCCCAATACTTCTCGTTCTTGGCCAGAACGATCGCGTCGTCATGGGACCAGGAGACGAACTTCCAGGGGCCGCTTCCGACCGGGTGTTGATCAAAGTCTGGAGGGGTGGGAGTCGGTACGATTGCCGCCACCGGCATGGCCAGCAGTTTGGGAAAGAGATTGAGTGGCTCCTCCAGTGTCAGCACGAGCGTGGAGTCATCCTTTACTTCGATTCCGCCAACTTCCTTGGTCTTACCTGCAGCGTACTCGCGGGCACCTTGGATCGGGTACAGTGGCCAGGCACGACCTCCGGTCGAGCCCGGCGCCAGCGCTCGTAGCATCGAGGCGCGCACTTGGGGGGCCTTGATCGAACGACCGTCATGAAAACTGGCATCTTGCCGCAAGTGAAAGGTGTAGACCCGGCCTGCCGGGTCCGTCTCCCACCTGGTGGCCAGACCCGGCTTCAGCTCGGCGTCGGCATCGAACTGCGTCAGATTATCGAACAGCAGGGCGACGACTTCGCCGGTCGGCACATCGGTTGAGAGCGCCGGATCCAGCGATCGCGGATCATAGGTGAAGTAATAGTTCAGCGAGGTCCCGCCGCCCTGGTCGGCACAGGCCGTGACGATAAGAGCGGATACAACCAGCAGTCTATGCATGAGCCAGTCGAGTGGAAGAGCTGGATGGCGGGGGCTGTGACGTTGACACCAGAATGTAAGGCGATCAAACTACCGGGCTTACGACATGCCGTCAATCGCATCAATAAGGATTGCCGAGGCTAAAACATTGCTTTCGGAGTGTCGCATTTCCACCCATTCGCCCCGGCACCTCCTCGACGTAGCGCTTCAGGGAGCATCCCGCCGATCCTTCCAGTACAGTCTTAGATGAGGCTGGCGCCCTGGGTTCTGTGTGCCCTGCTGCTGGGCGCGCCACCCACGATGACTGCCCAGCAACCGCAACGAGTAGTACGCCAGCTTTCGTTCGAGGGCAATCACGCTCTCAGCGACGAAACCCTGGCGGCCGCGATCGTAACGACCAACTCGAGCTGGTTCGCCAGGGGCTTTCTACG
>JBKPAO010000135.1:0-10606 GCA_046726475.1 Gemmatimonadota bacterium | reverse complement strand
TGCCGTCGTCGTCCTTGCTCTTGTCGGTAAAGCTGCAGCTCAGGTCGTGGCAGTGATCGTCGAAATCGGCCTCAGGCGCCTTGTTGTCCTCCTGCGCCAGTGCCGTGACGTCGACGTGAGCGGTCTTCTGATCGGCTGCCCCGTCATTGTCGGTGACGATGAGTGTCACGGTATAGGTCCCCGGCCCGGAATAATTGTGCGCCGGGTCCGCCTCTCCCGAGGCACCGCCGTCGCCAAACTGCCAGCTCCAGCCGGTCACGCTCCCGTCGTCGTCCCTGCTCGCGTCGGTGAACTGGCAACTGAGCCCCTCACAATCCCAGTTGAAGTCGGCGACCGGCGAACGATTGCCGAGGCTAGGCGCGTTGGCGAGCGCGGTGAACGTGGTCCTCGGCGTGATAGCGCCTTGCATTACCACCCGCGCCTCTCCCGTTTGCAGTCCGACTTTGTCGCCCAGCAGCAGGCTCGCTTCAGCCTGGCCTGCGGTGTCGGTGACGGCGGTTGACGGCGTGATCTGTGCTCCATCACCGGCGGACGTGAGCTCGAATGCTACGGTGGCCCCCTCGACCGGCTGACCGCTCGCATCGCTCACCTCCACCACCAGGGGACTGGTCAGCAGCTCTCCTACCAGTCCGGTCTGACCATCTCCGTTCACGACTCGTATCGCGGCGGGCCCTCCGGCTCCGGTATTGGGAAGCATGAGCTCGCCACCGGCGCACCCGGTAAGCCAGATGGTGAGTACCGCGCCGGAGAGCACGCCTCCCAACCGGGGCACCCCAGCGTGGGCAACTGCGCAGCACATGCGGGCGAACGGCAACGTTCGACCTCGGAGTAGATGTTGTTTGAATGGGTACGACGAAAGCTGAATCGACCAAGCCACTGCCAAGTTAATTGTCTTGCGAATCGCTCGAAGTGACTTAGAGCACAGAAAGGCAAGCCATTTGTCAACAATGGTTTAGAGCGCTGACCTCAGGTACATTCGAGGAGACTGAGCGGGCCGTCCTGGCTGAGAGGCGGAAGCGTCAGGTGCTACACTGCTGCTTCAGCCAGCCGAGGATGGTGCGAGCGAGGCGGACCCGGCGATCGGAGAAGCTGTGATCGGTGGGCCACTGCAACGCGGTGACTCGCCGAGCCTGAGCGGCGTGCAGCGCAGCCACCAAAGGTGCATGCGATTCGTTGGCGGTGGTACTGAGAATAAGAATCGAGCGGGAGCTCAGGCGGCGGCTCGATCGTTCGGGGTCCCAGAGATCGGCGTTCGTTTTCATTTCGGCAGCCAGGCTCTGCCCCGGGTCGACACGCAGCGGACCGCCTGGCGCGGTGAGCCAGTTGGATTCCGCGATCATGGTAGAGTCGAGCAGGCGATCGGTCCGCATGCGACGACCGTCGGCCCCGACATTCCAGAGGTCGAGCGCGACTGTGCAAGCGATCGACGAATCCGCGGCCGCACCCATCAGGGCCAGCCAGCCGCCCATGCTGTGCCCGGCGAGGATGATTCGCCTGGTATCAATCCCAAAGGCGTGCACACTCGAATCCGCGTGAACCCAGTGGATCGCCGATGCAACGTCCTCGAGCGCGTGGGTGAAGGAGAACGTCCCCCCGCTTCCCCAGGCCCCCCGATAGCTGAAGAACAGCACATTCATTCCGGCTCGGCGAAGCGCCTGGGCCAGATCGAGGTTGCGCTCGTTGCCGGGGAAGCCGTGGAGGAGGATCACGGTTGTGTGAGGACCCTTGCCGTTGGCGAGGTAGAACAACCCGTTCATCCGAGATCCTCTGCTTTCGAGAGCGAGCTCCACCGACCTTGGCGGATAGGCGGTATCGACCTGCGCGGGGTCAGTCGTGATCGGATCTATGGAACGGCCGCTCCCTTGAGCCGGCGACGAGCGACTCGCCACCGCGAGAAGAACGAGAGCAAGAAGTGGTAAACGCAAAGTTCCTACCTCAGATATACGCCACGAACCGCGCGACCGGGCGCCCTTCGCTGGAGAGGACGAGCGTGTCGCCAGTGGCCTTCCAGCTGCGCGTGGCCTCGAACGCGTCGAGCAAGGTGCTCTCCTGCCGATTCATGTCCGGGTCCAGGCATGCGCGACGCGTGGCAGCGAGCGGCCCCAGTCGGAGCGAATCACCGCTCAGCTCATAGGAGCCATTGAAGCGGTTGCGGCCGGTGCTGCCGTCCGCCTGTCTCTTCGCCGGATGGAGCAGGAGGTGCGGCTCGGAGTTGTTCTCTGCGACTCGCGCCGGCTGGCCGCCGAGCTCCACATCAGCGTGCATTCGGTCGCTGGGGTGTACCTAGCAACCTCCCTGCGTGAGTCGCCGAAGCGCGCCATAAACTTGACCCTCGCCGTACCCCGGGAAATATTGGCCTAGAGCGCCGCTGGAGAAATAGTTCGGTGACGGTCTCGGACAAATTCGGGAGAACAGAGAGGCCGATTGTGATGCATTGGTCCTCTTGCAACCTTTCCGAGGGCGCCACAGCTGGTTTCGACGCCCTGGCACCCCCGCACCATTCTGTTCGTTCGCACTCTCCTCATCCCGCCACGTCCATCGTGGCTGCTTCTGTTCGCGGTCCCTCCCGCTCTCCTGTTCGTAGAGTTCCAGCCGGTAAACCGCTGCCCATGGACATATGGGGGGCACGGCTTTGAAGCCATCGTGCAAGCTCGACATGATGACCTCCCGGTGCCGTTGCTGATGAATCGGCACAGGTCCTATGGACAATTCGAGGTGAGCTATGTGGCCACACCTCAGCCGCGCTAGCGCAACCCTACTGGCGTCGGCTATCATGACGATGATCGGCTGCGCCCGAAATCACGAATCGTCCTCCGGCGGAAAGGTGACCGGCACGGTGGCCTACCGCGAACGGATGGCGCTGCCGCCCGATGCCGTGGTGCAGGTCCAGCTCTCCGACGTGTCTCGGCAGGATGCTCCCGCGATCCTGGTCGCGGAGACCACGATCACCCCGGCTGGCCGGCAGGTACCGCTCCCCTTCGAGCTGAACTACGCTGTGGGCGCCATCGATCAGAAGCACTCCTACGCGGTTCGCGCCACCATCCGAAGCGGCGATCAACTGCTGTACACCACGAACACCGCTGCGCCGGTCATCACTCGGGGAAATCCAACGCAAGTCCCCTTGATGCTGGTTCGGGCAGGCGGGACGGCCGGAGCGCCGCGGGCCGAGCTCTGGGGAACGTCGTGGCGACTCGCCGATCTCCAGGGCAGGCCGGCGCTGGAGGGTGTCGAGGCCACGCTGGAGTTCCCCGAACGAGGGAAAGTTGCCGGCAAAGGGTCGTGCAATCGGTTCTTCGGGACCGCCAACATCAGCGGCGACTCGTTGGCCCTCAGCCAAATGGGCTCGACTCAGATGGCCTGTGTTGGACCCGGTATGGAACAGGAGGGCAGATACCTGAAGGCGCTGGCGGCGGCCCAGCGATTCTCCCTCGCTGGCGACACGCTCCTGATCTACATCGCGAGGAGTGACCAGGCGCTCCGTTTCACCCGACTGGTGCCGTAGGGAGGCGGGTCTGGAAGATGCAGGCCCCCTCCCCGTAGTTGCCCTGTTGATTTTCTCCTTCTGGTCATACACTTAGGCTCCCCTGTCAACTCGAAATCTTGATCAATGAAAACTAGGAGTTCGCGTATGATGCGACGCGGACCGTTCCCTTTGTTTCGGGCCGTTGAGGCGGTGCTGGTGTCCGGCGTAGTTGCCCTGGTTACCAGTTGTGGAGGAGATGGTGGGAACGTGGAGCCTGGTGCCGCAGGGACGACGACGACGATCACACTGGACAATCCCGATCCATCGGTGCCGGGACAATCGGTCGAGGTCAGCGTCAGCGTGACTTCAGATGCCGGCACTCCGACCGGGGATGTGACGGTAAGCGTCGTTGGCGGTACTCAGTCGTGCTCGGGGGCGCTCAGCAATGGCACCATGACCTGTAGCCTGACCCTGACCAGCGAAGGAAGTCAGACACTAACCGCGACCTACGCGGGCAACTCCAGTTTCGTACCCAGCTCCGATACCGAGCCACATACCGTCACTGCCCTACCGGGGGATCTCGGCCAGGTTCAGATCACTACTACGACCACCGGCTCCGACCTGGATGCCGATGGGTATGAGTTCAGCGTGGACGGAGGTCCGAGTCAGACGATCGCCGTGAGCGCCACCGCCACTGTGCCCGGGCTTGCCGCAGGAACCCACACTGTGGTGCTCTCAGGTGTCTCGGCCAATTGCACCGTCGCCGGGGGAACATCCAGGGACGTGACCGTAACCGGCGGCGGTACAGCCACGGTGGCCTTTGACGTCACCTGCAGTCCGCTTCCGCCTGAGGTCGGTTCAATTCGGCTCACGACGAATACCACCGGCAGTGACCTCGATGCGAACGGGTATCAATTTTCGATTGATGGCGGTCAGGGTCAGTCGATTGGATCCAACGCCACCAGCACCATTGGCGGCGTTCCAGCTGGGGCGCACACGATCCAGCTCTCCGGTGTGTCGGGGAACTGCACCGTCGTGAACGGCAGCTCGCAAAGCGTGACCGTGTCGCCGGGGGTGACAGCGATCGTGGATTTCAACGTGACCTGCACCGCAGTCCCACCGAGCACGGGCTCCATTCGGATTACAGCGGCGACAACCGGTTCCGACCCGGATGCAAATGGGTATCGATTCTCCATTGATGGCGGCCAGAGTCAGTCGATCGCATCCAACGCAACCCGAACTATCGGCAGCGTCCCGGCTGGGGCGCATACGATCCAGCTCTCCGATGTGGCCGGGAACTGCACCGTAGACAACGGCAGCTCACGAAATGTCAGCGTGTCGCCTGGAGCAGCAGCGATCGTGAATTTCAACGTGACATGCGCCGTCATCCCGCCAACCACCGGCTCTATTAGGGTAACAACGGCGACGACCGGTTCCTCTCCAGATCCGGACGGGTATCGCTTTGCCATCGATGGAGGCTCCGGTCGATCGATCGACGTGAACGACACTCAAACAGTCGGTGATGTCTCGGTCGGACCTCACACTGTGGTGCTCTCGAATGTCGCGAGTAACTGCGATGTTGCGGGTGGCGCATCCAAGAACGTCTCCGTGACGGCGGGACAAACGGTAGAGGCCAGTTTCTCGGTCACCTGCGCGTCGACTGGACCGAGCGCATCACGGTCGACGATCCTGGCCGATCCCAAGATCATTGCCACAGCAGCCACCAGCACCGTCACCGTGACCGTCAAGGATGCCGACGGTGCCGTCCTGCCCAACATCAACGTGGTTCCGAGCGCCACCGGAAGCGGAAACACATTCACTCCCACTTCGGCCACGACCAACCAAAATGGGGTGGCGACGTTCACCTTCAGCTCGACCGTTGCCGGAGACAAGACCATCAGCGCGACGGCCGGGGGGGTCAGCCTGACTGACACGGAGGTGATTTCCGTCTTCGCGCGCAGCTCGACGATCGAGATCACCGAGGATAACAACGACCCATCCGCACCAGGCGAAGAGATAACCGTGAAGTGGAGCGTGACGGTTACTGGGCCAGGCACCCCGACGGGAACGGTCGATATCTTCTCACTCGAGGAAGCCGGAGCGGGGTGCAGCGTCGCGGTCGGCGCCGGGCAATGCACGTTCGCGCTCAATACTTCCGGGCTTCAGCATCTTCAAGCGAACTACTCGGGCGACGGTCAGTTCCTAGAGAGCTCCGATGAAGACGGGGAAGAACACACGGTGTCCGCGCCCTAGGCAACTAGGTAAGGAGGGATCGACTAGTATTCCTCGGAGATGGACCCTCTCTCCGATCTGCTGCGCGTGGTTCGCCTCGACGGCGCTTTCTTCTACGCCGTCGAGGCGGCGGAGCCGTGGATTGTGGAATCGGCGCATGCCAAGGACCTGAAGCCCCAGATCCTCCCTGCCTCAGAGCACCTGATCTCGTACCACATTCTCACCGGCGGCCATTGTTACGTGCGGCTGATCGGGGAGGAGCCGGTCGAGCTCCTGCCTGCTGACGTGATCGTCTTTCCCCACGGCGATGCCAACGTGATGTCGAGCGGTCGCGACCTCCACGCTCCCGGCGTCACCACCAGCTTTCCCGACCGCTATCCCCACACGGTGGTGCTGGGTGACGGCGGTCCACCGGCCGCTACGTTCGTCTGTGGATTTCTGGGCTGCGACCGCCGTCCGTTCAACCCACTGCTTAGTTCGCTACCGAGACTGCTGCACATGCGCGGGATGTCGAACGCATGGCTCGACGGCTTCGCCGGGCAGGTGACCAAGGAGTCCCAGCTCGGCCGGCCCGGCGCTGCCGGCGTACTTACCCGGCTGGCAGAGCTGATGTTCATCGAGCTGCTGCGCCGCTACCTCGAAGATCTGCCGGCGGGACAGACGGGCTGGCTCGCAGGATTGCGGGATGAAACGGTGGGGCAGGTATTGGCGCTGCTGCATGCAAAGCCGGGCCAGGATTGGACGCTGGAGGAGCTGGCGCGGGAGGCTAGCTCGTCACGGACCAGCGTCGCGAAGCGATTTACGGAGTTGGTGGGTCAGCCGCCGATGCAGTACCTGACCCAGTGGAGGATGCAGGTTGCTGCGAATCTCCTGAGTCAGAGCGGTGCGAAGCTCGCAGCGATCGGCAGGGAAGTGGGGTACGACTCCGAGGCTGCGTTCAGCCGGGCATTCAAGAAGGCAACGGGCGTGGCGCCGGGCGCGTGGAGGGACGGTCGGAAGAAGGGAAAGAAAAACGCCTAAGTTCTCACGCGCTTCCCTCGAGCAGACGCAAGTGCCGGGGCCGGTCGGCGGAGAGTAGCTCTTCGACGGCGGACGCCGAGAGCGCCGGCCAGAAGTGATGCCCTTGGCCGAGGGTGCAGCCGAGCTCGAGTAGCGCCGCTCGCTGCTCCGCCCGCTCGATCCCCTCGGCGATGGTCTGGAGCTTGAGGGTGTCGCCGAGTCCGACAATGGCGCGCGCCAGCGCCGAGCGGTCCGCGCCCTGCCCGACTTCCTCCACAAACGGCTTAGCGATCTTCAGGATGTCGATCGGGAAGCGCTGCAGATAGCTCAGCGACGAGTACCCGGTCCCAAAGTCATCGATCGCGAGCCGCACGCCGAACGCCTTCAGCTGCTGCAGTCGCTCGAGCACGGGGTCGGTCTGCTGCATGAGCACGCTTTCGGTAATCTCCAGCACGACCGACGATGGCTCGACGCCGGACGAAGTGAGCGTCTGGCGGAGCGCGTCTGCCAGCCCCGCACCCTGGAGCTGGCGGCCCGAGATGTTGACCGCGATGGCGAGTGGCAGCTTTGGGTACGCCGCCCGCCAGACTTGGAGCTGGCGACACGCTTCGCCCAGCACCCAGGAGCCGAGCTGCACGATCAGGCCGGTCTCCTCGGCGAGGGGAACGAAGTGCTGCGGCAAGAGCCGGCCGAACTGCGGGTGCTCCCACCGGAGGAGCGCCTCCACGCCATAAACGCCCCCGCTCTGCAGATTCACGATCGGCTGGTAGAACAGCGTCAGCTCGTGACCCTCGATCGCGGCGCGCAGCGCGGCCTCGAGATCGAGCCGCTCGCGAATGTCGGCGTACATCCGCGATTCGTACGTCGCCGAACGGCCCTTACCGCGCCGCTTGGCAGCGTACATCGCCATGTCCGCGTTGCGAAGCAGGTCGTCGGCCCGGTCAGCGGGAGATGCCGAGGCAACGCCGATACTCGCCGTGACCCTCAACTGGTTGCCGCTCAGCGAGAATGGGTGCGACATCGCAGCAGCCAGGCGGTCGGGAAGCCCTTCCTCTCCGTCGGTGCCTTCGATAAGGATCGCGAATTCATCGCCGCCCAGCCGCGCCACCGTGTCGGCGGTTCGGGCGCAGGCCAGGAAACGCTCCGCCGCGGCGATAAGCAGCCGGTCGCCCTCGGCGTGGCCCAGGCTGTCGTTCACCGTCTTGAAGTCGTCGAGGTCGAGGAAGAGGACCGTCACTGGAGTCCCGCTGCGCTGCGCCAGCGCCAGCGCGTGACTTACCCGATCGCGGAAGAGTGCCCGGTTGGCCAGGCCGGTGAGCGGATCGTGGAAGGCCTGATGAGTCAGCTGCTCCTCCAGCCGCCGCCGCTCGCTCACGTCCCGGGTGTTCAGCACGACGCCCTTCACGGTCGTGTCGTGCAGGAGGTTCGTTGCGAGGATCTCGGCGTGCAGCCAGGACCCGTCGGACTGGCGGAACCGCCACTCGACGGGGCCGGTGACGCCGGGTGACTGAGCGGCATTGCGAAAGAATGTGGCCGCCCGCTCCCGGTCATCGGGGTGGAGTAGCTCGGACACTGTCTGGCGCAGCATCTCCGATGGATCGTAGCCGAACACCCGCGTCGCCGAGGGGCTCACGAACCGAACCGTGCCGTCGGCCCGTGTGACGATGATGACGTCGGACGAATGCTGTACCAGTGAGCGGAAGCGGGCCTCGTTCTGGCGTGCCGCGTGTTCGGCGAGGAGCCGCACGTTCTCCCGCACGGCGAGCAGCTGGCGCAGCACCACGAGACCGGTCACCAGCAGCGCCCCGATCGCGAGCCCGCTGAGCGGATCGGTCCAAGGCCGGAGTGCCACGACCAGGAGCAGCGCGTAGGTCGTGCCGACTGCGAGATAAGGCAGCGGGCTGATCGGCTGGAACCGGATGAAGGGCACCGCAGAGGCTTCCCGCGCCGCCACGGGGCGTCGCCAGTAGAGCTCGCCGCTGGCGATGAGCATCGTGTAACAGACCAGGAAGACGCCGTCGGCCCAGCTGGCGCTCCGGCCTCCCACCTCGAGCTGAACCAGGTTGAACGTGAGGTCTGCTACAACGCCCACTGACACCCCGGTCACCAGCAGACCGAACGCCAACCGGTTGCCGTCGATCGGCCGGCGGAGCAATACGGTGGTAACTCCAAACAGCACCAGCATGCTCGCCAGGGGATAGGCGAACGCCAGCAAGGTGACAACCAGATTGCTCTCCTGCGACGCCGCCGTCGGGCGGACCGAGAAGTACCAGATGGCGACCGCGCCGCCCACCAGCACCATCGCGCCGTCGAGCAGGAACTTCCACCGCTCCAATCGGGTGCGCCGCGCCAGCGGAAACGAGAGGAGGGCGGTGAGCGTGAGCAGCGAGTCGGTCAGGTAGAACGGGTCGGCCCAGGACACCGGCGGGTTGGCGTGCAACGCCCAGACATACCAGGTCGAGATGGCGTTGCCGGTGAACACCATCGCCCCGCCTAGCGCGAGCAGGAGGAGGGCGCGGCGCACCCCTGGATCCAGTATCAGCCGCGTGGAGGCGAGGGCGAACAGCGTCAGCACGCTCAGATTGAGCGGCATGAACGCCACGTTGCCGATGAGGTTCCGGACCGCAGGGCTGCCCCAGTTGCTCTGCTCCCAGGCGAGGTAGAGCACACCGTACAGCGCGGTGGCCGCCGCGACGGTGCCGACCGGGATGCGACGGCCGAACGCGACCGGAACCGCGCCGGCTGCATTCTGCAAGTCGGTTAGCGCAGGGACTTCCCTGTGGGGGTCAGACCGACGTGGCTGGGGCATGGCCGGAGGTCAAAGGCAATGATGGTGCCGTGCTGGAACCTGGAATCCAGTCCGGCGAGAGGGAGTACGGGATATGGGTGCTCCCTGAGCGGTTGCTGCTGGTTTGGGGGTGGAGTAACTAAACGCAGGACGGCGACCTGCGCCAGCGGTGCCTGGTTCTCCTAGGCAGTTATTGCCGAGAACCGCAGGCCGGAAGCGCAGGTGATCGAGTAGAACCGGATCGCCACACGGCCTTCGCTGTGCTCAGGGCCGCTCGCGATGACAACACTCGTTCTGGCGGTCATCCAGGTGCGCCATGCCCGCCGTACGCCGGAGCAGGAAGTCGGGACGATTGGTCATTGGTGAAATCGCTATCTCCTGGCAGAATGATGCTCGAGAAAATCGACTCGCAAACATCAGCCGGAGGTTACCGATGACCCAGCGTTCCAACGCCCTTGCTGATCGCCTGGAGCAGGGGGCCCGCGCCCTCGCCGACCTTGCGAGCGGCCTCACTGACACGGAGTGGACCGCCCGGGGGCCGAAAGACGGGCGCAAGGTCGGCGTCCTCGTGCATCACGTCGCGACCATGTATCCGCTGGAGATCCAGCTGGCGCAGAAGCTGGCGGCAGGGAACCCGGTCGCGGGGGTGACATGGGAGATGGTGCACGAGATGAATGCCAAGCACGCCAGGGAGTACGACGCCGTCACCAAGCAGGAGGCGTTGGATCTACTCCGGAAGAACAGTACCGCCGCCGCCGCCGCCATCCGGGCGCTCAGCGACGAAGAGCTCGATCGGGCAGCGCCGGTCTCGCTCAACGCCGATGCCCCGCTCACCTGCCAGTTTATCCTGGAGGATCACGCAGTGCGGCACAGCTATCATCACCTGGCCGCGATTCGGCGGACCTTCGAGGCTAAGGTGCGTGCAGCATAGGTGAAACGGCCGTAGAGCCCGCCTGAACGCAGCGAAGGGTAAGGCGGCGGTATACATTGGACCGCCTTACCGCCTTACCGCCTTACCGCCTTACCGCCTTACCGCCTTACCGCCTTACCGCCTTACCGCCTTACCGCCTTACCGCCTTACCGCCTTACCGCCTTACCGCCTTACCGCCTTACCGCCTTACCGC
>JBKPAO010000134.1:0-13088 GCA_046726475.1 Gemmatimonadota bacterium | reverse complement strand
TCACCAGAGAATCGGGCCACACCCGATTCGCTTCCAGCAGATAATCGGTCAGCTTGCGGCCCTGTTCGGCTTGCTCCCGAAGACCGGTGGCGATCTCCCGATGATCCGCTGCGATGTCGTGACGTTGCAGCGGATCGCGGGGTGACGAATCAGGGGGTCTTTTCCAGCTGCTGATCGATCGCGTCGACCACCCAGCGACGCACCCATGCGCGACTGTCGTTCTTGTGCCGCACCAACGCCGCCAGCGCTCGGTTATCGCCTCGGCGCGCCAGAGCGGCCAGAGCTACCGCGGCATTCCGCTGATTCCCCAGGATCTTCTCCAACCCATCGACGATGGCCGAATCGGGTGCCTGCACCGCGGCCGCGATGGCTGCCGTCTGAATGATGTCGCGGTACGAGGGAGTACCCAGCCCCACCCGCACCAGCTCTTTGGACCCGGCTGAGTCGATACCGGAAACCACGGTCAGTGCACTGGCCCGCACCTGATAGCTCGAATCGCGTTTCCACACGGCCAGCACCAGGCTCCTAGCCTGGTCTCCGCCGATCGTTCCCAGTGCCGTGACCGCAGCGTCCCGTACAATGGCGGAGGTGTCTCGGAGGGCAGCCTCGAGAGACGGCATCGCCGCCGCCGCGGGGAAAGATCCCAGGGCCAACACCGCTTCCGCTCGGACCCGGTAGTAATCAGCGCTGCGGGCGGCGCGAGCCAGCGCCATGAGCGCGAGTGAATCTCCGGTCCGGCGACCGAGCTGCTCGATCACCCAGCTTCGGTTCCAGAGGTTCGGATCCCGAACGAGCTGGGTAGCGAGCATCGGCGTCGGCTGCTCGAAGGTGAGCGTCTTGAGCAGAGCGTTGTTCTCGTCGAACACGACCATCGAAGGTGGGGACCTCACGCCGCCGATCCGGAACACCTGCTCGCGCCGCTCGAGCTGCACTCGCTTTCGCACGTCACCTCTGGCGCTGTTCAGCCACAGGGTAACCGGCCCGGTGAACACCGGCGGTGTGGTGATGCGCAATCCAGTCGAGTCGGCCCGGGCGGTATCGACCTGTGCTTGCCGAACGGTGAGTGCCAGAGTCGCGGCGGCTGAGTCGTAGGCAGAGCTCACGACGAACTCCGGATAACCGGCCTGATACATCCACTGTCGCCAGAACCACTCGAGATTTTCTCCGGTTGCATCCAGGACGGCGCGGCGGAGGTCTTCAGTGAGGGCGTTCCCGTAGGCGTGCCGAGTGAGATAGCGACGGATCGAGGCCCAGAATCGCTCGGGACCCAACAGCTGCTTCAGCATTTCCAGGACGAGAGCGCCCTTGGAGTACACGTTATTGGAGTTAAACGCTGCCAATGGTGAGCGGCGACGGGCATCGATGGTCAGGAACTGTCGGTACTCATCGAGGTAGTAATCCTCCTCGGCAAGCCGGCCGAGCTTGGCACCCCAGTACTGCCCACCCATGAACTCGGCCATGCCTTCGTTGAGCCAGTAATTGACCCAGTTTTCCGTGGTGACCAGGTTGCCAAACCACTGATGCGCCAGCTCGTGCGGGATGAGCGACTGACGGTACCAGGGGCGGTCGAGGTACGCTCGCGCATCGGGCAGCCAATCCACCAGTGTGGTGGCTCCCACATTCTCCATACCACCCACGAACTCGGTCACGGTGGTCTGGGCGTATTGGGGCCAGGGGTACTTCACCCCAGTAAGCCGGGTGTAGGTCTCCATTACATCGGGAGTAAACCCGAAGAGCCGGCGGGCGAGCGGAACATCGTCGGCGTAGACGTAATAGCTGAGGGGAACGTCCCGCCAGCGATCGCTCACCTTCGCCAGTGGCGCGATGACGAGGGAGATCAGGTAGGTCGACGCGGGCCGCTCCTGCCTCCAGGTCACGGTGTGAGGACGGCCTTTTCCTCCAACGTCGCTGATCTGTTTCCCGTTGGACACCACGGTGTAGCCGGCGGGCGCGGTCGCGATCAGATCCCAGGTGGCCTTGTCGTTCGGCGCGCCGTAGGTCGGAAGCCAGTTCGGATTCCCGTCGGTCCCTCCACCACTGTAGATCTGTTGGGGCCGATGGGACCGACCTGCCTCCGCCTTGAAGAAGTACAGCCCTCGCCCCTGAGTGATCTTTCCGCGGTAATCGATGGTGAAGCGGACGGTGTCACCGTAGGCGGCGCGACGGGGCAGCCGGACCACCAGGGTATCGCCGGGTCGGGTGAACCGGGCAGACGGCCGAACGGACGGACGGCCGGACACGTTCTTGCCGCCCTTCCCAGGTTCCATGGTCACACGTCGAACTGCCAGGCGGCGACCCATGTCCATCACGATCGAATCCAGGCCGGGGCGCATCGAGACGACGGTGGTCGTCACCAGACCATCGAAGGCAGTGGCATCCCAGTCGAAGTTCCGCAGCTCGATGCGCTGGTGGATCAGGTCGTAGTCGTGGGAGGGAGTGTCGCGGCCGCTGAGGATGCGCTCGGCATTCGTCTGCTGAGCGCGAAGTGGAGCGGTCGCGAGCATCAGCCCCAGTATTGTCGTTCTGAGCAAAGTGAATGTCATCCTGAGCGGAGCGAACATCTCTCCGCTGGCAACCGCAGGGATCCTTCGCTGTGCTCAGGATGACAGCTTGCTAGCTGAGGATGGCAATCCTTCACAACGAAAGGGTCAGTTGCGCGAGCGGGGCGAAAGTGAGGCGGTGGTGTTTGGTGGGGCCCTGCACTCGGAGGCCTTCCTGGTGCTCCTCGGTGCCGTATCCCACGTTGGTGTGCCAGCCGTAGCCGGGATGCCGCTCCGCCAGGCTTTGCATCAGCCGATCCCGAACCGTCTTGGCCAGGATCGCCGCAGCGGAAATGGACTGGCAGCGGGCATCGCCGTCGATCAGCGCATCGTGGGCGTAGCCGATCTCGGGCAGGGGAAGTCCGTCGATGATAATCCGGTAGCGCAGCCCGGCCTCGCACCCGGGGCAGCGTTGCCCAATCGGGTAGGGCGCCAGCGCCGATCTCCGAATCAGGTGTGCGATGGCGCGCCTCATGGCAAAAGCACTTGCCACTCGGATGTTATAGCGGTCGATCTCGTGGGCCGAGGCAGCGCCAATCCCGAAGGCGATGACTCTGCGCCGGATCCGGTCGGCCAGACGGCGGCGCACTACTGCGGGCAGCAATTTGCTATCCCTGAGTCCCCGGACCGGGGAACACCCGGTCGGAAACACGACGGCCGCTGCCACCACTGGTCCAGCCAGGGGGCCGCGGCCGGCCTCGTCTACCCCGACGAGGAGTTGCTCCTCCGCCCAAACCGCCCGTTCACGGACCAGTGTGGGTCGAGGGGACATTGCTCAGCTCTCGCGCTTCTCCCGGATGCGGGCCGCCTTGCCACTCAGCGCGCGCAGGTAATACAGCTTGGCGCGGCGCACCCGTCCCCGGCGGATCAGCTCGATGGAGGCGATCGTGGGACTGTGCACCGGGAAGAGGCGCTCCACACCGACACCCGCGGAGATCTTGCGGACCGTGAAGGTCTCGCTGATCCCGCCACCCCGCCGCGCGATCACCAGCCCCTCGAACGCCTGCAGCCGTTCCTTGTCACCTTCGCGGACGCGGACCATGACCCGGACGGTGTCTCCCGGATCGAATGCAGGTATGTCCGTGCGCAAGCCCTCACGGGCAACTTCTGCCAATCGTTCCATGGTCGGATCCTCCTTCGGTCCGTTCGGTACAGGGAAAAACTGCAACGATCTTAGTGCAACGGCTCCGATTTGTCACCCCACAGTCATTGCGAGGGCGCAATGACTACCCTTGGCCATCATGCTTGTCCCACAAATCCGGCCGTCTTTCCCGGGTCAGCCGCTCCGATTGCGCCTGACGCCACGCCTCGATGTCGGCGTGATTACCCGACCGCAGCACCTCGGGTACTTCGAGCCCTCGATATTCGGGGGGCCGGGTATAGCTCGGCGGGCTCAGCAGCCCATCGTAGTACGAATCCGAGCTGGCGGATTCGTGATCGCTCAAAGCACCTGGGAGCAGCCGGACGACCGCATCCAGCACACAGAGCGCCGCAGGCTCGCCACCCGACAGCACGAAGTCACCGATCGACAGCTCTTCGGTGGCGAGCCCCTCGGCCACTCGCTGATCTACGTCCTTGTAGTGCCCACACAGCAACGTGAGCCGCTCGCCCAGCGAGAACCGCACGGCGGAGGCGTGGGTGAACTGCTTTCCCCGAGCGGATAGGAGCACAATCGGTCCCGTTGGGCGGAGCGTCTCCACTGCCTCGAAGAACGGCTCCGGCTTGAGGACCATCCCCGCCCCCCCACCGTAGGCGTAGTCATCAACCGTCGCGTGCCGGTCGTGGGTAAAGTCGCGCAGCTGCACCAATCGGAACTGCACCAGCCCCGCCGCCGCGGCCCGTCCCGGAATGCTCGCGGCCAGGTATGGTGCGATGACTTCTGGAAACAGGGTGACAATATCTATGATCAACATCGGAGCACCTCGAGCTGCCATCCTGAGAGAGTCCGAGCGCAGGCGAGGACGACCGAAGGATCTCTGCAATCATACGCGGAGAGATCCTTCTCTTTGCTCAGGATGACAACCAGACTCCGACCGCCTTTCCGCCCGTCCGCCTAGTCCAGCAGACCCTCCGGCGGACTCACCACCAACCTCCGCCCCGCACGGTCGACCTGCTGCACGAACTCTTTCTTGTACGGCAGCAGGAATTCCCGCTTCGGTCCCTGCACCTCGATCATGACTCCCGCTGGGAGCTCGTAGACCGCGGATACCAGTCCCAGCGGCGTGTCGTCGGCCAGGCGGACCGAGAAGCCGTCCAGCTCATGCAAGTACACCTCATCCTCACCCAGAGGACTCAGCGTGTCCTGGGGAACGCCCAGGAAATGGCTCCGGAACGGATCCAGCGCGTCGCGGCTCTCCACGCCCACGAACTTGATCAGCCACTCCCGGTGGTAGCTCCGGCTGCGCTCGATCTTGAGCGGCCCTCCCACCGTCTCGCCGGCAACATTCACCACCCAGAGCTCACGCCCGGGGGCAAAAATGGTCTCGGGGTTGTCGGTCAGGGGGAACAGCGTGCAATCACCCTTGAGGCCGTGGGGTTTACGGAGACGGCCGACGACCACGTGGGCAGCCACCAGTCGCCGTCTGCTGCTTACTGGCGACTGGCGACCGGCGACTGAAAAACCCCCGCTTGCTTCAGCAGCGACTGCACCGTATCGGACGGCGTCGCCCCCTTGGCGATCCACTGGCGCGCCTTCTCTGCGTCGACCTTGACCTTGTCGGCCGCAGTCTGGGCCCTGGGGTCGTACGTCCCGATGATCTCGATAAACCGTCCATCCCGCGGCGCTTCCTGGTCGGCGACTACGATGCGGTAGAGCGGGACCTTCTTCCGGCCGATCCGGCGGAGACGAATGCGAGTTGCCATGTGGGTTCCTGGTGTACGGGTTAGCCGGGGAATCCGCCGCGTCCGAATGGCAGCTTCAGACCGGCGCCTCCGGTCTTCCCCGCGATCTTCATGAATTTCTGCATCTGCTTGAACTGCGCCAGGAGGGTATTCACCTCCTGCACGGTGCGGCCCGATCCCTTCGCGATCCGGAGCCGGCGCTGGCCGTTGATCAGATCCGGATTGGACCGCTCCTTCGGCGTCATCGAGAGCACGATGGCCTCGACGTGCTTCAGCTTCTTGTCATCGATCTTGGCGGCCTGCAGCATCGCTGGATTCATCCCCGGCAGCATACCGAGCACATTCTTCAGGGGTCCCATCTTCTGCATCTGCTTCATGGCCCCAAGGAAGTCGCCCAGGTCGAGACCCTTCTTCGACTGAACTTTCTTGGCCAGCCGTTCCGCTTCCTTTTCGTCAACCGCGGTCTGCGCCTTCTCTACCAGCGAGAGGATGTCACCCTGCTGGAGAATGCGACCCGCAAGCCGGTCGGGGTGGAACGGCTCCAGCGCATCGAGCTTCTCGCCGACACCGATGTACTTGATCGGTGCATGAGTCGTCCCGTAGATCGAGAGCGCCGCCCCACCCCGCGCGTCGCCATCCATTTTGGTCAGCACCACTCCGGTGATGCCGAGCGCGTCGTGAAATCCCTTGGCGATGCGAACCGCGTCCTGGCCGGTCATCCCGTCGGCGACGAGCAGGATCTCGTGCGGGGTGACCGCCGCCTTGAGACGCTTGAGCTCGTCCATCATCTCGTCGTCGATCTGCAGCCGGCCCGCGGTGTCAACGATGACGGTTCGAGCCCGCGCCTTCCCTGCCGCGAGAATGCCATCGCGGACGATTTTCACCACATCCTGCGACGCGTTGTCGCTGTACACGCCGGCCTCGACCTGGCGCCCCAGGGTGTGGAGCTGGTCGATCGCGGCGGGACGGTAGACGTCGGCGGCAACCAGAAATGGTGCCTTCTGCTCCAGCCGGAGACGACGCGCGAGTTTGCCCGCGGTGGTTGTCTTGCCTGACCCCTGGAGACCGACCAGGAAGATTACCGTCGGCGGTACTGTGGCGTGGGCGATCGGCGCCTGCTTCTCACCCAGCAACGCCACCAGCTCGTCGTAGACGATCTTGACCAGCTGATGCCCGGGACGGACCTCCTTGAGCGCGGCGAGCCCGACCGCCTTGGCCTGGACCCGCTCGAGGAAGTCGCGGGTCAGGTCGAAGCTCACGTCGGCCTCGAGCAGGATGCGCCGGATCTCCCGAAGCCCTTCTCTGACCGCGTCTTCCGTTAAAACGCCCCGCCCGGTGAGCTTCTGGAGCGTGGCGTTGAGTTTACTGGAGAGCTCGTCAAACATAAGCCCGTAAGCTTAGTCGCTGGTTGGGGTTTATTCAAGGCGGACGGAGCCTGCCCGCCCGTCCGCCTGTCCGCCTATTCTTCTACCATGCAAGACATCGCCAACCCCGAGGAACGCCAGCGGAATCTCGACCGGATGAAGCGGCAGGCCACCGGCTTGCTGGTACTGATGGGAGCCATCTTCATCCTGGCGCGGATCCTGGAGCCGCAGCACCCTTGGCTTGGCTATGTCCGCGCGACCGCCGAAGCATCGATGGTCGGCGGCATCGCCGACTGGTTCGCCATTACCGCCCTGTTCCGCCATCCCCTGAACATCCCCATTCCTCACACTGCCATCATTCCTAGCCGCAAGGACCGCATCGGCCGAAGCCTGGGAAATTTTGTGCAGAATAACTTCCTCTCCCCCGAGGTGCTGACAGCCAAGCTTCGAGCGGCGCAGATCAGCCGGCGCGCCGCGGAGTGGCTGAGTCAACCGGAGAACGCGCGAAAGGCCGCTCAGCACGTCGGCTCCGTGTTGCGCAGTGCCGGCAAGGTGGTCCGGGACGAGGACGTGCACGCTTTGCTCGACCGCAGCGTGATCGAGCCGCTCCGCCAAGTCCCCATCGCGCCGGTACTGGCCAAGGGCCTCGCCTTGCTGACGGTCGACGACAAGCACCAGCAGCTGCTGGACCGGGTGATCCAGGGACTTATCCGACTCGTGGCGGAGAACGAGGAGCTGATCCGGGATCGCATCAGGGAGGAGAGCCCGTGGTGGGTTCCCAAGATGGTAGACGACCGGATCCACCAGAAGGTCCTCGGGGGGATCGAACGGACCCTGTTCGATGTCGGAGCCGACCCCGATCATCCGCTGCGGCGTCAGTTCGACGAGCTACTCGCCGATTGGATGGTGCAGCTGCAGGAATCTCCGGAGGTCATCGCGCGGTCGGAGGCGATCAAGCAGCAGGTGCTGGATCCGGAGACCAGCGGCCGACTCGCGGCCTCGCTGTGGGAGGAGCTGAAGCAGGTGCTGGGACGGCAGGGCGCGAGCGACGATGGCGCCCCCGGTGCGGTGGCACGCGCGCTCTCCAGCCTGGCATCGGCTGCGCTGGAAGACGAGGTGCTGCTGGAGAAGATCGACGGCTGGGTCATCGGCGCGGTGCTCCGCGTCGTGGAGCAGCACCGGGGCGAGGCGGGTCAGCTCATCGCCCAGACAGTCAGCTCGTGGGATCCCGAGGAGACTTCCCGGCGCATCGAGCTGTTGGTGGGCCGGGACCTGCAATTCATCCGGATCAACGGCACTCTGGTGGGCGGGATGGTCGGGTTGTTGATCTACACGGTGACCCGGTTCTTCTAGCTACGTCGTCCGATTAAAACGCCCATCGAAGGCGCGCGTGTTTGGGTTGCGCGGAGTGCCTACTTGGCGATCGACGCCTGCGGAATCTCTTGCCAGCCCTCCCACGCCTCGGGCGCGAGCACGTAGCGCATCGCCGGACGGCTATCGAGCTCGATCCTATCCAGCGCCGAGCGATATCCCTTGCGCGCCGTGGTTCGGAGCCGCCCGCCGTAGGCCGACGCGAATTGCTCCGCGGAGCGGTCGTCGTCCCACACTACATACCAGACGAGCGCTGGTCCCGCCGGCGTCCGATAGACCCGGTAGCGATCTCCACCCCATCCGGCCGGGCTACCGCGCTTGATCTCTTTGGATCCCGCAAGACTCGCCATGAGCACTCGAACCTCGCCTTCACCCAGCACATCCTCATAGAGAGGATCGGGACCGGACGTGAACCGGAGATTGAGGGGAACGTCCCGCCGGGCATACCGCTCGGGGAACAGAATCTGCTCGGTCGAGACCGGCATCCGAGGTCCGTAGGGCACCGTATCGCGGAGCGGGGAGTTCTCCCACCAATGCATGAACTCCGCACCTGCGAGGTAGGGAAAGACCAACGCCTCACGTACTACCAAGGGTGCCCGGGCAAAGACCGGCATCGATGCCTGTCCCATCCGGATCTGGTCGGCGTACTGGGCCCAGAACTCTAGACTCTTGGTCGGGTCCATTCCGGCGGGAAAGAGAGCCTTCATCCCCGCGAGGGTCGCCTGTCCTTCCAAGACCGATTGTGCCGCAGCGAGCCGGTCGTTGTTCCCCTTGTCGTGCAGGATGGAATCGAGCGGCATCCGTTCTCCTTGCAGGGCGTGCACCAGCTCGTGGGCGATCACCACCCGGAGCTGCATGGGATCGGCCCCGGCCACGCCGAACAGGGTGGCGGAGTCGGGATCGTAGTAGCCTGCCACCTGTTCGGTGTAGAGCTCCAGCAGGAGAGGACGGAGATCGAGCGTGTCGGGCAGCAGGCCGAACAGCCGATAGGCGGTTTCCATCCCGGCGAGCTTGGCGGCGGGGAGCTCTTCGTTCAGCTTTTCCAGGAGATACGCGCGCACCTGGATTCGCGTCCGGATGGCGGACTTGGGCGGCGACTTGAAGCGGAGCCCGGTTGCCTGCTCCACCTTTGGCTGGAGGCTATCCACTAGCCGGCTCAGGTAGGTCGGCGTCGTCTTCACCGGCGCATCTCCCCGACAGCCCAGCACGGCTAAGACGATCAGCAAGCCAAAGAAGCTTGCCTTACCCGCTTCCCCGCTTCCCCGCTTCCCCGCTGTCATCATACGCCCGTCAGGAAGCGGCCATACCACCGAAGCAGGGCGGGGCCGAACAAATAGAAGATGGCTGCCCCCATGGAGAGGAAGACTCCGAACGGCACCAGCTTCTTCTTGCCCACCAGTAGGAGCGGAACAAAGACCAGGCTGCCGAGGGCGGCACCGAGAAACACCGTGAGCAATACACCGGGCCAGCCGAGGAACGCCCCCACCATTGCCATCATCTTGACGTCACCGCCTCCCATCGCATCCTCCTTAAAGACCCAGGTCCCGGCCGTCCCCACTATCCACAGCAGTGCGAACGCGACCACAGCCCCGAGGAGTGCATCACCAATCCCGAGCCTACCGCCCGCGAGGCTCAACAGCAGTCCGATCACCAGGCCGCCCCAGGTGAACTCGTCGGGGATGATGTAGTCCCGTGCATCGGTCATCGCGATGCCCAGCAGAATCGTCCCGAACACCGCACCCCGTACCGCCTCGACGGTAGGGCCCTCGCGCCAGGCGAGAGAGGCCCAGATCGCCGCGGTCGCGAGCTCGACTAAAGGATACTGGATCGAGATCGGCTCACCGCAGCTGCTACAGCGCCCCCGGAGAAAGAGCCAGGAGAACACCGGGACGTTCTCGTACCACGCCAGCGACTTGCCGCAACGGGGACAGCGCGAGCGAGGCCGCACCACCGACTGCTTCGGCTCGGCACCCCACCGGAGGATACACACATTGAGGAAGCTGCCCAGCATCGCGCCCAGAACCCCGGCGAAGGCTACCCAATACGGCCGGACCGCGAGCAGCTCAGGATTCACGGGTGATCTCGTACAGGAGTATGCCTGCGGCGACGGCCACGTTCAGCGACTCGACGCGACGGGCGAGAGGGATCGCGACCCGCCGGTCGGCGGCGGCCTCCAGCGCCGAGCTGACGCCCGCCCCCTCGTTCCCCAATATCAGCGCTACAGGAGGGCGATCCGGGGTTCGTCGAGGTAGGCGGTCTGCCGGCTCGCCGGACCCATCCGCAATCCAGATCTGCGTCCGCTGCAGCTTGGCCCAGGCGACGAACTCCTCCGGTGTCGCGGCCACGGTGGGAAGATGAAAGCTCGCGCCCATCGCAGCGCGGAGGACTTTGGAGTTGGTCAGGTCGGCAGTTCCCTTGAGGGCCGCGGCGCCGGTCGTCCCCAGGCCGAGCGCGGTGCGGAGTATGGTGCCGACGTTGCCGGGGTCCTGGACGCCATCGAGCGTCACGAAGGTGCTGCCCGGTGTCATCCTGACATCCCCCAGCGACCAGCGCTTCGGCTCGATCACTGCGATGGCGCCCTGTGGGTGTTCGGTATCGGCAAGGGCGTCCAGCTCGGCCTCGGTGTGCTCCTCCATCCGGATGCTGCGCTCCAGCAGCGCTGCTTTGAGCGTCTTACCCCGGATGGTAGCTTCCAGCGCCGGAGATACTGCAACTCCTCGAATCGATATGCCGGCCGCGAGCGCCTCCTCTACCAATCGGACGCCTTCGGCCAGGGCCAGACCCCGCCGCTCGCGCCCACGTCGGCGGTGCAGGTCTCGAATCAGCGTCTGGAGAGAGCCGCTCATGGAGGTGCTCACCTGATGAAGGTCGCGCTCACGATTGCGGGCTCGGATTCCGGTGGCGGCGCTGGCATTCAAGCCGATCTCAAGACATTCCAGCAGTTCGGGGTGTTCGGAACCTCGGCTATCGTCGCGCTCACCGCACAGAATACTCGCGGGGTCCGAGCGGTCGAGCCGGTTTCGGAGTCCATGGTGCGCGCCCAGCTGATCGCGATCGCGGAGGACCTTCCACCCGACGCGCTCAAGACCGGCATGCTGGCCGAGGCGGGACTGGTACGCCTCGTCGCGCGCGCAATCAGAGAGAACGGCTGGGCCAATCTCGTGGTGGATCCTGTCATGGTATCGACCTCCGGCACTCGTCTCCTGACCACCGAGGCGGAGGAAGTGGTCCGGGAGGATCTGTTGCCTCTCGCGTCATTGGTGACACCAAATCTGGATGAAGCGGCGATACTCACCGGCCGGGTGGTCCACGATACAGCAACGATGGAGCGCGCCGGGACTTCCCTGCTGCGCTTCGGTGCAGCCGCGGCTCTCATCAAAGGGGGTCATCTCTCGTCCGATACGATCGTCGACATTCTGGTGACCCCGTCGGGCAGTCGCCGTTTCACTCATCGGCGGGTCGACACCACCTCGGTCCACGGTACCGGCTGCACCCTTTCGGCTGCTATCACCGCCGGTCTCGCCCTGGGACAGACACTGGAGAGCGCAGTGGCAGGCGGGCTGGACTTCGTTCATCGCGCCATCGTCGCGGCACCCGGGCTGGGCAGCGGGTTTGGACCGCTCAATCACACCGTGTCACCGCCTAGAGCCGCCGAATGACTCCTTCCAGCAGTGCTCCCAACTCCCCTTTGATTCGGTTTGCCGTCTCCATCACCTCGGCGTGACTCAGCTTCGTGGGCGACAGCCCCGAGGCGAGGTTGGTGATTATAGAGAAGCCGAGGCAGTGGATTCCCTGGGCTCGTGCCACAATCACCTCGATGACGGTGGACATCCCTACCGCGTCGGCGCCGAGCCGGTCGAGCATCCGAATCTCCGCCGGCGTCTCGAAGCTGGGACCGAGCAGCTGCACGTACACTCCTTCCTCCAAAGTCACCCGCTGCTCCAGTGCAGCCTCCCGCGCGAGATGTCTCAAGGAGCGATCGTAGGGGTCTGACATATCGGGAAAGCGCTCTTCTCCTGGCAGCACCGGACCGATCAATGGGTTCCGAAAGGTCAAGTTGATATGATCGGCGATCAGCATCACGGCCCCGGACGAGAATGTGCGCCGAATTCCACCCGCGGCATTAGTGAGAACCAAGGTCTCGATGCCGAGCTGGCCGAACACGCGGACCGGCAGCACGGCGGTGGCGGGGTCGTGACCCTCATAGAGATGAAACCGCCCGCTCTGCGCCAGCACCTGCTTGCCGGCGAGCTTTCCAATGACCAGCTCGCCACCGTGACCGATCACGGTCGTTTCGGGAAACCCGGGAATCTCCTGATACGGAATTCTCAGTGGGTTTCCCATCTGCTCGGCCATGAAGCCCAACCCGGACCCGAGGACAATACCGACCCGGGGCCGGCGGCGTCCGAGCCGGCGGCGAAGTTCGGCAACCGCTGCTTCGATGTCGCTCAGAAGCTCCACCGAAGAGCGAGAGGGAATGCGCTCTTGAATCGAGTGTCGCCGAATACGTGGAAATATCGGAAGCCGAGGCTAGGACCTGAACCCGAGCCACGGAGGGAGATACCGAGCCCGACGTTGGCACTGTACCTGCCACCTGCGGTGTCCTGCGAGCTGACCCGGTACAGCCCCACCCCGGCGACCGGATACACCGGGTTCTTTTCCGGCTCACGATAGGCCACTCCCAGCTCCGGACCGATGATGGTGATCGCATTCTCCAGCGGTGGAGGACACCCTTCCATGGGGCAGAGGTCGCCCGATTGCGGACTGCTTCCGTACCCCTGCCAGGTCAGACCGGGCTCGAGGTAGAGCGCCGGCGCCGGCTGCACTACTCGGGCCACCTGGAGGTTCACGCCGAACGAGCCCTGATGCACCGTGCGAATCACCGCTCCGCCTCCGGCCCCCACGGTCCTCACAACAAGATTCCCGCGATCGTCGCCGACAAGAAGTTTGCTAACGTTCCCGCCAGCATCGC
>JBKPAO010000133.1:0-33575 GCA_046726475.1 Gemmatimonadota bacterium | reverse complement strand
CCCATCTGGCGAAAACGTTGGGCTTAAGTTGTCGGCGAAGCGTCCTACGGTCAAGCGTTGCGCACAACAACGCTCCACGACATTCGCGGTGTAAATATCGGTTCCCCGCTCATCGGAGTGCGCGAACGCGAGGGTGCGGGTATCGGGAGAAAATACCGGGGTGATGTTCAACGCCGTCTGCGATCCCGGAACCACGAAGCTGTTGCCGCCCGACAAAGTCTGGACCACGATGCCACCTCGCCCCTCGCCGAGCAGGGTAAAGGCGACCCGTTGCCCATCAGGTGACCACGCAGGGGAGAGGGCCGTCTGCCCCGCCGGTGTGAGCGGGGTCAGGTCTTCGCCGTCGCTGTCGATCCGGTACACCCTGCCTCCAGAAACGAACAGCACTCGACTGGCTGCTGTCCCCGGCATTCCGCTGGCCCACCGAGCAATCTCGTCCGATAAACGGTGCACCTCCAGCCGATACTCTGGACCCGTCGCAGAGGGGAGTGCAACAGCCTTTTGATTCTGCATTCGCCCTTCGGTGAGGTCATGGAGCCGGGCCGTGACCCCACCCGCGCTTTCGATGAGCTCCACCGCGAACTGGGCACCGAGAGACTTGTACAGCGCGTAATTGACACCCGCGGGGGGATCGGCCGCGCCCCGTCCCGAGTTGGAGCCCTGCGGAATGTCGGCCACCGTCACCATCTCGAAACGGTCGGTGTAGTCGAGATCTCGCCGAACCATGGCCCGGACCGAGTCGAGGCCTTGACCGGGAACCACCACCAGACCCGGCCGCACCCCCGGAGTGTAATCCACGCCAATACGCACGCCTTGATCGACCCGAGTGGTGTCCTGGGCGAGTAGTGGTGAGGCGATGATGACAGCTGCGATCGCGAAGAGGAAGTTTTTGTTCATTGCGTCGGTTTGAAGTAAAAGCTGACCGGCAGCACGTCGGTCTCCCAGCCATCCGGCAAGGGGCCGAAGGCGCGGGTGTTCCCGGCCGCCTCAATGGCACCCTGGGCGTTGAGATCGAACGCAAAGCTTCCCGAACGCGTCACGAAGCGGATGTCGCGCACCGACCCATCCCGGAGAATAAGAAAACTGATCTCGGCAAAATTCCGCTGCTGGGCCGTTCCCCGGTCCCACCTCTGATAGACCTGCGTCACGATGTTCCTCAGGTACTCGGGATAGGGAAAAGCGAGTCCTGGCGTCTTGATCGTTGCAACATCGCTCCCGGTACTCGGCGTCTCGCCCTCGGCTGGGGTCGCGGGAGCAGCCGTCTTCGGCGGCGGCTCCTTTTTGACCTCAGTAGGCTGCGGCGGAGGTTTCGGCTTCGGCGGCGCCGGCGCTTTCTCCGGCTTGAGCGGTTTCGGCTTAACCGGGGCCGGTTTCTCCTCCGGCGGAGGAGTCGGCAGCGCTTCGCGTGCCAGTCGCTTCTGCGAAGGGGCTGGTGCCGCTACCAGGTCAACCGCGTAGGAGGGGGGGGACGCCTTGGTCGGCTTGACCGTGGTGAAAAGAAAACTGACCGCAGCCGCGTGCACCAGGATGGTTCCGACCAACCCCGCCGCGCGCCCAGGCGGCTCCCGGTCGGTCGACCGGATGTTCACGACGATTCTTCCTCGGCAGCTACAAGTCCGACATTCTGAACTCCGGCGGTGCGAATGACCGCGAGAACCCGAACGACCTCGCCGTAGGGCACTCGGCTATCCGCCTGCAGGTACACACCAGTTGGCTTACGAGTAGCCACGAGCGAGCGGAAGGTTACCCGAAAATCGGTGTATGACACCGGTGTTTGGTCGATGAAGATGCGACCGTTGCGGTTCACCGTGACCACCATCCCCTCCTTGGGGGAGAGGGGCCGTGCCTCAGCGCGGGGAAGCTCCACGTCGACCCCGCCTTGCATGATCGGTGCCGTAATCATGAAGATAATCAGAAGGACCAGCATCACGTCCACCAATGAGGTGACATTGACGTCTGCCATGAGCGGCAGCTCGCCCCGCTGACTTCCCAGCCCACCTCCCAGGCCTGACGCCATTTACACCAATCCTTCCCGTGCCATCGTCCCGATCATTTCGTTGGCGAACCCCTCGAGCTCCCCAGCAAAAAGGCGTACCCGGTTGACGTAGAGGTTGTACGAGATCACGGCGGGGATCGCCGCGACCAATCCGGCGAAGGTTGCCACTAGCGCCTCCGCGACTCCAGGGGCCACCGCGGCCAGATTGCCCGACCCTTTAGAAGAGATGCCTATGAAGGCGCTCATGATGCCAAGCACTGTGCCGGTCAGGCCCAGCAGGGGGCTTACTGAGCCGATGGTGGCGAGCCAGGGGATATAGTGCCCCAGGAGATCCCGTTCTGCCGCGACTTCCTTGCCCAGCACCATTTTGAGGGCCTCAAGCTGGGTCATGGTGAGCGAGCTGCGATCGGCACCCCGCTCATCGCGTAACGCCCCCGGGCGGAGCTCGGAGTAGAACGTGACTGCCTCTCGAAAGAGTCGGTTATACGGGGATGGCGGTAATTTCATCACCGCGTGATAGGCATCCTTGAGCCGGGTGGTCCGTTCCATCTCGGTGAAGAAGCGATCAGCCTGGCGATTCAGCTTTCGGAACTGCCACCATTTGAGGATGATGATGAACCAGGAGACCAGCGAGAACAGCGCAGTGACCAACAGCACGATTTTGGTCTCGGGGCTGGACACGAGGACCAGGTCCAGCGGGGACTGCGGCACCGCGCCGCCAGATTGCTGGATCACTTGGCCTCCTCTTTGAACCAGTCGACCAGCTCACGCAATCCGTCCTCGAAGGCATACTGAGGAGTCCATCTCAGCGCGGCTTTCGCCTTGCTCACGTCGAGCGCGCTGCGGAATAACTCACCCGCCCGCGCAGGGGCAAACTCGAGGCTTGGTTTCTGGTTCATGACCTCGCCCACCGATTGCGCGAGCTCCAGAACGCTGCGTTGGCGGGAGGTCGCAATGTTGAACGCAGCGGCATCGATGTCCGTCCTCGGGAGTGAGGATACTGAACTGGCCAGGACGTTGGCCCGGGCTACATCCTTCACGAAGACATAGTCCCGGGTCTGCCGCCCGTCGCCAAATACGGTGAGCGGCTGGCGCTCGAGCAACCGGGACACGAAAATCGACACCACCCCCGCCTCCGACTTGGGATCCTGGCGGGGGCCGAAGACATTGGCGTAGCGCATGGCGATTCCTTCGAAGTTCCGTAGTGCACCCAATGCTCGCAGGTAATACTCTCCGGCCAGTTTGCTGACGCCATAGGGAGAGACCGGCAGCTTGGGGGCGGTCTCGGGTGTAGGAATGGTTTCCGGATCGCCATACACTACACCACCGCTGCTCGCGAAAATGACTCGCCCTACCCCACCCTCACCCGCCCCCTGCAGCAGATTGACGAAGCCTACGACGTTGATGTGGCTGTCGAATGCCGGCTGGTCGACCGAGACCCGGACGTCGATCTGGGCGGCGTGATGATTCACCACGTTGAACCGCCCAGTTGCGATTGTCTTCCGCGCTTCCGGAGACCTGATATCGGCCCGCACGAAGCGCGCCCCCTTGGGGACGTTTCGTTCGTGACCGCGCGACAGATCATCCAGCACCACGACCTCCCATCCGTCCCGCAGATATGCCTCGGCAATGTGCGAACCGATGAATCCCGCACCTCCAGTGACCAGCACTCTACCGCTCATATCGGGCGTCTCTGCATTGCCATCTCCTACCAACGTGGATTGGGTGACCATTATGGACGAGCGCCCCACAATATAGAAGCGGGGTCGTGTCAGCGGGGAAGCGGGGCGGCGGACCGCGGGGCAGCAGGGCAGCAGGCCGAGAGGAAGGACAGAAGCGCAGATCTGAAATGCGCAGGACTTCTGTCTTACGAAAGGGCAAAGGACCGAAACCGCGGCTCGGCTTCGGTCCTCTCCCTGTTCGGCTGTGAAACTTCCCTGCTGCCCCGCTGATTTACGACGGCAGCTTGGCCACCTGCATTACGTCGGTGCCCGGCGGAATATCGGGTGAGACCACGTTGATCAGGAGTCCCGTTGCGGTGCGATCGCGTACGTGAACGATCTGCATCGTGGCCATCAGCTCGTTGACTCGAAGGGTCCCATCCGCCCCGCGAGCGGGCCGGCGGCGTACCTCGAAGAGATCTCCCGGAGCAACCCCGTCCTCACGTCCTTTATTGATGAACACCACCATCTGGGGCTCCTTGAGATCCTGGCGGCCCAGGCCTCCAATAAGAGACCCGCGCACGCCGTCGGAGACGGGTACTGCGTGCGTGCCGGCGCCAGGATTGAAACTCTCCGTCGGGAGGGTGCGTTGCCCGTTCCGAATCGGACCGTAGGTCGCGACGATGTTGGCCAGGTAGTGACCATCGGTCGCCTCGGTAATCCGGGCGACGCCGGTAGGAACCACCACCTTGCCGTAGGGATCGATCTCCCTGCCGAGCTGCAGAAGCAGCAGGCTGTCACCGATCTCGTAGGTGGCGCCGGAGGGTGCCTCGATGGCGATGGTGGTGAATGGCATTGCGTTCGCGTTGCTATGCAGCGCCCTGATCTGAGGCGGTGTCACCGGGCCGAGGACCTTGCCATAGGGCAGGTGCTGGTTCTCCGTGAGGAAGCCCGACGCATAGAACTCGCTCCGACGCAGCGGGCGATACGGCTGATGGGTGTACGCCTTCAGAATCTCAGATACCGAGCGCGCCTGGCGTTCGGGAAAGAGTGGTCTGCGCTCGGTATCTTCGCTTTCGGCCAGGGAGCGCTGTTGGGGTCCCCGCGCGAGAGCATCGGTCGAATCGCTGCTTCCGATGGCGCTGTCGCGCTTGGCCAGTGCGGCGCTGTCTAAGGTCGATTCCGGAATGGGAGTGTCCATCGTCGGTACGGCGGCGACATTGTCGCTGGGAGCGATGCGGAGCACCTCACCAGGGTAGATCCAGTGAGGATCTTCGACCACGTCGGTGTTGAGGCGGTAAATACCGGGCCACAAGAAGGGATCCTTGAGATAGTACTGGGCGAGATCCCAGAGCGTGTCTCCCTTGCGGACAGTGTGAGTCCGAGGCAGCGGCTCTTGTGGCGCCCCTTGGGATGCGACCTGCGAGGTCGTGTCCTGCAGCGCTGCCTGGGGCAGGGAATCTTGTGCCAGGGCGCGGGTCGCTGGAGCCGCGAGGGTCAGCGCGGCGCACCATCCCAGGAGCTGAAGCGGAGGGACGGAAGGCCGGCTCGGCTTTGCGGAACACTTACGCGGCATCGGGATCTCCCAGCGGCGTCGCTGTCGTGGTGAGGAACGGACACGGCTGAACGCGAGGTATCGGCCGGGGCAGTCGCAAATTCAACGCCACTTAGGGGATACTTGAAGTCGATGCCCTAAGTGCTTTTAAAGCATTGTGTTAAAGCTGGCAGATTAAGCAGATACTTGCTGCAGGCGATCTGGCGATCGGCGGGAGGACTGGCTTATGTCCAGCGGGAAAGCGGGGCTGCGGGGACGCCGGAAGTTACGCCAACGAGCAACCTTGTTGGCTCTGCGCTTCCTCTGCCTCCCTACTTCCCCGCTCTCCTGCTCCCGCTAAAACGGTAAATCGTCGTCTTCAACGTCGAGCGCCTCGGGGAAGTCGTCGAATCCTTCCTTGCCCTTGGGACTCGCAGCACCGGCAGCGACCTTGCTGGGCGCGCTGAATGCTTCAGCACTATCGCCCTTACCGGAGAGCAGAATGAGCTCTCTTCCGTTGATCTCGGTGGTGTACCGCGTCTGGCCTTCACGATCCTGCCAGGAGCGGTACTCGATGCTCCCCTCCACGTAGACCTTGTCGCCCTTCTTGCAGAAGCGTTCCGCGATGTCCGCGAGGGTCGAGAATTTCGTGTTCCAGAACACCACCCGGTGCCACTCGGTTTTCTCCTGCTTTTCTCCCGCCTGATTTTTCCACTGGCGGCTGGTGGCAATCGACAGCGTTGCCACTCGGGAACCATTGGCTGTGCTGCGGACTTCGGGATCCGCGCCGAGATTCCCGATCAGGATGGCCTTATTCAAACTTCGACTCACATGTACCTCCAGTGCGACACAGGATCTAGAGAGTGGGGACCCGACATAATATAGGTCGCGGCTGGTGCGCTTCAACCAAAGCTATGCTGGGTTTTCCCTTTTCACGCATGCTGCTCCAGTGGTAGCCAGAGCACCAGCGCATCTTCCTTGGGGTTCCGGTAATAGGCCGTGCGCTGGCCAACCGGCCGAAACCCCGAGCTCAAGTACAACGCCTGCGCAGACTGATTGGACTCCCGCACCTCGAGATAGACTTCTTCGACTCGTCGCTTGCGAAGGAAGTTGAGTCCGGCCCGCAAGAGCGCGCGAGCAACACCGTGGCGGCGCCACTCGGGAGCGACCGCGAGATTCAGTACCTCGCCCGTTCCGGCTACTTCTCGGCCGATCAGATAGCCGGCGATTCCACGGCCCGTGTGGGCGACCAGGCCAAAGCTCCAGGGCGACTCCAGCGCTTCACGAAAGCTGGCCTCGGTCCATGGATCACTGAAGCAGCGCCGCTCGATGCCGACGAGCGGCGCGGCATCAGCGGGAACTGCCGAGCGAATCCGATAAGGGACGTCCATGGGCTCTCTCCCAGCGCGCCTGGGCCTCGGCGGGACGGCCATACACCGGCTCCCATTCCCGCACTGTATCAACCTGACGCGCACCGCCTTCAATTCCGACCAGGCTCAACAGCCGGCTCGCGCGGGGCGAGCTCTCCGGAGGACCAACGATGGGGCGTCCCGCCCAGTCTTGCAGTGCAGCGAGTACCTCACCCGGAGCCTCCCCCACCACCACATCGGGGCGCAGGTGGCTCTCCAGCAGGTCAGCCGGCCGGCGGACGCCGGGGATGAGCTCAGTCCGGATCCCGTCCGGTAGAAATCGATAGCCGGCCGAGTACACTTCTCCCCGAAGAGCATTCGCGATTGCTACGACCAGCATATCCGGTTGAGCCGCGCCGGCGGCACGTACCAACAGTGAAGGAGCGGTCCACAGCGGCAGCCCACGCGCCTGTACCAGCGCTTTGGCGACCGCTGCACCTATCCTCAGGCCAGTGAAACTACCCGGTCCGTCACTGAGCACGATGCCCTGAACCCGATCCAGCGTGGCACCTGCGCGGTGCAGCAGCAGCTGGATGGTCGGGAGCAAAGCGGCCGCCTGGCGGCGCGCGCCCGGGATGTTCTCTTCGTAAGAAGCATCCGACCCTGGAGCTCCCACCGCGACCGATGCCTGGTCAGTCGCGGTATCGAGTGCGAGCCACATCAAAGTGATTCCAACCCTCTGCGATCGGGGTCCGGCACATGAGACAGCCGAAAGCGTCGGCCAGGTTGGGGGATCCAAACGCCGGCACGTTCCGGCCACTCGATCAGGATCGCATCTCCTTCCGCCAGTAGTCCCTCCCAGTCCAGGTCCGCGGCTTCATCGGGAGAACGGAGACGAAAACAGTCCAGGTGGAACACAGGGCCGCGAGCTCCATGGTATCGGTGTACCAGGGAATAGGTCGGGCTGGTAGCGGGCTGACTCACGCCGAGTCCTCGCACCACCGCCTGGATGAAGGTGGTCTTCCCCGCCCCCAGATCGCCCTCGAAGGTGACGAGCTCTCCAGGTCGGAGAGCTCGGCCCAACGCTTCGCCCACGGCCTCGAGCTCGGCTCGAGTGAGAGACCGAGTCACGCGCGGCGCCGAATGGGGCGCGCCGGCGGCGCGCCGACGGCCAGGGCACGCGCGCCCGTTCTCGAACGCTGGACGTCGGGAGCGCCCACCGCCTTCAGCTCGTTTACCTGGTCACGTAACATCGCCGCCAGCTCGAACTCGAGATTGGCGGCCGCCTCGCGCATCTGTCGCTCGAGCGTGGTAATCGCGGCGGCACGCTTGGCGGGGTCGTGGAGATCGACCCGATCCATCGCTCGCTTCGGTTCCGGCCGCTCGGTCCGCGCGTCGGCCACGTGGGTCGACAGTCTGACCTCCTCCATCGATTTCACGATAGAAACCGGCGTGATCCCGTGCTCCAGGTTGTAAGCCCGCTGCAGCGAACGGCGCCGGTCCATTTCATCGAGCGCCCGCTGCATCGACCCGGTGATCCGATCGGCGTAGAGCACCGCTCTCCCGTTGAGGTGTCGGGCCGCTCGTCCGATCGTCTGTACCAACGATCGATCGGAGCGCAGGAACCCCTCCTGATCGGCATCAAGAATTGCGACCAGAGACACCTCCGGAAGATCGAGACCCTCGCGCAACAGATTGATTCCGACCAGAACGTCGAAGTCGCCCAACCGCAGGCCGCGCAAAATCTCCATCCGTTCGATTGCATCGATGTCCGAGTGGAGATAGCGTACCCGCACACCGGCCTGTTGGAGATAGTCGGTGAGGTCTTCCGCCATCCGCTTGGTGAGCGTGGTCACCAGCACCCGCTCGCCCCGAGTTTCCCGCAAGCGAATTTCGGCCAGTAGATCGTCGACCTGGCCCCGCACCGGCCGGACATCGACCTCGGGATCGACCAGTCCTGTGGGCCGGATGATCTGCTCCACCACCGCGCCCTGCGAGAGTTGGAGCTCATAGTCGCCCGGGGTGGCTGAGAGGCTGATCATCTGCGGCACCAGCGACATGAACTCGTCGAACCGGAGCGGGCGATTGTCGAGCGCCGAGGGAAGTCGGAACCCATACTCGACCAGGGTCAGCTTGCGCGCCCGGTCGCCGTTGTACATCCCGCCGATCTGCGGCAGGCTCACGTGTGACTCGTCGACCACCACGAGGAACTCGGGCGGGAAATAGTCGATCAGACACGCCGGACGCTCACCCTCACGCCGGCCGGTGAGATGCCGCGAGTAATTCTCGATTCCGGCGCAGGTACCTACTTCCAGCAACATCTCTACATCGAACGACGTCCGGGACTCGAGCCGCTGTGCTTCCAGCAGCTTGCCGGCGCTCCTCAGCTCGGCCAGCCGGACAGCAAGCTCCTCCCGAATGACTTTCACTGCCCGCTCGATGGTAGGCCGTTGGGTGACAAAATGCTTGGCCGGATAGATCGCGCATTGATCCAACTGCACGATGGTCTCGCCGGTGAGCGGAGTGATCTTACTGATGCGCTCGACTTCGTCTCCCCAAAGCTCGATCCGGATCGCCTGCTCAGCATAGGCGGGGAAGATCTCAATCGAGTCACCTCGTACCCGGAAGCTGCCCTGCTCGAAGGCGACGTCGTTCCGGCCGTACTGGATTCGCACCAGCTCGGCCAGGATGGAATCCCTTCCCCGCCGCTCTCCCCGGTGCACCGTCACCATGAGCTTGCGGTATTCGGCCGGGTCGCCCAGGCCATAGATCGCGCTCACCGTCGCCACGATTACGACGTCTTGGCGCTCCATCAGGCTCGAGGTGGCACGCAGCCGCAAGCTCTCGATGTCCTGGTTGATGGAGGCGTCCTTCTCGATATACACGTCGGTCGCCGGGACATACGCTTCCGGCTGGTAGTAGTCGTAGTACGAGACGAAGTACTCCACGGCATTCCGCGGCAGAAACTGCCGCAGCTCTCCATAGAGCTGCGCGGCCAACGTCTTGTTGTGGGAGAGGACCAGTGTTGGCTTGCCATGGTTGGCGATGGTGTGCGCCAGCGTCATCGTCTTGCCGGAGCCGGTGACCCCCAGCAGCGTCTGGTATCGGTCTCCACGAAGGAGTCCCTGGGTCAGCTCCTGGATGGCTTTAGGCTGGTCACCGGCGGGCTCGAACGGAGCGACGACTTCGAATCGAGGACTGCTCATAGAGGGAATATATACTGCCGGTGTTTATTCGGGGAGAGCCGCTTCTGAGTCAACCGAGCCACCCATTGTCAGCAGCTTCTTCCATTGCGCCTCCGGCACCGGGATGACTGACAGCCGCGGCTGTCGCACCAATCCAAGCTCGGCAAAGCTGGGATCGGCCTTGATTGCCGCGAGGGACACCGGGTGCGGAAGTCGCCGACCGGCTTCGACATCGACCACGACGAGCTTGGGGTCGTTCTGCTTGGGGTCGGGATAGGGAGCGCTGGTGACGCGGGCCAGGCCGACGATTTCCTTCGTCGCACCGGAGTGATAGATCAGCAGCGGGTCGTCCCGTTGCATGCTGCGGATGTGTTTCAGCGCAACGGCGTTGCTTACGCCGTCCCACCTCGTGGTGCGGTCCCGCACCAGATGCTCGAAGGGATAGACGTCGGAATCGGTCTTGAGGATCCAGTAGCTCAAGTGGGAGGCGCCTCGCGGCGCTCGATCGCGGTGACGCCTTTCACCTTCCGGACCGCCTTCATCACCTTGCCCAAATGCGGCAGGTTATCCACTTCGACAAAGATCGTCCCGAACACCGAGCCGTCCTTGGTGTGCAGATCGGCACCCCGGATGTTGGTTCCCGTTTGGCTGATCGCTTCCATGATGTCGGCATAGAGACCGCGACGATCCTCGCCGGTGACGGCCAGACGCACGGCAAACGCCTCTCCCGCGGTCTCCTGCCAGTCGATGTCGACTCGGCGCTCGTCAGCGGCGAGCGTGAGCAGGTTGGGGCAATCGGAGCGATGAATGGAAATTCCTCGGCCCTGGGTGACGTAGCCCACGACCGAATCACCCGGCACCGGCTGACAACACTGGGCGTAGCGGACCATCAAGCCATCGACGCCTTGGATCTTGATGCCGCGACCCAGGCGAATGCGGTCGATGACCCGGCCGAAGACGGTCGGCTTCGGCTCCTGCATCTCATCGGTCGGCACATCGGGATAAAGGGCGCGGATCACCTGGCCAATGGGTACATCTCCCCGGCCGACCGCGATCTCAAGTCCGCGGCCATCGGCCAAGGAGAGGATCTCCGCAGCTCGGGCAAGCCGCTGGTCGTCGGGGATGTCCAGCCGCCGACGGCGGACCTCACGGGCGAGAATTTCTCGGCCCAGGGCGAGACTGACCGTCTCCTCCTCGTGATTGACCCACTGTTTGATCTTGTGCCGTGCTCGCGCGGTGCGGACATGGCTGAGCCAGTCGCGACTGGGCTTGGCGGCCGCACTGGTGAGGATCTCGACAGTGTCGCCGCTCTTGAGCTCGCGGTGGAGCGGCGCGATCCGGCCGTTCACCTTGGCGCCCTGACACTTCAGTCCGACCTCGGTGTGCACGTGGAAGGCGAAGTCGATCGGCGTCGAGCCCTTGGGAAGCCGCTTTACGTCGCCATGGGGAGTAAAGATGAAAATCTCGTCCTGGTACAGGTCGATCTTGAGGAACTCGAGAAACTCCTCGGGGCTGTGAGTATCCTGTTGCAGCTCGAGCAGCTGGCGGAACCACCCGAGATGTTGATCCAGCTCGTCGGCCGAGCCATCGCGCTTGTAGACCCAGTGCGCCGCGATGCCGTACTCCGCCGTTCGGTGCATGTCCTGGGTGCGGATCTGTACCTCGAACAGCTGGCCGCCCGGCCCGAAGATGGTGGTATGTAGCGACTGATAGGCGTTGGATTTGGGACTGGCGATGTAGTCCTTGATTCGCTCCTGGATCGGCGTCCAGTTGTGATGGATAATGCCGAGCACGTGATAGCAATCCGGCACCGTTCGCACAATCACCCGGACAGCCATGAGATCGTAGATCTCGTCAAAGGCCTTCGCCCGCTTGCGCATCTTCTGGAAAATGGACCACAGGTGCTTGGGTCGGCCGGTGACTTCGAACCAGTCGATCCCGGCCTGACGCAGCTCGTGATCCAGTGGGGTCTTGAGCTTGAGGATCGTCTGCTCCCGGGACGCTCGCTTCGCGGCCACCTGCATCGCCAGATCCCGGTACTCCTCGGGCTCCAGGAACTTGAACGCCAAGTCTTCCAGTTCCGCCTTGATTCCCGCCATACCGAATCGGTGCGCTAGCGGAGCATAGATCTCTCGCGTCTCGAGGGCGATGCGGGCGCGCCGTTCGGGGGGGAGGTGCTCCAGCGTCCGCATGTTGTGCAGCCGGTCGCCCAGCTTAATGATGATGACCCTGGCGTCTTTGGCGATCGAGAGCAGCAGCTTGCGGTAGTTCTCCACCTGTTCTTCGGCAGAGGAGTGGAAGGTGAGGCTGGAGATCTTGGTAAGACCATCGACGATGCCGGCGATCTCGGGGCCGAATTCCCGGGCGATGTCCTCGGTGCGGACATCGGAGTCCTCCACTACGTCGTGGAGCAATGCGGCGGCGATGGTAGTGCTGTCCAGGAGCTGCTCGGCCAGAATGAGCGCAACCGCAATGGAATGAGAGACGAAATCTTCGCCGGACATCCGCTTCTGACCGCGATGCGCCGACGCGCTGAAGCGAAGCGCTCGGTCGACCAGCTCGAGGTCGAGCCGATCGGCGTGCTTCTCGAGCACGGCCCTGAGGTCAGGAGCGAGGTCGGGTAAGGTTCCAGTCACAGCAGTCCCGCGGTCGCAAGGCTCACGAATCGATCTCCGGCGATGATCACGTGGTCGTAGAGCGGTATATCGAGCAGCCGTCCAGCGGAGACAAGCTGCTTGGTGGCGGCCCGGTCTTCCGCCGAGGGCGTCGGATCGCCACTGGGATGATTGTGGACGACGATAATTCCTGCCGCCGCCTCCGCTATGGCAGCGCGGAACACTTCGCGAGGGTGGACCAGGGAACTGTTCAGGAGACCCCGGGTAATCAGCACCTCTCGCAACACCTGGCTCTGGCTATCGAGGGCCAGGAGGTGAAACTCTTCCACCTGCAGATCCCGGAGCCGAGTATCGAACAACCGGACGACGTCCTCGGGTTCCCTGATCCGGGAGACCGGTGGCCGCTGCTCGCGGGCGGCACGGGACCCGAGTTCGAGGGCCGCAATCAACCGTCCTGCCTTGGTCGGACCGACTCCGGGAGACCGAAGCAGTTCGGCGCGAGGACGTCGCGCCAAGCTGCGGAGCGAGCCCTCACTGACCTCGAGAAGCTGGCGGGCAAGCTCCAGGACGTCCTGGCCACCTCCTCCGGTACCTAACAGGATGGCAAGAAGTTCGGCAGTCGTCAACGCGGCGGGGCCGAGCGACCAGAGACGCTCTCGGGGACGATCCTCGTTGGGGAGGGTAGAAACCGGGAGGGCCATGCCTCCAGGATAGCCGTCGGTCGATCGATGGGCGTGCCATTATCGTGCGGGGCCAACACAACTTACGCTGCTAGCGGCCGGCTCCGTGGCACTTCTTGTATTTCCGGCCTGAACCGCAGGGACATGGGTCGTTCCTGCCGACTTCAGGCACCGCGGCGGTCGCCCGGCCCACGGGACCCATCGAGCTGCTGAGACCTGAGGCCAAGGAAGGCGGTGGCGTAACTCGTCGCGGGGGGGCCGTGAACAAGTCATCCGCGCCAACCGGTTCCGCGGCCGGCTCGGGTGGGGCCACCCGGCGGACCTGCGGTTCCGGCCTGGGCGGATCGGCACTGACCTGGATCTTGAGGAAGCGCTCGGTGAAGGTGGACTGAATGTCGTGCATCAGATCCTCGAACATCTCGAATGCCTCGCGCTTGTACTCGACCAGAGGATCCTTCTGGCCCCACGCGCGATACTGAATGGCGTTCCGTAGCTGATCGAGGTCGTACAAGTGGTCCTTCCAGCGCTCGTCCAGGACCGACAGCATGACCTGGGACAGCACCTGGGTATCGACTTCGGGCAGGCGGATCGATTTCCCGAAGTCGGCCAGATAGTCGATCTTTCGCTTGAACGACTCCTCTCCCTCCTGCTTCACCAGCGTAACCATCTGTTCCAGACCAGGGGCGGCATCGGTCTCGGTCAGGGCATCCACGCTGACGAGGTACTGAAGGGCGAGTGCCTCACGAAGGCCACCGCGGTCGTACTCCTCGGCTCGTTCGGTCCCAGCCAGGAACTGATTCACCGCCCGTTCCAGCGCCATCTCGATCATCCGCCGAGCTTCCGCCTTGAGCTCCTCACCCCGCTCGAGCGCGAAGAGCCGAAGCGAGTAGATGACCTCGCGCTGCTGGTTCATGACGTCATCGTACTCCAGCAGCCGTTTCCGCTGCTGGAAGTTTTGCAGCTCGACCCGCTTCTGCGCCTGCTCGATGGCGCGGGTTACCAGACCACCGGTGATGACTTCACCTTCCTCGGCGCCGCTCTTGTCCATCCAACGCGCGATGCGGTCCGACCCAAACAGTCGCATCAGATCGTCTTCCAGCGAGAGGAAGAAGATCGATTGTCCAGGATCTCCCTGACGGCCCGAACGCCCGCGGAGCTGCCGGTCAATGCGCCGGGACTCGTGCCGCTCGGTGCCGATGATCTGAAGGCCAGCCTCCCCCTGGGTTAGATCGAGATCCTTGCCCAGTTTGATGTCGGTGCCGCGGCCCGCCATGTTCGTTGCGATCGTAATCGCCGCCTTCTGCCCCGCCCCGGCAACGATCTCAGCCTCACGCTGGTGGTACTTGGCGTTGAGTACCTCGTGCTTGAGACCCCGGCGCTTGAGTTGTCGCGACAGCGTCTCCGACACATCCACGTTGACGGTGCCGATCAGTATGGGCCAGCCGAGCCCGTGCAGCCGCTCGACCTCGTCCATGATGGCATCGTGTTTTTCCTTCCGAGTCTTGTAGATCCGGTCGGCCTGATCGATCCGCTTGACGGGCCGGTGGGTCGGAATGACGCTCACTTCGAGCCCGTAAATCGAATAGAACTCGGTCTCCTCCGTCTCCGCGGTCCCGGTCATGCCGGCCAGCTTGTCGTACATCCGGAAGTAGTTCTGGATCGTGATCGTCGCGAAGGTCTGGGTCTCGCCTTTGACCTGGACACCTTCCTTCGCCTCCACCGCCTGATGGAGTCCGTCGGACCAACGCCGCCCGGTCATGACCCGGCCGGTGAACTCATCGACGATCATTACCTGACCTTCCTGGACCAGGTAGTCCACCTCCTTCTCGTACAGCACGTGCGCCTGCAACAACTTGTGAATGATGTGGAGCTTCTCGCTCTTGATCGCGTACTCCGACTCCACTTCCCTGCGCCGCTCGATACGGTCGTGGGGAGAGAGCTCGGGATCCTTGTCGATGTGGTGGATCTCTTCGGAGATGTCGGGCACCAGGAAGAGGCCTGGATCGTTGGGGGACATCGCCTCGGCGCCCCGGTCGGTGAGATGCACCGAGTGGCCCTTCTCGTCGAGCACGAAGTACAGCGTCTCTTCCAGGTCGCGCATGCGCTGCTGCTTCATCGGGAGCTTGCGGTCGCCGATGGCGTCGAGCTCCATCCGCTGGACCATCTGCTTTATCCCGGTCTCGTTGAGCATTTTGAGCAGCCGCTTGTTCTTGGGCATACCCAGCTGGGCCTGATAGAGCTTGAGGGCAGCATCGTTCCGGGTCTTCTGATCCTCCAGCAGCCGCTCTGCCTCCGCCAGAAGCGTGTTCACAACCCCGGTCTGCTTGCGCACCAATTCGGCGACCTGGCGATCGAATTGCCCGTACTTCTCATCGCTCTCGTTGCCAACCGGACCAGAAATGATGAGCGGAGTGCGCGCCTCGTCGATCAGGATCGAATCGACCTCGTCGATGATGGCATAGGCGTGTTCGCGCTGGACCCGCTGGTCGAGCGAGAAGACCATATTGTCACGCAGGTAATCGAAGCCGAACTCGTTGTTGGTCCCGTAAGTGATGTCCGCCAGGTACGCTGCCCGCCGCTCCGGGGAGGATGGCTCGGTGTCGTCGAGACAACCCACCGTGAGCCCGAGGTACTTGTAGACGTGGCCCATCCACTGAGAGTCGCGACGGGCGAGATAGTTATTCACCGTGACCAGGTGCGTCCCCCGACCGGCCAGGGCATTGAGGTAGAGCGGCAGGGTAGCGACCAGCGTCTTGCCCTCACCGGTCGCCATCTCCGCGATCTTCCCCTGATGCAATACGACACCGCCGATCAGCTGTACGTCGTATGGCACCATGTCCCACGGCACCTCGTGGCCAGTGACCTCAACAGTGGTGCCGAGCAGCCGGCGGCAGGCTTCGCGCACGGTGGCAAATGCCTCGGGAAGGAGCTCGTCGAGCCCGTCGGCCAGCTCCTGCTTGTAGCGTTTTTCCAGCTCGTGAAAGCGCCCCTCGAGCTGGTCGCGTTCCACCGGATCGGCACAGCCGTGCTTGGCCTGGCGCACCTCCTCGAGCTCGAGCTTGATCGGACCGGTCCGCGCAGCCAGGCGTTCCCGAAAGCGCGGGGTCTGCGCCTTTAAGTCGGCCTCGCTCAAATCCTTGAGGCGCTCTTCCTGCTCGTGGATTTGGTCGACGATCGGCTGGATCCGCTTGCGCTCGCGGTCGAAGCGAGAGCCGAAGACGGCTGTCATCAGTGTCTTAATCATTCTGCGTCCAAATATAACCGGTGCCGTGAGATATACTCTCGGACCGAATCCGGAACCCAGTAGCGGATCGGCTGCCCCCGGCTGACCCGGCGGCGCACCTCAGTCGCCGAAATATCGATCGCCGGCACCTCGATGACCTCCGCAATCGCAGGCGACGCTGGAACGGCAGTGCCGGGCCGGGCGAATACCACTACCCGGGCAAGCTCGGGGATGCGATCCGCCTCCCTCCAATCAGCCAGGTCAGCCGCGGCATCGGCACCGAGCAGCAAAACGAACTCCGCCAGCGGCTCGCGCACTCGCAGTTCTCGCAAGGTGTTGACGGTGTACGACGGGCCGGGACGATCCAGCTCCAACCGCTCCAGCTCGAAGCCGGGTGATCCGGTGATTGCCAGGTCGAGCATGGCGGCCCGATGATCCGCCGAGCTACGGTGGCGTCCATGCTTGAACGGTTGCTCGCGCGCAGGGATAAACCTGACGGCGTCGAGCCCCAAGGCTTCGCGTGCTACCTGTGCGACGATGAGATGTCCGTTGTGAACGGGGTCGAAGGATCCACCGAAGAGGCCTATCATCAAGCACTCAGGCGCCGGTAAGGTGCGCCGGGCAGACCTCTCTCGCTCCAATAGCCTTGGGATGGAAACGCTTGATGTAGTCGCAGGTCTCCTGCACGTCCTCCCCGTAGCCCAGTCTCCTGTACGCCTGCACCAGTTTGACCAGCGCGTCCGGAGCCACGGATGACTTGGGATAGGTGGCGATCAGATCCTTCAGATACAGGATCGCCGAGTCGTAGGCCTTCAGCCGAAAGTAGAACAGCGCTGCCTTGTATGCCTTAACCGCGAAGCGTTCGTTCAGCTCCGCGATCCGGAGCTCGGCTCGCTTGGCGGCGTTACTTCCCGAATAGCGGTTCAGCAGCTCCTGATAGGTGGAAAGTGCGGTCTGGCCGTAGGTCGGATCGAGCTCCGGCCGACGCCAGAGATCGGAGTAGACATCACCTAGTCGGAGCAGCGCGTCGGGAGCGATCGGATCGTTGGGCGTCTCATCCGACGCTTTCCGGAACTCCCGAGCCGCCTCGAGCTGTCTGCCTTGAGCAAAAAGCGCTTCCCCCAGGTAGAAGTGAGCAAGGGCCACTCGCCGATCGCCGGGCGAGAACTCGAGGATCGCCCGATTCAACAGCTTCTCCGCATCGTCCCACTTGCCGTGATGAACAGCACGTTCCGCGGTCGTCCAGAGACTATCAATCGTGGCGGCACTGGCGCTAGCATCGGAGACCGGCGCCGGAGCGGCAGGCGTGTCGGCAGCTCGATGCCCGCCGCATGCGATCAATAAGACCAAGCCGCAGCACGCCAGCAGTCGAGTCATCGGAGAATTGTCCGGGGCAAATCGGTGCGGGCCCGCAACTCTTCCAGCCGGTCCCGGGCCATTTGAGTGGTGGAGTCGCTCTGAACCTGGTCCGAGGCGACCGCCTGAAATGCCAGCGCTGCTGCTACGGTATCGCCGAGCCGGGCCTGGGCGTCTCCATACCCAACCAGCGACCGACGCCCGACAGCGGTGCTCGAATCGATCCGAATGGCGGCGGCGAACCAGAGTGTCGCGTCGTCGACCTTCCCCGCTGCCTGGGCTCGGAGACCCAGTGCCAACGAACATCCCGCGACCCCATCTTCAGCCCGGCTCCGAAGCGTAGCGTTGCCGGTGCGACGCGCCGCAGCCTGAAAGACATACAGCGCCTGGTCACAACCGGAGGTTTCGCGGAGTGCATTCCCATAGACCCACAGGAGAGAGTCCACGGTCTCCGCATCGGGGGCAACCGCTACGGCGGCCGGAATAACGGCGACGAGATCGTTGGCGTCGGCTCCGGGATGACGGAGGACCGCGAGAGCATAACGGCCGATCGATCGGTTGGGCGCGATCATTCCGAGACCGATTACGGCACTCTCCAGCCGCTTGTGGTCTTGAGCCCGCTCGGCAGCCCGGGCAACCGCTTCCAGACCCTCGGCGGCTTCTTCGGCGCGAGTCGGATCTTCCGCCGCCAAACGCAGGTAGGCGTTCGAGGCCAGGTCCAGCGAGCCGGCGTGCATCGCCGCCGCACCGGTTTTGGCCCAGATCCGGGCGTCCGGGTCTTGGGCCACCGCCGCGCGATACTCCGTCAGCGCGTCGCCGTAGCGACTCTCGCCATACGCCTCGTCGCCCCGGCGCTCATGGTCACCGGCCTTTCCGCAGCCAAGGATCAGTGCGATCCACAGCCCTGCTGCTACCGACCTGGCTGTCACCTGTCGGCTCGAGTGAGCATGGAGAGATACGCTTCCACCCGTGCATTTTCCGGTCGTCGCGCCAGACATGCCTGCCACACGTCCCGGGCCCCGGCTGCATCCCCCGAGAGATAGCGCGCCAGTCCCAGTGCAGCTTCGGCATCCACGAAAGTCGGTCGGGCCTCCAACACCCTCTCGAGCGCATCGCGGGCTTCCAGCGATCGGCCGGCTTCCAGAAGCAGTCGGGCCATTCGATAGCGAAGGTCATGAAATTCCGGACCGAGCTCGAGCGCCCGCTCGTACTGCTCGATCGCGCGGTCGAGCGCACCGGCTCCGGCATAACTGTCGGCGAGATCGGCGTGGCGATTGGCCAGCTGCGCGGCGACCGGGACAGGAAGGCCCGCCGTCGAACACTCCAACTGCGAAGTGGCCCGGGCGAAAGCTTCTTCGGCTTCTTCGGTGCGTCCCAGCTCGTTGAGCACCAGGCCTCGGTGGATCAACGCCTCCACGTACCGGGGATTCAGCTCCAGTGCCCGGTCCAGCTCGCTCAGGGCCCGTTGGGGCTGGCCTAGCAATGAGAGACACACGCCCAGCAGGTGATGGACGTCGGCAAAGGCTCGTCCCGAATCAACCACCGTGTCGAGCAGGTGGACGGCACCATAATAGTCCTGCACCACGAAGCGCTCCCGCGCTCTGGCCAGCAGTAGCTCAGTCTGCCCCGACATACGCCTCCCGAAACCAGTGGACGAATCGGCGAATACCTTCCGGAAACGGTGTCTTCGGCTGATAGCCGAGAACCCTGTGCGATTTGCTGATGTCGGCGGCGGTCTGCTGCACATCACCCGGCTGCATCGGCGCCCATTCGATCTTGGGTTGCACCCCGACTGCAGCGGCGATCTCCGCCACCATGGCCTCGGTGGGAATCGGTCGGCTACCACCGAGGTTGAAGGTCTCGACGCCGATGGGAGCCTTGCCGGACCAGCGGATTGCCGCGAGAACCCCCGCAATGATGTCGTCGCAATAGGTGTAGTCGCGGGCCTGGGTCCCGTCCCCAAAGAGCGTCACTGCGCGTCCCTCGACCATCTTGCGGGTAAAGGCATGAATCGCGAGGTCGGGACGCTGCCGGGGACCATAGACGGTGAAAAATCGCAGCGACACCACCCGAAAACCGTAGATCGGCGCTACCGCGGTCAGGAAGAGCTCGGCTGCCCGCTTGGTGGCAGCATAGGGGGAGACCGGCAGTACCGCGACAGCGTCCTCACGAAACGGGACCGGGGTGCTGTCGCCGTAGACTGACGACGATGACCCGAACACGACTCGGGAAACGCCCGCCTGCCGTGCTGCTTCAGCGACGGCAGCGGTGCCGGTCACATTGGCCTGAGCATAACCCGCGGGGTCAGCGAGGGAGGGCCGGACGCCAGCCTTGGCTGCCAAATGTACGATGATCGTGTCGGGAGTGAGCAGGGCGCGTAAGGCCGCGACGTCCAATATATCCTGCTCTTGGAAGGACCAACGTCGCTGAGCCCCGACTTCCGCGAGATTGCGCTCCTTCATCCTACGAGGGTAGAAGGGATCGAAGTTGTCCACTCCGATGACGTCGTCTCCCTGGTCAACCAGTGCCTGGACGAGATGTGATCCGATGAACCCTGCGGCGCCGGTCACCAGGACCCGGCTCACCTGTAGCCCCGGCCGATCCCGTGATACTCGAAGCCCAGGGCGGCCATGCGTTCTGGGTCGTAGAGGTTCCGCCCATCGATCAGCAACGGCCGCCGCACCAGCTTACGCACCCGTTCGAAATCGGGGTTGCGATAGACCAGCCACTCGGTCATGACCAGCAGCGCGTCCACGCCGTGCGCCGCACTGTACGGGTCTGCCGCGTACATCACCCGGTCGCCGAAAATCATCCGAGCCGAGTCAGTCGCCTTGGGATCGTGAGTCTGCACCCGCGCCCCGGCATCGAGCAGGCCTTCGACCACCGGAATTGCGGGACTCTCGCGCATGTCGTCGGTTTCCGCTTTGAAGGCCAATCCCCAGATACCGATGCTCTTGCCGCTCAAGTCCTGTCCGAGATGGCGAAGGGTCTTCTGTAACACCACCTGTTTCTGGCACTCGTTCACCTGTTCGACGGCCTTGAGCACATCAAGCGACAACCCGAGATCTTCCGAGGTTCGAATCAACGCCTTCACGTCTTTCGGGAAGCAGGAGCCGCCATATCCTGGACCAGGATAGAGGAAGGCCCTGCCGATCCGCTGATCCGATCCGATGCCCAGGCGGACGTGATTGACATCGGCCCCCACCAGCTCGCAGAACAACGCCATCTGGTTCATGAAAGAGATCCGGGTAGCCAGCATGGCGTTAGCGGCATACTTGGTGACTTCCGCCGACGCGATATCCATGAATAAGATCCGGTTGCCTCCTTGCCGGGTAAACGGGGCGTAGAGCTCCTCCATGACCTCCTTCGCCTCCGCGTTGTCGACACCGATCACCACGCGGTCGGGCTTCATGAAATCCTCGATCGCCGCTCCTTCCTTCAGGAACTCCGGATTGGAGCACACCGAGAACGGGATATCGGTCTCCGAGCGGACCGCTGCCCGGACCTTCTCCGCAGTGCCGACCGGAACCGTGGACTTGGTCACCACGATCTTGGGCTCGTTCATATGGCGGCCTACCGACCGGGCGACGGCGAGCACGTGCTTCAGGTCGGCCGAGCCATCCTCACCAGGCGGGGTCCCGACCGCGATGAAGATGACGCGCGAGCTCCGAACGGCGGAGGCCAGATCGGTGGTGAAGGTGAGACGCTGCTCATCCTGATTGCGCTTCACCATCGGCTCGAGGCCCGGCTCGTAGATCGGGATCTCGTTCCGCTGCAGCCGCGCGATCTTCTCCGCGTCCACATCGACACAGGTTACGTCGTTCCCGGTCTCAGCCAGACACGCGCCGGCGACCAGCCCTACATACCCGCTTCCGATCACCGCCACATGCATGTCAGACCTCTTTCGGTATTGCGTTCCGGGTGTCGACCACGAGCTTGGCCGTGCGTTTGATCATCCGATAATCGACCGACGTATGATCGGTGACGACCATGACACAGTCGGCGGCCGCCACCACTTCGGGTGTCAGTTCGACCGATTTGAACTCTTGGCCATCCTCACGGAACAGCGGCACGTGCGGATCCGAATAAGCCACCCGGGCCCCCTGGCCTTTCAGCAGACGGATGATGTCCAGTGCCGGGCTCTCGCGGATATCGTCGATATCTCGCTTGTAGGCCACACCGAGGACGAGGACTGACGCTCCCCGCACCGCCTTGCCCTGGCTATTCAGGGCCTCGGCCAGCTTGCGCACCCAGAACTCCGGCATCTCGGTGTTCAGTTCCCCCGCCAGATCGATGAACCTGGTCTTGTAGTTCAGGCCGCGCATTTTCCAGGCGAGATAATGCGGGTCGATCGGAATGCAGTGGCCACCGAGCCCTGGCCCAGGCAGAAACTTCATGAACCCGAACGGCTTGGTGGAGGCGGCTTCGATCACCTCCCAGACATCCACCCCCAACTTGTCGCACACAATCGCCATCTCATTGACCAGACCGATATTCACGCTACGGAAGGTGTTCTCCAGGAGCTTGACCAGTTCCGCCGCCTCCGTGGTCGACACCGGCACCAGGGTGTCGATCGCCGGCTGATACAGCGCCACCGCCACACGGCGGCAGTCTACGGTGATCCCGCCAACGACCTTGGGGGTATTGCGGGTGCCGTACCGCGGGTTCCCCGGGTCGACTCGCTCTGGACTGAACGCGAGAAAGAAGTCGTGACCGACCTGGAGTCCGGTGCTTTCCAGCGCCGGAAGCATGATTTCCCGGGTGGTACCGGGATACGTCGTACTCTCCAGGATGATGGCCTGGCCGCGCCGGAGCTTCTTTTTGACGGACTCGGTCGCCGCCACGATATAGCTGACGTCCGGATCCTTGAACTTCGACAATGGCGTAGGCACGCAGATCGAGATCGCATCGGGTTCCGAAAGCCGCCCCATATCGGACGTCGCGGTGAAACGCCCGCACTCCATGGCAGCCTGGAGTTGAGCATCGGTCACATCCTTGACGTGCGAGTGACCGGTGTTGAGTCCATCAACCACCTTCTGATTCACGTCGAAACCCAGCACCCGGTAGCCTGCCTGCGCCAGCTCGACCGCCAGCGGAAGTCCCACATACCCCAGGCCTACGATTCCGAACTGGATCTGGCGGCGGTCAGCCTTGTCGATCAGGTCCTGCGCAATGCTCACAAATAGCTCAGGCGTAGAATGATTGAACGGCGTCGATGACTGTGCCCTGCTGCTGCTCGGTCATCTCGGGATACACCGGCAGCGAGATAACCGACTCCATGGCCCGCTCCGCCACCGGCAGACTTCCGCGGCGATATCCCAGAGACGCGAAACACGGCTGTAAATGGAGTGCCAGGGGATAGTAGATCGAGTGACCGATTCCCTTCGCCTTGAGGTGAGCCTGAAGCCCGTCGCGACGAGAGACCCGAATCGTGTATTGGTGAAAGATGTGATCGTTGGCCGGATCGGTGGCCGGTGGACAGATCTCCGGTTGGGTGCGGAATGCCATCGTGTACCGAGCGGCATGCTGCTTCCGGGCTTCGGTCCAGCGTCGCAAGTAGGGTAGCTTCGCCAATAAGACTGCCGCCTGGAGAGTATCCAGCCGGCTATTGGTGCCGACCTCTTCGTGGAAATACTGACGGGAACCGCCGTGAAGTCGGAGGCGCCGCAGCCGCTCCGCCATCCCATCGTCCTGAGTGACCATCATACCACCATCGCCCCAGGCCCCCAGGTTCTTCGTGGGGAAGAAGGACAGCGTCCCCACCGTCCCGATCTCGCCCGAAGCTCGCCAGGCTCCGTCGACTTTTCGCCGCGCGCCGATGCTCTGTGCCCCATCTTCGATCACCGGCAGTCCATGCCGGGCCGCCAGAGGCGCGATCATCTCCATGGCGGCCATCTGCCCAAACAGATGCACCACCACGATCGCGCGAGTGCGCGGTGTGATGGCCGCCTCGATAGCGGCCGGCGAGATGTTCATCGTCTCGGGGTCGATGTCGACGAAGACGGGGGTGCCGCCGGCGTTGTGGATCGTCCCCGCGGTGGCAAAGAAGGTGAAGGGCGTCGTGATCACCTCGTCGCCTGCTCGCAAGTCCAATGCCTTGAGCGGGAGGAGGAGGGCATCCGTCCCGCTGGCACAGGCAATCCCATACTTGGCCCGCGACAGCTTCGCAATCTCGCTCTCCAGCTGCCCGACTTCCGGCCCCATGATGAACGACTGGCGCTCGATGACCTTCATCATGGCCGCGAGTACATCGTCTTTGATGTCTTGGTACTGCGCTACCAAGTCCAACAGGGGAACGTTCACCGGAACCCTGACCCTTTGCTCCGCCCTGCAGGGAAGGCGGTCATGTGGAACGCGCCCGCGCTCCGACCGCATCTGGCCGAGCCCGGGCGCGTGAAAGCGCGGAACCATTGACAGCCAGAGAAGTTAGCCGGGTGCCTTGGGCGGGTCAATCAGCCGGAGCGCGCCGTCGGTTTCCTGGTAACCGGCTCCGCAAGCCGAACAGACCGCCCTACCCTCGCGAACCTGCAGGCGGAGACCGCATTGACACATCCATCCCACCCGGCGGGCGGGGACCCCTACCATGAGCGCAAAGGCTGGCACGTCGCTTCGAACCACGGCCCCCGCCCCGATGAAGCTGTACTCACCGAGGGTGATGCCACACAGGATTGTGGCGTTCGCGCCAATGGAGGTGCCCCGCCGGACCAGCGTTTTCCGGTACTCCGCCTTTCGGGAGACGTGGCTCCGTGGATTCACCACGTTGGTAAAGACACAGCTGGGACCACAGAAAACATCGTCCTCCAGCACGACGCCTTCATAGATCGAGACGTTGTTCTGCACCTTGACGTTATTGCCCAGGCGAGTGCCCGGCATGACCACCACGTTCTGCCCCAGGTTGCAACGCTCTCCGATCACCGCACCAGGCATGACGTGGCAGAAGTGCCAGATCTTGGTGCCTGCACCAATCTTGGCCCCATCGTCGATGTAGGAGGACTCGTGAGCGAAGTAGTCAGGCATTCAGGTACTCACCCCGGCTCCCGATCAACTTTACCTCCGGCTCCAGAGGTACCCCGAATCTCTCTTCTACCACCTGCTGCACGTGGTCGATCAACTTTGTGACGTCGGACGCCGTTGCCCCGCCGGTGTTCACGAAGTAGTTCGCATGCATCGGCGAAACCTGGGCCCCTCCGATCGCAAAACCCTTGAGTCCAGCAGCCTCGATGAGTTGACCGGCCGTGCGGGGGCCGTCCTCCCGTTTCCAGCTCGGGCCGGCTGGATTCTTGAACACGCTCCCGCAGCACGGCTGGTTGAATGGAGTGCCGCTCTGACGCCACTCGAACATCTCCGCGACGGCCTCCTCCAGCCGGGTCGGTGCCTCCGGTCTGAGACGGACTCGGGTGGCGAGCACGATTCGACCATCCAGGCCGCTCCGTCGGTAGCTGAACGGAATCTCCTTTCTCCCCAGAACTGCATCCTGCCCGGTGTGATCGACCACGGTGACCGCTTCAACCACTTCGGACCAGTCGCCACCATGGCAGCCGGCATTCATGTATACCCCACCACCGACGGTGCCGGGTACGCCCACGAAGATGTGCAGGCCGGCAAATCCGGCTTCCGCGGTACGGCGCGCCGCGAGGGGAGCGGGGAGCCCTGCGCCAATGCTCCAGGTCTCCTGGTTCTGTTCCACCCGATCGAGGCCCTTCCCCATCCGGATCACCAGTGCCTCCAGGCCTTCGTCCGGCAGCAGGATATTGGATCCCAGCCCGATAGCAAACCAGGGTACGCCGGCATCGGCAGCGAGCTTGAGTGCGGTGCCCACATCTTCAGCCGCCTTGGGCAGGAGCACCGTGGCGGGTCCACCGATCCGGTAGGTGGAGTAGCGGCCGGTGGGTTCGGACTCGCGAACGGTCCCGGTGACACGACTCCGTAATGCGGTGACGAAGCTCGGATCTCGGGCAGTCACCCGGTCCACTCCGGAGACATCTCCCGCGCCAGCGCATGCCACTCCTGCAGGGCGCGGACTTCTCCGCTCCGGCTTCGAAGCGCAATAATGGCGTCGCAGGCGGCCGAAGCGGCCGACAGTGTAGTGGTATAAGGCACCCGATGCTGGAGCGCGGCCCGGCGGATGGTGTAATCGTCCTGCTGGGTAAGCTTCCCGAGAGGTGTGTTGATGAGGAGCTGGATCTGTCCCGAGAGGAGGAGATCCACGGCGTTGGGTCGGCCCTCATAGACCTTGAGCACGCGTTCGGTCGGGATTCCGCGAGCGCGGAGATATCGAGCGGTGCCATCGGTCCCCAGGATCCGAAAGCCGAGTCCATGAAACCGGCGGGCGATGGGGACCACGGTCGACTTATCGTGGTCGTTCACGGTGACGAATATCGCTCCCTCCAGCGGAAGCGCTCCGTCCGCCGATATCTGCGCCTTGGCGAACGCCATGCCGAACGAGTCGGCGATACCCATGACTTCGCCGGTCGATCGCATTTCGGGGCCGAGGATCAGGTCTACCCCGTGCAGCTTACTGAAGGGAAAGACCGCTTCCTTCACCGCGACATACGGCTGGAGCACATCATCGTGCAGCCCGAGGTCTTCCAGTGACTTCCCCACCATCACGGCGGCGGCCAACCCAGCCAGTGGCACGCCGGTAGTCTTCGACACGAACGGGACCGTTCGGGAGCCGCGAGGGTTCACCTCCAGGACGTAGACCACGCCGTTCTTGATGGCGAACTGGACATTCAAAAGGCCGACCACCCCAAGCCGCTCGGCAAAGGCACGGGTGTGGCGGCGCATCTCCTCGACCTGTACCTCGGTGATCAGGTAGGGGGGTAGCACGCAGGCGGAATCGCCGGAATGAATTCCTGCGTCCTCGATATGCTGCATCACGCCCCCAATGACGCACCGGGTTCCGTCGGCGATCGCGTCGACGTCAGCCTCGAAAGCATCCTCCAGGAAGCTGTCGATCAGAACCGGATGCTCCGGCGCCACCCGCGCCGCCCGGGCGAAATAGCTTCTCAGGGAGGCATCGTCGTAGACAATCTCCATGGCCCGGCCTCCGAGCACGTAGGAGGGTCGCACCAGCACCGGATAGCCCACCCGTCCGGCCACAGCTATGGCTTCCTCCACCGACTGGGCAACTCCGCTGGGAGGCTGCGCCACCCCTAGCTCGCGGGTGATCGCCTCGAACCTTCCCCGGTCCTCGGCGGCATCGATCGCGTCGGGCGAGGTGCCCAGGATGGGCACTCCCTCCCGCTCGAGCGCCCGTGCGAGGCGCAGCGGGGTCTGGCCTCCCAGCTGGACCACGACGCCGAGCGGGCGTTCGATCGCTACCACCTCCAGAACATCTTCCAGCGTGAGCGGCTCGAAGTACAAGGCATCGGAAATGTCGAAATCGGTGGATACCGTCTCCGGGTTGGAGTTCACCATGACGGTGCGGTAGCCCAGTTCCCGAAATGCCATGGCAGCACGCACACAGCAGTAATCAAACTCGACTCCTTGTCCGATCCGATTGGGTCCACTGCCCAGAATGACTATCGTTGGTTCCTCGCTCGTCCGAGCCTCGTTCTCCTCGTCGTATGAGGAGTAGAGGTATGGAGTGGCAGAAGGAAACTCTCCGGCGCAGGTATCTACCGTCTTATAGGCGGGACGGACGCCGAGGCGGTGCCGCTCGGCCCGGATGGCAGACTCGCTAGTACCCCGCAGGTCAGCCAGCTGCCGATCGGAGAATCCAAGGCGTTTCATCTTCAGCAGCAGAGCCTTGCTTCCCCGCTTCCCCGCTTCCCCGCTTCCCCGCCATTCCTCCTCCGCCTCGAGCAGCTCCGCCAGCTGGTGGAGAAACCAGGGATCGATACCGGTACTCTCCGCGAGCGATTCCACGGTGATCCCGAGCTGTAGCGCGTGTTTGATTTGAAAGATCCGTTCCGGCGTCGGCGTGCGGACCGCCGCCAGGATGGCCTCGCGGCTGGAATCCTCCAGTCGATCGTCGGACGGGGTTGCTCCGACTGTCCAGCCCGGCCGGTCGGCCTCCAATCCCCGAAGCCCCTTCTGAAAGGCCTCCTTGAAGGTCCGACCGATCGCCATGACCTCGCCTACCGACTTCATCTGGGTCGTGAGGGTCGGGTCCGCTGAGGGGAATTTCTCGAAGGCGAACCGAGGAATCTTGACCACGACATAGTCGAGCACCGGCTCGAACGAAGCCGGGGTGGTCCTGGTGATGTCGTTGGGTAACTCGTCCAGACGGTAGCCCACCGCCACCTTGGTCCCGATACGGGCAATCGGGAATCCAGTTGCCTTGGAGGCCAGCGCCGAGGAGCGAGAGACCCGTGGGTTCATCTCGATGACCAGTTGCTCGCCGGTGGTGGGACTGACGGCAAACTGGATGTTACAGCCTCCGGCGGCGACGCCGATTTCGCGAATGATCCGGATCGCCGAGTCGCGCATCGCCTGGTATTCGCGGTCGGTTAGGGTCATCGCGGGGGCGATGGTGATCGAATCACCGGTATGGACGCCCATGGGATCGAGGTTTTCGATCGAGCAGACGATCACCACATTGTCCGCTCCGTCGCGCATGACTTCCAGCTCAAATTCCTTCCAGCCGATGATGCTTCGCTCCACCAGGACCGACCCGACTGGAGAGAGCTCCAGACCTCGGCGGATCAGCGCTTCAAACTCCTCCCGGTTGTAAGCGATGCCGCCACCGGATCCGCCCAGGGTAAACGACGGGCGCAGAATCGCGGGATATCCGGTGGAATCCACCGCATCCAGCGCGTCTTCCAGACTCTGGACGGTTCGGCCAGGCGGAGTAGCGAGGCCGATCCGCTGCATCGCGCGGGCAAATTCCTGCCGGTCCTCGGCCAGACGAATGGCGCGCTCGCTCGCGCCGATCAATTCAACCCCATACTTCTCCAACGTGCCGTCACGCTGCAACGCCATGGCCACATTGAGCGCGGTCTGCCCACCCATTGTCGGTAACAACGCGTCGGGCCGCTCGCGTTCGATCACCTTGGCGACCCATTCTGGGGTGACCGGCTCGATGTACGTACGGTCGGCCAGCTCCGGATCGGTCATGATCGTGGCGGGATTCGAGTTGACCAGCACGACCCGGTAGCCCTCCTCCTTGAGAGCTCGCACCGCCTGAGTGCCGGAATAATCGAACTCCGCCCCCTGGCCGATCACGATCGGACCCGAGCCGATGAGGAGTATCGTCGAGAGGTCAGTGCGTTTGGGCATGCACCATGTCTCGCAGCGTTTGCTCTAGTGAGAAGGCCGGGACCCAGCCGGTGGTCTCGCGAAGCTTGCCGGCATCTCCAACCAGATGTGGTATGTCAGCCGGGCGAAGTAGCGTCGGATCGAGCACTGGCTCGGCATTCACCCCGATCTCGTCGGCGATTCTTTGAAAGATCTCGCGCAATGTGAAACCCTCCCCTCGGGCAACATTGTACGTCTCACCCGCGCGCCCGCGATCCAGGAGTAGGAGGTATGCTTCGACCACATCACGCACATCCAACATATCGCGCACCAGGTCCAGATTGCCGGTCGGAACTTGACTCCGTGATCCTGCCGACCTGAGACCGAGCAGGCGCTGGATGAATGACGGCACCACGTAAGGGGGAGACTGGCCGGGTCCCGTATGGATAAACGGTCGAGCCACGATCACCCGAAGCCCGCTCCTGTGCCAGGCCTCGAGTGCGGCGATCTCTCCCCCGAGCTTACTCGCGGCATACTGAGATTGCGGGCAGGGGTAATCAGTCTCGACGCGCGCTCGGGCAGGACCGTTGCCGTAGACCTCGGCGGTGGAGACGAAGAGTACCACCGGATCCAAGTCCCGCGCCGCGAGCACCGCATCCATCAGACGGGCGGTGCCTGCTGCGTTTATGACCCAAGCCCGCCCCGGATCCTCTCGCGCTTCCCGGACAGACGAAACGGCGGCCAGATGAATGACCGCTTCGTGGCCGGAACCCACGGCGGCGCGGACCCGATCAGGATCATCGAGCTCCAAGGGAACCCACCGAACCGCATCTCCCCGGGGTTCGCCGAACGGGGTCTGAGACTCCGCGGTTGGACGACAACCCGCGGTCACCTGGTACCCCTTCTCTACCAATCGTGGCACGAGATGCCGCCCTACGAAGCCGTCGGCGCCCGTGACCAGCACCTTCATGAGGGCCCGTTCCTCGTCTTCTGCCGCAAGCGCTCGAGGTCCGCATCGACCATCATCGCGACCAGCTCAGCAAAGCCGATCCGCGGGCTCCAGCCTAACTCGCGGCGAGCCTTCGAAGGATCGGCCTGAAGCACATCGACTTCGGCGGGACGAATGTACTTCGGGTCGGTAACCACATGCTTCCGCCAATCCAGACCCACGTGTTGGAATGCCGCTTCGACCAGCTCACGCACGCTGTGGGTCTGGCCAGTGCCGACGACGTAGTCACTTGGAGTCGGCTGCTGCAGCATGCGCCACATCGCTTCGACGTAGTCGCCGGCAAATCCCCAGTCTCGCCGCGCATTGAGATTCCCCAGCCGCACCTCGCAGGCGAGGCCTAGCTTCACTCGAGCAACCCCATCGGTGACCTTTCGGGTAACGAACTCGATTCCGCGGCGGGGCGATTCGTGATTGAAGAGGATGCCGCTGACGGCGTACAGGTTGTAGGACTCCCGATAGTTCACCGTAATCCAGTGGCCATACACCTTGGCCACTCCGTAGGGAGACCGGGGGTAGAACGAAGTGGTCTCCGTCTGCGGCGTCTCGGTGACTCGCCCGAACATTTCCGAGGAGCTCGCCTGATAGAACTTGGCCGAGGGATGAACTAGACGAATGGCTTCGAGAATTCGGGTCACGCCGAGCGCGGTAAACTCACCGGTGAGCACCGGCTGAGTCCATGAGGTGGGCACGTAGGACTGGGCCGCGAGATTGTACACTTCGTCCGGTCTGGTGTCCTGGAGAACGACCGTCAGCGAATGCTGGTCCAGTAGATCCGCGGCGACGACTTCGATCCGGTCGAGCAGATGCTCGATCCGCTCGTAACTATGATGGCTGGTGCGGCGGACGACGCCGACCACATCGTACCCCTTGGACAGCAGCAGCTCGGCCAGATAGGAACCGTCCTGGCCGGTGATTCCGGTGATGAGTGCCTTAGGCACGGTGACACTCCCCGGTGTGTTGTGTCATGGGACTGGGCTCGTTAGGTTTACGGGCTCGTTGATTCACGACACGTAGATGAGGGTAGAATTTATGGCACGGGTATGCGCCGTGTGCGCCAAGGGGCCGGTTACCGGCAATAACGTCAGCCACGCCAACAATCGAACCAAGCGGCGCTGGTATCCCAACCTCCAGACCGTGCGCGTCCTGGTGGATGGCGCCCCGCGCCGAATCCGGGTGTGCGCGCAGTGCCTGAAGAGTAATCGCATCAAGAAGGCGAGCTGATTCGGCGGCGAGTTGGGGATTGACCAGCCTGAAAAAAGGGGACCCGAAGGTCCCCTTTGTCATTTCTGAACCGGTTGTCCTGCCCCTATTCCGCAAGGAGCTCGATCCGGGCGACATCGGCCCCGTCGCCGGGACGGTGACCTAGCTTGAGGATACGGGTGTAGCCCCCCGGCCTGGCGGCGAAGCGCGGCCCAATCTCGGCAAAGAGGCGCGCCAGCGTCTCGCGATCTTTGATCCTCCGCTCCACCAGTCGTCGTGCGTGCAGATCGCCGCGCCGAGCCAGGGTGATGAGCTTCTCCGCGAATGGCCTTAGCTCCTTGGCTTTGGCTTCGGTCGTGATAACCCGGCCGTGCTCGAAGAGACTTGTGGCCATGTTGTTCAGCATCGCCCGCTTGTGACTCGAGGTACGGGAGAGCTGGCGGCCTTTGGCGCGGTGCCGCATTACAGTCCATCGCCTCCCGCGGGAGCCGGCTGAATGACCGGGGCGACACCGGGTCGCAGCACCCTGAGCTCGCCGTCGGTCTCTTCGAATGCCATCCCGAAGTTCAGACCCTCGCGCTGAAGCAACTCGGCGATCTCACTCAGAGCCTTCTCGCCCACGTTTTTGACCTTGAGGAGATCGTCCTCAGAGAACTCGACGAGATCCTTGAGGGTCCGAATATTTGAATTCTTGAGCGAGTTGAGCGAGCGGACTGAGAGACCGAAGTCATCGATCGGCCGTCCCAGCCGCTGGCGGAGATTGGTCCCACCGGCACCGCCCGTCGGCGCGGAGCTATCCCGCATCGTCGGGACCTTACCAAAATCCACAAAGTACTGGAAGTGAACCTGGGCCAACGCGGCAGCGTATGCGATCGCGTCTTCCGGGCTGATGGTGCCGTTGGTTTCCACGGAAACCGTCAAGCGATCGTAGTCGGTCCGCTGTCCGACGCGGGTTTCAGCGACGGTGAAGTTGGCACGGCGGACCGGATTGTAAATCGCGTCCACTCGCACCAGATCGATCGGCAGCGACCGGTCGGCAGGGTGCATCTCGGCCTCGACGTAGCCGCGCCCCTTGTTGACGTACAGCTCCATGCTCACGTCGCGGTCGTCCTGCAAAGTAAAGAGCAGGTGATCGGGATTTTTGATGGCCACGGAGCCGTGCTCCTGGATGTCCCGCGCGTAGACCGGACCCGCACCCTCACGACGGATGTGGAGCACCGCATCATCCACGTTGTCGGCCAGCACCAGGGTCAGCGCCTTGAGCCGCTGCACGATCTGGTGGACGTCTTCCAGAACTCCCTGCACGGTCTGGTGTTCATGCACCACGCCATCCAGTCGGAAGCCCCACACGGCGCTGCCGCGAAGAGAGGAGAGGAGAAGACGACGCAGCGAGTTACCCAGCGTGTAGCCGAAGCCACGCTCCAGCGGCTGGAGGCGGAACTCTGCGGCATTCGGATTGTCGTCCCGCTTGGTCATTTCAACCAGGTGGGGACGCACCAGCCCGGTGAGATCAATGGTCATGGTCACTTCGAGTAGCGCTCCAAACAGTCAAGTGTCACGAGTCACGAGTCGAAGGTATCGACGACTCGAATCGGAAATCAGACCCGCCGCTTCTTGGGCGGGCGGCAGCCGTTGTGCGGAATCGGGGTGACGTCGCGGATGGAGACGACGCGAAGTCCAACCGACGCGAGCGCCTGAATAGCGGACTCGCGTCCGCTCCCCGGTCCCTGCACCCGCACGTGCACCCGTCGCAATCCCAGATTCATGGCCTCGCGGCCGCAGTTCTCCGCCGCGACGGTCGCTGCGAAGGGGGTGGATTTCTTGGAGCCCTTAAACCCCGCCTTTCCCGCCGAACCCCACGCCAGCGCATTACCCCGCATGTCCGTGATGGTAATGAGCAGGTTATTGAAGGTCGCCGAGATATGCGCGATGCCCTCGGTGTCGACCACCTTCTTGGAACGCTTCGGGCCGGGCGCCTTGGCCGGAGCCGGAGTTGGAGCCGTCATCTTACTTCTTCGTCACTTTCTTCTTGCCGGCGATGGCGCGCCGGGGACCCTTCTTGGTCCGTGCATTGGTGTGGGTCCGCTGCCCCCGAACCGGAAGCCCGCGGCGGTGCCTGATCCCCCGGTAGCTTCCGATATCCATCAGTCGCTTGATGTTCATCGCGACTTCGGTCCGGAGTGCGCCCTCGACTTTGACGGAGCGCTCGATCATCTGCCGGAGTCGGGCAACCTCAGCATCCGAGAGATCGCGAACCCGGGTATCCGGATTGACCCCCGTCTCGCCAAGAATGCGGCTGCTGGTCGGCCGCCCGATACCAAAGATGTAGGTGAGCGCGATCTCGACCCGCTTCTCGCGCGGGAGATCGACGCCGGCGATGCGTGCCATGATCAGCCTTGCCGCTGTTTGTGCTTGGGATTGCGCTTGCAGATAATGCGAACCACGCCCTGTCGCTTGATGACTTTGCAGTGCTCGCAGATCGGCTTGACGCTGGAACGAACCTTCACATGCTTCTCCGGGCCAGGTTTAGGGCTAGCACGGCAATATAGAAGTGGTCCAAAACCCACGCAAGTGAAGATGGGCGAC
>JBKPAO010000132.1:0-5250 GCA_046726475.1 Gemmatimonadota bacterium | reverse complement strand
CGGACGCCCGAGGAAGACCGGCTCGAACAGGGCCCGTTTATTCTCGAGGAGTTGCGGACCCGGGAGGTGATCGAGCGCCATGCCCGGCGACCACCGGCAACGGTGCTCGACGTGGGCGGCGCCGCCGGCGCCTATGCGCTCGGGCTCGCGGACGCCGGGTATATGGTGCATCTAGTTGACGCGGCGCCGAGGCTGGTCGCCGAAGCCGAGCGGCGTAGTGCCGGCCGGGACCGGCCGCTCGCCTCATGTCGAGTCGGTGATGCTCGCGCGCTGGACTTCCCCGATGGGAGCGCCGACATCATCCTCCTACTGGGCCCGCTCTATCACCTCACCGAGGCTGCCGATCGGGCTCACGCCCTCGGTGAGGCGCGGCGGGTGCTGAGACCAGGCGGACAGCTCTTCGCCGCCGCCATCTCGCGCTGGGCCTCCGCGCTGGACGGGCTCTCCCGGGACCTGTTCCAGGATCCCCGGTTTACTGCCATCGTCGAGCGAGATCTTCTAGAGGGACAACACCGGAATCCGACCGAGCGGCTCGACTACTTCACCACGGCGTACTTTCATCGCCCGGACGAGTTGCGGGCGGAAGTGGTGGACGCGGGTCTTATCGTTGACGGGCTGTACGGGTTGGAGGGCCCGGGGTGGATTCTCTCGGATGTGACTGAGCGGCTGGCGGATCCCCGCCGCCGTACCGACCTGCTTCAGGTGGCTCGGCTGCTCGAATCTGAGCCTTCAATGCTCGGCGTCAGCGCCCACTTGCTGGCAGTCGCACGAAACCCGGCGTGATGCCTAAAGCTCTGGCCTCGGTGCGTTCGTGACCGTCCCACTCAGGGACATGGCCGAACGCCAGATCGCCCTCGTTGAAGCTCTCGAATCGTATCTACCACGCCCAGCCGTGGGTTCTGCTGATCACTCTTGTCAGCTGAGCAGGTCGAGCTTCTCCAGATAGGCAGCTACCGCCACGAGGGAAGGGAGACTGGGATTTGCTCTGAACTCGTACGCGGCCTCTCGAAGTCCGGGCACTACTGGTCCACCCGTCTGACTCCGGTAGCGGCGGTACGCGTAACCCATATCGCGGAAGACCCGGTTGAGGGACTTGGTCTCCGTGAGCTCGGCGGAAGAGGATGGCTTCTTAGGCCGGGCTTCGAGGGCCAGTCGCGCATTGATCACGCGCTCGGCTATGAGATCAGTAAGGGATTGCGACGCTTCAGCTGGGGCGGAGCGGGTGTCCGGCGAACGGTCGGTCATGGAAACCTGCTGGTTGTGAGGAGCACCTCCGGGCCGTCTTGGAGCAGAGGGTTTCTAAATGTATCTGGGAAAACAGCGTTTCGCGAACCGCGCTCGGGCCATCGATCACCGGCCGACGGACGCCAAAGTGCTATCTTAATGGTGCTGCCCTAATGCCAATGCCAGCCTGAGCAGTGCAAGTCGTGCTGGAACCCTCTCTTACAACGTGAGCCCCCAACGTTCCTGCTCAGCCTGGTTCTCCTGGCCGCACCCCTCGATAGCGCCGTGGTCCGCGACATTGAGGTGGCCGCTGGAGAGACACTTCGCACCACCAGCGTCGGAACTGGGCAGCCGATCGTGCTGGTGCCGGGCATCTTCGGCGGAGCATTCGGTTATCGCAAGATCACCGGGCCGCTGGCAAGCACGGGGTATCGCATCATCGTGGTGGAACCGCTGGGCTATGGGTCCTCGTCGCACCCCAAGAACGCGGATTACTCATTCGGCGCTCAGACCGCGCGGGTGGCCAGGACGCTCGACCAGATGGGGGTCAAGCGAGCGCTCATCGTGGCGCAATCCAGCGGTGCCGCGATCGCCTTCCGGCTTGCCATTCAGCGGCCAGACCTGGTCCGGGGTCTGGTCTCGATCGATGGCGGCCCGGCGGAGAGTGCCGCGACGCCCGGGATGAAGAAGGCGTTCAAGCTGGGGGGCGGACTCGTCAAGTTCGCCATGGATGAATCGAAGCTCCGCCACGACGTGCGCAAGGAGATAATCAAGAACTCGGGCGACACCACCTGGGTGACCGACGCAGTAATCCGGGGATACACCGCTGGCCAGACCGCCGATCTCGGCGGGTCGATCGACGCCTTTCATCGGATGTCCAAGTCCAAGGAGAGCTTGTCGCTTGCAGACCGCCTGCACCAGTGCGCCGCGCCGGTGCTGCTCCTGCTTGGAACGGTGGAGCATCCTGCACAAGTGACCAGCGAACAGCAGGAGCTGCTCAAGGAGAAACTTCCCCGGTTCACCAGTGAGAGGATTCGCGGTGCGGGTCAGTATATCCAGGAGGAGCAGCCCAGTGCGGTGCTGGCTGCAGTCGCCCGACTGGAGAAGGTGGCGAAGTAGAAAGGCTTGCCCTCCTTGCCTTCCCGGCCTCACTTACCTATCTTGTTGCTTAGAGCGAACACAGGGGACTGGCGCTGCGCCGGTCCCCTTTTTCTTGGCGGTCGTTCCTGGCGCATGCTGCGCCGCGACAGCCGGGCCGGCGTGGAGGCGGAATCCACGCAGAATATGTAGTCGGTCGTGTGGCACGTCCCCACTCCGATTACACAGTACTAAGGAGTAGGACATGGCACGCACCACCGGCACGGTCAAGTGGTTCAATGACGCGAAGGGCTTTGGCTTCATTACCCCAGAGAACGGTCAGAAGGACTGCTTCGTGCATCATTCGGCGATCCAGAGTCAGGGCTTCAAGAGCCTGGCCGAGGGTGACCGGGTGGAGTTCGATGTCGTGCAGGGCCAGAAAGGCCCCGCGGCGGAGAACGTTGTGAAGCTCGCGAAGTAACCTTTCGCAGAGAATCAGGTAACGGCCGGCTTCTGATGGAGCCGGCCGTTGCTTTTACGAGGAAGGAATCATCCAGTGTTGAAAGCAACCGAGAAAAGCACGAAACAGTTCTTGCTGGCCAGCGACTTCGATCAAACCCTGAGTTTTAACGATTCCGGCCTGGTGCTGAGCGAGATCCTGGGCATCACCGGCTTCGCCGAAAAGGCCGCCGGTCTCTCACAGATCCACCTGGTTCAGCAGGGCGCCGAGCTGGCCTACCTGCTGTTGCACGACCCGGAATACCGCCGGGTTCGGCGGGAGCATCTGGTCGAGGTCGGACGCCGGGTCCGCCTCAAGCAGAACCTCGAGCTGTTGGGGCCACTACTGGATGCCATAGACGGTTATCAATTTGCCTTCTACGTGATCTCCGCCGCGCCGGAAGAAGTGATCCGATCGGCGTTGCAGGGTCTGGTACCCGAGAGTCACATCTTCGGCACCCGCTTCCGCTGGAACCCGACGACCGGCGAGATCGATTCCATCGTCCAGGTGCCGGCGGGATACGGGAAGGTGGCCGTATTGGAGGAGCTACGACAGAGCCTTCAGGTCAGCTCCGACCGCGTGATCTATGTAGGCGACGGCAGCTCCGACGTGCACGTCATGCTCCACGTCAACCGCACCGGCGGACTCACGTTGGCGGTGTCGGAGAATCGCTATCTCACTCCCATCGCCGAGCGGACCATTCTCAGTGAGGACGGTCTGAGCATCTTAATTCCGATCCTAGAGGACGTCGCCGGGTGGGACAGCTCCAGGATCAGGAGCCTGTTCGCGGCGCACGGGTTAGTGCTGCAGGACTGGGACAAGACCCGCACCGACTCGCTGACCATCCGCGGTCTCCCTCAATCCGTGGCCTGAGGTTCCAGCGATGGCCCTTTCCTGGATTGGTTGGGTGGCCACGGTCGTATTCGCGAGTTCGTATCTCTGCAAACGACCCGCGATGCTCCGGCAGGTTCAGGCCGCGGCAGCCGTGCTGTGGGTCGTATACGGCGTGCTGATCCATGCCTTCCCTGTGGTCGTGGCCAATACCATCGTGGCCAGCGTGGCGCTCTTGTCCTCACCCGGGGCCGGCAGGATCAGGGCGAAACTGTCCAGGGAGTACATGATCTGCCCTACCGATCCTCCCCGGCCGGCCCCCTGACATTGGGCTTGGTTTCAGCTAGGAGTTCATCCCTGAGGGAGGAGCCGGCTGCCGTCGCTAGAAACCAGCGACGTATTGAGCGCCGCCGCGACTCATTGCAGGCGGCGTTTTCATACTGTTCGCCAGGATCTCAAACGATCGCAACCTCGCGGCGTGATCGAAGATCTGAGATGTCACCATCAGTTCGTCTGCCCCGGTCTCGCTCACGAACGATTTCAGCCCCTGCCGCACCGTCTCCGGCGAGCCAACCACCGAGCGCACCAGCGCCTGATCGAGAATGGAGCGCTCCATGGGCCCGAGCCGACCGCCGAATTCCGCGACCGGTGCCGGGAGCCGTCCCGGCTGCCCGAGGCGGAGGTTTATGAAGGCCTGCTGGAGTGAGCTGAAGAGAAATCGTGCTTCCCTGTCGGTGTCCGCGGCGAAGACGTTGACGCCGAGCATCACGTAGGGGCGTTCGAGCTGCTCGGACGGACGGAAGCCAGCGCGATAGAGCTCGATCGCTTGCATCATCATGGCGGGCGCGAAGTGCGAGGCGAACGCGAACGGCAGCCCCATCGCCGCGGCGAGCTGGGCGCCGTAGAGACTCGATCCCAGGATCCAAATCGGCACTTCGAGTCCCGCTCCCGGCACCGCCTGCACTGGCTGCCCCGGCTCGGCAGGCCGGAAGTAAAACCTCAGCTCCGCCACATCGTGGGGGAAGCTATCGGCTCCCGATGGATGCCGCCGCAACGCCCGCACTGTCATCTGGTCCGAGCCAGGTGCGCGTCCCAGACCGAGGTCGATTCGCCCCGGGAAGAGCGAAGCCAGGGTACCGAACTGTTCGGCGATGACCAGGGGTGAGTGGTTAGGCAGCATGATCCCGCCGGCGCCCACCCGGATGCTGGAAGTACCGCCGGCAATATGTGCGATCACCACCGATGTCGCGGCGCTCGCGATCCCGGGCATGCTGTGGTGTTCCGCCAGCCAGAACCGACGATACCCCCACTGCTCGGCGTGCTGGGCCAGATCGAGCGACCGGCGCAGTGCCTCGGCGGCATCACTGCCTTCTGGGATAGGGGCCAGGTCGAGCACTGAGAGTGGAGGCACGGTCCTATCGATCCACCGTAGCCATCATGCGTTCGTTATACCTCGGTCCCGCCACCTTCTCTGGTGGGAGTGCCCGATCCAGCTCGGCCATCTCCTCGGGATTGAGCTCGACCGCGACCGCCGCGATGTTCTCCTCGAGATACTTCCGGCGCTTGGTTCCGGGGATCGGCACGACATCGTCGCCCTTATGCAGGAGCCAAGCGAGCGC
>JBKPAO010000131.1:0-9741 GCA_046726475.1 Gemmatimonadota bacterium | reverse complement strand
CCGAGAAAGATGCCGGCAAGCGCGATGTTCCCCAGTCCGAGTGGGGTTATGCCGGGATTGAGCCCGTGGAACAGGGCGAACACGAGCCCCGCTACCAGGACCAGCGCCGTCCCCCGTCCAACCACTGCCGCGAGCAATACGAGTGGCACGCCACGGAACATCACCTCTTCACTCAATGCAGCCGGTGCCAGCACCAGTGAAGTCTTGACGACTTGGGTGATATAGTCGGCCAGCCCGCCGCTATCGCGTGACCAGTGCGAGTTGGCGAGTATGACCGCCGCCAGCAGGGCAGACCCGGCAGCGGCGGCACCGAGTGCCACGCCGGTAAGGAGACCGGGACCTCCGGTTGCAGGGCCGGCCCAGCGAAGCTGCCGCCGATTCAGGTGGAGCACTCGAAAGCCGATCACCCAGGTAGCAAACCCGAACCCCAGGAGCTGACTGGTACCGGCCACGATCGTCTGCGCCGGGCCGGGCTTAGTGAGTACGCTCAGGCCGCTCGCGACGTCACCGTACGCCAGCATGGCCCATACAGAGAGGAGGAGTGCACTGAGCCCGATGCCAAGAATCATGAAGGCGATCGACCAGCCGATCGCCTTGGGAACCGTCAACTTCTCGGGAGCGACGGCCGGAGGGGTCAACGCGAAGAGCGGAACTTGGGGCCGACAGCCAGGATGACGGCGGCGGCTAAGCCGACCTTGAGGAGGTCACCGGTCAAGAAAGGGAAGAAGCCGACTCGGAACGCCAGAGCAGGATCTCGGCCTAACAAGGCCAACTGGGCAACTCCGCCGAGGTGAATCAGCGCCATCCCGGCGGCGCAGGCCAGGAGGACACGGATGATCGATCGAGGCGAGCGCCCTACCAGCGCGCCGGTCACTCCTGCGGCAACCGGAAACGCCAGGAGGTATCCACCGGTCGGGCCGATGAGATGCAGCGCGCCCGAGCCCCCTCCGGCGAACACCGGGAGTCCCAACGCACCCAGAATCAGATACAGCACCAGAGCGCCCACCCCTTCGGTGGCACCGAGCAGCCCGCCAACGGCCAGCACCGCGAGCGGTTGCAGGGTCATGGGCACTGGACTGAGGGGGACCGGCACCACCACCTGAGCCGCGACGGCCACGACCAACGCACCCAAGCCTATAGGAACCGCTCGGCGAGCTATCGGGAGAGTCCGAGACGAGACCCGTCCCGTTTCTACCGAGGCAGGACCCAATTCCGGATTTATCAGAGAAGCTCCACGCTGAGGGCGACCGCGTTACCCCCACCCAGACAGAGGGTGGCAAGACCGGTGGATCCGCCGCGATCGCGTAAGGCATACAGGAGCGTGGTCAGGACCCTGGCCCCACTCGCGCCGATAGGATGGCCCAGCGCAACAGCGCCGCCGTGAACGTTGACGCGGCTCCAGTCCCAGCCGAGCTCGCGACCATCGGCCAGCGCCTGAACCGCGAACGCCTCATTGGCTTCGATAAGGTCGTAATCCTTGATCGTGGTGCCGGCGCGCTCCATAAGCGCGCGCACCGCCAATACGGGGGCGAAAAACAGATCTCGCGGCTCGCCTCCTCCAGTCGAGTACCCGGTCACCTTGGCTAAGGGATTCAGTCCATGGGCGCGGGCAAAGGCGAGCGACGCGACCACGAGAGCGCTGGCGCCATCGTTCAGTCCCGGGGCGTTGCCGGCGGTCACGGTGCCGCCGTCCTTCCGGAATGCCGGCTTCAGTTTGGCCAGCGTTTCAGCGGTGGTGTCGCGGCGCGGTGATTCGTCGCTGGACACAGTGACTGGGCTCTTTCCGGGAACCTGCACCGAGAGAATCTCGGACTTGAACTTCCCCGCATCGATCGCCGCCACCGCCTTGCGGTGGCTCTCGTAGGCGTAGCTGTCCTGATCGGCCCGGCTGACTCCCGCCTTCTCGGCGGTATACTCGGCGTACTCGCCCATATGGCAGCAACCGAACGAGTCCCAGAGTCCGTCGTGAATCATTCCGTCAACCATCGTCTGGTTGCCGGCCTTGATCCCGTTGCGCATGCCGTAGACGTAGTGCGGAGCGGCGGACATCGCCTCCTGTCCGCCCGCCACGACACACTCCGCGTCGCCAGCCCTGATAGCCTGCGACGCCAGCATGACGGCTTTGAGGCCGGAACCGCAGACCATGTTGATGGTGACCGCAGGAATCGAGGGGGAGAGGCCGGCATGGATCTGAGCCTGACGGGCGGGAGCCTGGCCCGAGCCGCCCTGGACCACCTGGCCCATGATGACGGAGTCCACGCCATTGCCGTCGATCCGCGCTCGCGAGACCGCCTCTCGAATGACCATGGCGCCCAGCTGCGGTGCCGTAAACGAGGAGAGACCGCCGAGGTAGCGGCCGATCGGCGTGCGAACAGCAGAAAGAATGACGGGGGTCGTGCTATCGCTCACGTTGCACTGATCCTGGTTTGAGTTCGCCGCGGGAAATTACGCCGAGAACGCGGGTTTGTCACCTTAATCTCAACCCTGGACCCGGCCATGGAGTTCCCTGAGTGTTCGCGACCTAGGGCACCATGCTTCGACTGCGAACTTCCTGGTCGATACGCTCGAGGAACGCACTCACTGGCATGACCTCCTGCTTCTTCCCTGCCCCGCGCACCCGAAGCGCCAGACTATCAGCCTCGACTTCCCGCTGGCCCAGCACGGCCATGTAGGGAATCTTCTGCACTTCCCCTTCACGAATCCGATAGTTCAGCGTCTCTCCCCGGTCGTCTACATGGGCTCTCACCCCTGCGGCTTTGAGGCGGTCGGCCAGCTTGCGCGCGGCATCCCCCTGCGCATCGGAGATGGGGATGACCCGAACCTGTTCCGGAGCGAGCCAGACAGGAAACGCGCCGGCAAAGTGCTCGATCAGATTTCCGATGAAACGTTCGAGCGTGCCGTAGATGGCCCGGTGAATCATTGCGGGCCGGTGCGGCTTGTTGTCGGACCCGGTGTACTCCAGCTGGAACCGCTCGGGCAAGTTGAAGTCGAGCTGAATCGTAGGGCCCTGCCACAGCCGCCCAATCGCGTCGCGGAACTTGATGTCGATCTTGGGGCCGTAGAACGCACCGCCTCCCTCATCCACCCGATAGGGAATCTCTTTTCGCTCAAGTGCCCGTTTGAGCATGGCCTCGGCCTGGTCCCAGATGGCGTCATTGCCGAGGCGCTCGGGCGGCCGGGTGGAGACCTCAAAATCCAGCTCGAACCCAAAGGTCTCGCGGACTAAGCGGTCGACTTGGTCCAGACACAGGAAGATCTCGTCCTCCACCTGGTCCATGGTACAGAAGATGTGAGCGTCGTCCATGGACAGGCCGCGCACCCGGAGCAAACCGTGCAGCACGCCGGAGCGCTCGTTCCTGTAGACGTTGGCCACCTCGGAGAGCCGGATCGGCAAGTCGCGATAGCTGCGTTGCTGGCTCTTGTAGATAAGCGCGTGCATCGGGCAGTTCATCGGCTTGACCCGATAGCGCACGTCCTCGGCCTCCTCGTGACCGGCGGCCATCGGGGGGTACTGGTTCGCCTCGTAGAGCGGCAGGTGTCCCGAGATCTTGAACAGCTCCTCCCGGGTGATGTTAGGGGTGTAGACCAGCTCGTAGCCGTTCCGGACGTTGTCGTCCTCGACTGCGCGAGTCAGCAGCCACTTGATCATCGCCCCCTTGGGATGCCAGAAGACCAGGCCGGGCCCGACCAGTTCCTGGATGGAGAAGAGATCGAGCTGCTTGCCCAGCACCCGGTGGTCGCGCCGGCGCGCTTCCTCCAGCCGGTGTAGGTAGGCCTCGAGGTCTTCCTTCCTGAACCAGGCAGTCCCGTAGATCCGCTGCAGCATCTGCCGCTTCTCGTCGCCCCGCCAGTACGCGCCGGCCGCGTGCAGCAGCTTGAAGTGCTTGAGCCGACCGGTCCGCGGGATGTGGGGACCGCGGCAGAGATCGACGAAGGGTCCGTCGGTGTACACCGTGATCGTTTCATCGTCGCCCAGCTCGGCGATACGCTCGAGCTTCAGCGGATCATCGGCGAACCGGCGATTGGCCTCTCGCCGGTCGACCACTTCCCGCACGAACGGAAAGTCCCGAGCCGCGACTTCAGCCATCTTGGCTTCGAGCCGCTCCAGATCCTCCGGCGTGAACGGGCGGTCCACCTGAAAGTCGTAGTAGAATCCGTCCTCGATCGGGGGGCCGAAGCCGATCCCGGCGTTGGGAAACAGCTCGCGGACGGCGGTAGCGAGAATGTGCGCGGACGAATGGCGGAGAACCTCGAGCGCCTCGGGATCCCGCTCGGTCAGGATGGCGACCGTGGCGTCGGTATCGAGGGGACGGTCCAGATCCCACACCTGGCCGTTGACCCGCGCGGCCACTGCCGCTCGTGCCAGCCCCGGTCCGATGCCTTCCGCGATCTGCCTCGGCGTCGTGCCTGCCGCGGCTTCCCGCTGGCTACCGTCAGGAAGGGTTACCTGCACCGTGGTCACCGCGGCGACTCCTGCACCGAGGGAGGAACGGCAGGCTTCGAGGACGGCGCGAAGTAAAAGAAGAGACCGACGCCGGCTAGAACGACCAGCGCGACGATCACCCATCGGATCAGCTCGGATCCAGAGAGCACTCCCCGATCGTCATCCATGCGCATGGCTCCGGAGCGAGAGACTTTCCTGCGTTCACATCGGAAAAAGGTTAACTTAACCGGAGAGTGATTTCTTCAGTAAGAGGACTTCGCGTGGCTCGAGACGATGAGCTGAGTGGGACACAGATCCTTCTCTGGACGACGCTTGGCATCGGGACCGGACTAGTGGCAGGCTTTGCCCTGAGCGAGTGGGTCGGCGGGGTAAACCGGACCCGATTCCGCCGTGCCGCGCGGCGGCTGGGCCAGCCGGTGCCCGCTCGGGTGACGCCCGCCGCGTCGGCTCGCGCAGTGGATGCCGCGCTCCATGCAGAAACCCGGTTGGCCGGCTTTGCCATCGAGGTCGTCGCGGTGAGCCGCGGTACGGTGGAGCTGCGCGGCTGGGTGACCGACCGGGGCAGCCGCACGCTGGCCGCTCGGGTTGCCTGTGCGGTGCCCGGCATCGAGACCGTGATCAACAGCATTCTGGTCCGCGGTGAAGATGACAGCTTCCCAGGCGGAAAGCGCGTGACCGACCAGAGCGCATGACCGAGCCGCTCGCTCCGCAGTACAATCCATCCTCGATCGAAGCCGAGCTCTACCAATGGTGGACCGAGCGCGGCCTGTTCTCGCCCGAACAGCACGCACCCGGCACCGGGGCGCCTTACGTCATCATGATGCCGCCGCCGAATGTCACGGCGGTGCTGCACATGGGGCACGGCTTGAACAACACCGTGCAGGATGTGCTCATCCGTTTCGAACGAATGCGCGGGCGAGCGGCGTTGTGGGTACCCGGCACCGATCACGCCGGAATCGCCACCCAGAACGTAGTGGAACGCCTGCTGGCCGAGGAAGGTCTCACCCGTTTCGATCTCGGCCGCGACGCATTCGTCGAGCGTGTCTGGGAGCACGTCAACGAAACCGGACCTGCGATCCTGGAGCAGCTGAAGGCGATCGGATGTTCGGCCGACTGGTCCCGCACCTATTTCACCCTGGACGAAGGACTCTCGCGGGCAGTGCGGGAGGTGTTCGTTCGGCTCTACGAGCAAGGGCTGGTGTACCGCGGGCACTACATCATCAACTGGTGTCCCCGGTGTTTGACGGCTCTCTCCAATGAGGAGGCGGAGAAGGAGGAGGTGGACGGACACCTCTGGCACCTTCGCTATCCGTTCGCTGATGGAAGCGGCCACCTCACTGTCGCGACGACGCGTCCGGAGACGATGCTGGGCGACACGGCGGTCGCCGTCCATCCCGATGATGAGCGGTACCGACACCTGGTCGGTCGCGAGCTGCGGCTCCCCATCGTCGACCGGCTGATTCCGGTCGTGGCCGACGCCGCCATCGATCCGAGCTTCGGATCGGGCGCCGTGAAGGTCACCCCAGCCCACGATCCGGCCGACTTCGAGCTCGGCCGGCGGCACTCGCTGCCGAGCGTCGATGTCATGACGCCCGAGGCAAGGATCAGCCTCGCCGCCCCCGACCGCTTCCAGGGACTCGATCGCTACGAGGCTCGGCGCCGGGTGGTCGCCGAGTTCGAAGCCGCCGGTCTGCTGGAACGCACGGAAGATCACCGCCATGCCGTCGGCCATTGTTACCGCTGCGGGACCGTGGTCGAGCCCCGGTTGTCCGACCAGTGGTTCGTTCGGATGGAACCGCTTGCACGGCCGGCCCTCGCTGCGTATCGCGCCGGCACCTTGCGCTTCGTGCCCGAGCGTCGAGGCGAGGACTACACCAACTGGTTAGAAGGCATCCGGGATTGGTGTATTTCACGCCAGCTCTGGTGGGGCCATCGGATTCCGGTGTGGTACTGTGACGCTCCCGGGTGTGGCCGCACCAGTGTGTCTCGAGACGATCTCGAGGTCTGTCCCGGATGTGGCGGTCCGGTACGCCAGGATAACGACGTGCTGGACACCTGGTTTTCGTCGTGGCTGGTTCCCTTCTCCAGCTTAGGTTGGCCTGAGCGCACCCGGGACCTCGCCGTCTACTACCCCGGCCACACCATGGTCTCAGCCCCGGAGATCCTCTTCTTCTGGGTGGCCCGCATGATCATGTCGGGGCTCCACTTCATGGCTGAAGTCCCCTACACCGACATCTATCTCCACGGCACCGTCCGCGACACTCAGCATCGCAAGATGTCGAAGTCACTGGGCAACGGGATCGATCCATTGGAGGTCGTGCGACTCTACGGCGCCGACGCACTCCGCTACTCCCTGGTCTCCGGTATGTCGGTCGGGACCGATGTCATCCTGGATCCGGACGACTTGGAGGCATCGTTCGCGCCGGGCCGCAATTTCGCGAACAAGCTGTGGAATGCCGGCCGCTTCATCCTCGGCAATCTCGACGGTCCTCCTCGACCACTGGCTGGGAGCATCGGCAGGCCGGTGCGGCGGGAAGAGCTCACCTTGGCCGACCGCTGGATCATCGCGCGTTGTGAGGCGACGGTCACCGAAGCGACCGAAGCCTTCCGCCGATTTCGCCTGAACGAGGCGGCGGGAGCGGTCTATCGTTTCATTTGGAGCGACTTGGCGGACTGGTACATCGAACAAGTCAAGCCGCGACTCTATGGCGATGTGCCGGGAGGGGATGTCGCCCGGGCCGTACTGGCGCAGACCTTCGATGTGGCGCTCCGGCTACTGCATCCGATCATGCCGTTCATTACCGAGGCGCTGTGGCGCCGGTTTCCCGGCCGCCCCGCGTCTGCCTCGGTATCGGTGACCCCCTGGCCCGGCACCGATACCCGGGCTCGAGACGATGTAGCCCTCCACCAGTTCGGGCTGGTTCAGGAGCTGGTGGGCGCGATCCGGGCGATACGGGCGGAGTACGGAGTCCCGCCCGGTCAGGCGGTTCGGGCCTACGTGAGCGGCGACAACCCAGCCATCGCCGACGCCTTACGGCAGGAACGATCGACTGTGCTTCGATTGGCGAAACTGTCCGATCTCTCGGGTAGTGAGAGCGGGGAACGCGTCGGGGGCCATGCCGTACTATCGGACGGCACCGCGGTGTTCGTTCCGCTGGGGGACGCGATCGATCTCGGGCGGGAATGCAGCCGGCTGGGCAGCGAGGTAGACCGGCTGATTCGTCTGGTAGAGTCTCAAGAGAGAAAGCTCGACAACGAGCAGTTTGTCTCCCGCGCACCGTCGGAGGTGGTCGAGCGCGAGCGCCAGAAGCTCACCACCTGGCGGGAGCAGTGCGAGGTGCTGGTCCGGAAGCGAGAGTTGTTGGGGTGCAGTTGAGGCGGGGCAGCGGGGCGATGGGGCGGTGGGGCGGTCGGTTTGCTCGATGCTTCGTCTACGGTCGCCTAGCTGCCCTGCTGCCCATCTGCCCCGCTGTCCTGCTGGCCTGCGCCCGCATCGAGCCTCCTCCCGGCGGCCCCCCCGACCGCGCGCCCCCACGTCTCATGGTGACCAAGCCGGACTCGTTCGCCACTTTGTCAGGCTTCCGCGGTGTGGCCGAATTTCAGTTCGACGAAGTGATTTCCGAGCTTGGCGCCCCGAATCGCGGCGAGGGTACCGGCGGCCTGGAGAAACTGGTTATTCTGTCCCCGACGACGAACGTGCCCGATGTGGAGTGGCACCGCAGTCGCATCACCGTTCGTCCCAAGGAGGGGTGGCGGCCTAACCGGGTCTACCGGGTTCAGCTGCTCCCCGGTGTTACCGATCTCCGAAACAATCGGAGCCAGCAGGGGGCGATCCTCACGTTCACCACCGGTGCCCCTCGACCTCAGAACACCTTGAAGGGCGTCGTGGTTGACTGGTCGACCAGCCGCCCCGCGCCGGGGGCGCTCGTGGTGGCGTCGCTGCTGCCGGATAGCCTCGCATACCGTGGCGTCGCGGATTCCAGCGGGCGTTTCAGCCTGGGCCCGCTTCCGAGTGGGGACTATGTCGTGACGGGAGTGTTGGATCAAAATCAGAATCAGATCCAGGATTCGCGCGAGGCGTACGGGACTGGTCGGTTGCCCCGCGGCAGATCCGACGTCGGGGAGCTCTGGGCCTTCGTACACGACACCGCTGCGCCGCGAATCCAGACGGTTACGGTCGATGACAGCGTCTCCGCCACAATCGCCTTCACCCAGAAACTGGATCCGCGTCAGCGCCTCACGCCTCAAGACGCGCGACTCCGACTGTTACCCGACTCGCTGCCCGTCGCTATTGCTTCGATCCTCCCGAAACCGGTCGATGACAGCCTCAATCGGCGGGGGGCGCGCCCCGACACGACCGCGCGGGACACCCTCAAAACCGACTCGCTCCGCCCTCGTCCAACACCTCGGCAGCCCACCCGCGAGCGCCTCCCCAGTGAGGCGCCGCTGACCAGCAGGCCCCCCCTCTTCGATAAGCTCGTGCTCCGGGTGCCTCGTCCCTGGCGCCCAGGGACTCGCCTGGTTCTGGAGCTTCGGGGTATCAAGAACGTCAGCGGAGTTGCCGGAAACCCGGTTGGTGTGGTGGCGGTCCCTGAGAAGCCCAAACCGACCGCAAAGGATACTTTGCGGGTCCGGAATCGCACGGATTCTACCAAGGCAGCCCCGGCGCCTCGGCGCCCACCACCTGCCCCGCCACGGTGAACGACTCCCGACGGCAGCTTCCCTCGGTCGACCGGCTACTTCATCAGCCGGGTATTCAGGCGCTCCTGGCGACTGCGTCGAGGCCTGCTGTCGTCGCTGCCATTCGAGAGTCACTCGAGGCGGCACGTACCCGACGGGCGGGTCCACCGGAACGCTGGGAAGACGAGGTGCGCGAACGCCTGGCTCACAGTACCGGAGCGAGCTTGCTCCCCGTGCTCAACGCCACCGGCGTGGTGCTGCATACCAACCTCGGGCGTGCTCCGCTGGCCGACCCGGCGCTTCGCGCCTTGCAAGCGACAGCGAAGGGTTACAGCAACCTGGAGTTCGATCTTCCCTCCGGCTCCCGCGGGAGCCGCACTGATCACTGCAGAGATCTCCTGCGAGTCATTACCGGGGCTGAGGATGCCTTAGTAGTCAATAACGCCGCTGCCGCTCTGGTCCTGGCCCTGAACACGCTGGCCGACCGACGTGACGTTCTAATTTCTCGAGGTGAGCTCATCGAGATCGGCGGCTCCTTCCGCATCCCCGAAATCATCGGCAAAGGTGGAGCTCGATTGCGGGAAGTCGGTACCACCAACCGGACCCACCTCGACGAC
>JBKPAO010000130.1:0-8240 GCA_046726475.1 Gemmatimonadota bacterium | reverse complement strand
GCGGTCAGCAGGTGCCGAGCCTCGATCCCGAATGCGATGTAGGCCACCATGATCGAGCCCGAGATATGGGCCATCCCGGACGTCATCACAGTCATCAGCTCGGAGCGGGTCATTCGGGAGAGGAACGGCCGGATGGTGAGGGGGGCCTCGGTCTGCCCCATGAAGATCGACGCCGCAACGTTGAGGCTCTCCGCGCCACTCGCGCCCATGACCCGGCTCATCAGCAGCGCGAACGCCCGCACGATGACCTGCATGATTCCCAAGTAATACATGATGGCAAACAGCGCACTGACGAAGATGATGGCGGGTAGGAGCTGAAATGCGAAGATGACGCCCAGGCTCGAGTTGGGCTTGCCCAGCTCCCCGAAGACGAACTGCGATCCGACGTACGAATAATTGAGAATAGAGGTGACGAAGGCACCGAGCGCTCGAAAGAGCTGTTGGCCCAGGGGAATTCGCAGCACGAAGATGGCGAACAGGACTTGGAGACCCAGACCCCAGGCGACGACCCGCCAGCGGATCTGCCTCCGATTGTGCGACAAGGCGATCGCGATCGCCAGGATGACGGCGATGCCGAAGAGTCCGGTGAGGCGGGAGAAGCCTCCTGATCCCGTGCTAGGTGCGGGAGGCGGAATCGGCGCAGAAGTCACGGTGTGCGAGTCGGCCTGAGCTTGCGGTGCCTGAGCCAGCACCCGAGTCACTCCTTGCCAGGTGAGTCCGGGAAGCACCCAGGCCGCGAACATGGCGCCTCCGAAGAGGAGAATTGCAAGCATTAGAGCGCGCACATTTCTACTGGTCATATCGTCCTTGGCTCTGCGCAGTCGAGAGTCATGAGTCGCGAGTCGCGACCTCGATTGACCTCTGGAAGGCACTACCTGACTGGTTGCTTATTAGGCTGACGACTGATACTGACGACTGACCGCGTCTTTTGACTCGCGACTCTCGACTAGATCCCCGCCAGCTCGTCCCGAACTCGACTCACAAGATCGCGCCTCTCTGGCCATGAGAGAAACGCACTCTCGAATCCGTTGAGGATCAGCTGATCGATCTCGGTTCGGGAAAAACCGAGCTCGGTATGCGCCAGCCAGTACTCATCGCTCAAGGAAACCCCGGCCATCAGCCAGCCGTCGGTACAGAGCGTCACATTGAGTCCCGCATCGTAGTAGCGGCGCACCGGATGCTCCGCCGCACGAGCCACCACACGGGTCTGTACGTTGCTGGTGATGTTGATCTCCACGGCGATGCGTCGATCGCGAACGTACTCCAGCAAAGGCACACTCTCGCCCAGCCGGGTTCCGTGCCCGATGCGGTTGGCGTGGCACTGCTCCACTGCATCGGCCACCGACTCGGCGCCCGCCGCCTCGCCGGCATGCACTGTAATCCCGAGATAGCCGCGCGCCGCGATGTCGAACGCCGACTTGTGGTTTCCGGGTGGTCGGCCGGCTTCGGGCCCGGCCAGGTCGAACGCTATGACTCCCCGCTCCCGGAAAGCGACCGAGTGCTTCGCGATCTCGACCGACAAATCGGGCGGGTACTGCCGCAGCGAGCAGTTGATTACTCGGGCGATGACCCCGAAGTCCCGCTCGCCTTGGGTGAGCCCGCGAAGCTCCGCTTCCACCACCTGGTCCAGCGTCAATCCTTCTCTGACGCTCAGGTGAGGACAGTACCGCACCTCCAGATATCTCACGTTGTCCCGGGCGGCGTCCTCCACCATCTCGTAGGCGACCCGCTCGATCGCGTCTGGCGTCTGCAGCAGTGGAATGGTGATGTCGAAGCGGCGGAGATAGTCCTCCAGGTTCGCGGCATCGTCCACCCGCATGTAGCGCCGGAGCGTCTCCGGTTCCCTCGATGGGAGCGACAGCTTCTCCCGGCGTGCCAGGTCAATCATCGTCTCGGGCCGAAGGGAGCCGTCCAGGTGCACGTGCAGCTCCGCCTTCGGCAGGCGACCGATCAGCTCACGCGTCAGCATCGGAACCCCGTCGAGCCCGGACCACGACCCGCAGAATGGCGCCGCTAGCCAGGGAGCTGTCGGCGTCGATCTCGATCCCCCGCCCGTCGGTCACATAGACAGTGCCACTGGCCAGGTTCGGAAGCAGGCTGGGATCGTAAGCGGCGACCGCCTCGGCGACCTTGGCTCCGGGAGAGAGTTCCAGCCCGGTGGCGTTCACAAACACCCGGATGGTGTCGTTCACTGGCGGGTAGAGATGAAGCCCTGACCGGTGGGCGGGACGAGCGGCTGAGGCAAGCGACGCAGGTAGAGCGCCAGCGCATCGACATCCAGCATCCCGGCCGGCTCGGCGGGGAGTCCCATAAGCCCCGCGTAGCCTTCTCCGCCGACACCGAGGAAGTCGTCGGTCGCCAGCGTATAGCTGTCCCCGGAACGCAGCTTCTTCCCACCCTGCAGCTCGATCTGCCGGATGCGTTTCAGCAACGGACGCTTGGGGTCGTACCGCACGACGACACCAGAGACGTGAGCGGTCGGCCTGCCTTGGCGATCCAGTGCGTGCTCGAGCACCTCCTGCAGCCGGCGGCCGGATAAAGTGATCTTCACCAGTCCGTTCTGGGAGGACTGAACTTCGAACAGTTGACCGTAGCTCACCGGACCGGCCGGCAGATCGCCGCGGATGTCGTCGTTGCGGACGAGCCCGACGTCGGTCCGGAGCACGTTGCGACGCGCCTCAGCGATCAGCACCCCCAGCCGATACTGGTCGCCGTCCCGCGTGAGCGGAAACTTGTTGGTTGCCACCGGGCGGCTGATGAGTGCGTCGGCTTTGCGGCGATAGCTCGCTGCCACCTCGGCCATCACCTGGTTCCCGCTCATTCGATCCGTGACCACTGGCTCGAGTCGAGTCCTGAACTCTCGGCCACCGGCGGCAGTCTTCACCAGATCGGCAACCGCCAAGGCGGCTCCCCCTTCCGCACCTTGGACAATGGGAACCCCGGCAATCCGGGTGGTCACCGGCGTGGGACTGTGCCCGGCAATTACCAGATCGACGGTGCGGGGCTCGACGCCTTCAACCAGCCGGATCACCTCACCACTGCACACTAACGATGGTCCGCATGTCACTCCGGCATGGGCGAGGAGTATGGTGAGATCAGGATGCTGTGCCCGAACTTCGGCGAGCACATCGCGGAGCGCGAGGGCCCCGTCGTCGAACCGGAGACCTCGAGTGAGGCCAGGCTTTAGACTGCCCTTGGTATCGGAGGTAATGTATCCCACCAGGGCCACCTTATAGCTGCCGGCTTGCAGCAGGTGGTACGGAAGCGCCCACTCCGGTCGTCCCCGAGCGGCAGAGTCGTACACGTTGGCGGCTAGCCAGGGGAAGCGAGCCTCCGACATTCGCCGCTGAAGGGTATCGAGCGACCACTCCAGGTCGCGCTCTCCCAGGGCAGCGCCGGCGATACCGAGATGGTTGAGCACATCGACCATCGCCCTACCGTGGGTGACGTTGGCGGTGACCGTTCCCTGCAGCGCATCGCCCGCATCCAGCCGCAGCATCGGACATCCGCAATCGGCCGCCAGACTGTCCATCAGGGTCGCGATGACGGCGACCCCGCCGGTCGAATCGTCTCCCGGCGGGCGCACTCGAGGAAGCAGAGTTCCATGCAGGTCATTGGTCGCCACGATCCGAAGGAGGACCGTGTCTTCAGCCGCGACCGGCGTCGGCTCGGCGGGCACTCCAAATAGCCGGCGCACCGCGAGCGCGGAGCCCTCCGGGACGATTCGCCATTCCCGCGCCCCGTAGTCTGCCGAATCGATTTCTTTGCGCTCCCGGATTTCCCCGGCAAGCAAATCCCGGATGTCCTCACCCTTGTCGTAGACGACCGGGGCACCCCGAATCATCGTGTATCCCCCGGCCCCGCTCTGCCGATCGCTGCTTATTGCCAGCGTGTAGCTGTCGGTGGGACGCACCGGCTTGCCGCGAACCCTGAGATTCCGAATCCGGTCCCCAACGGGGCGGTGGAGGTCGATGTCGTAGCGTGCACCGGAGAGGATGTCGTAGTTGGAGCCGGGGATGCTGTCGTTGAGGGAGACCCGGTCTAGTGCGTCGGTGCGGAAGTACTCGGCACTGTGTTCCAGATACTGCTTCAGCTGCGCACCGGTGACACGGACCGCGCGGAGGGCGTTGTCGAAGGGATACAGCGCCAGCAGGTCTGCCATTCGGATGGTATCACGCTGGAAACCGGCCGCCACATCGAATGCGGAAGTGGCCGAGAGATCTGCCCCGCTCCGCCGCTGCTGCACCGCATTGATGAAGTTGATGATCGGGGTCGGTCCAGCGCGCGCCCCCACGGCCGACATGCGGTCCCGTGAGATGCCGACCGGCGTTCGCACCCAGCTCAGGACTGCCGCGTGAGCCGGCGCCAGCCGCTGCACAACCCTCTGCGAGGGAGCTACTCCCGCAGTGGATACCAGCTCGCTGGTGATTCTCGTGGGCGACCAGCCCTCGTTCTCCCGCACCAGGTCGATATGGGTGACGGAGACACTGCCCGCGTACGGCCGGGGCTGGGTGAAGTGCACTCCGTTGAGCACCAGCTCCCGGAACTCTCGATGAGAGTGCCCGACAACGACCAGGGCAGGTCGAGCGGAGCCCGTCGCCAGTATTTCGGCCACATTCTCTCCGCCCACGCCGGCGGTGTCGTACGAGGAGGTCCCGTTGATCCCACTCTGCACCAGCACCAGCGAGATGTCCGCCTCGCGCCGCAGCGTGCCGAGGACCCGAGCCGCGGCAGCAGGGATCCGGTCCACTCGCACTCTGGATCGCATCTGATCCCGATTCCACACCATGACTCCGGGAGTCGTGAAGCCGGTTACACCGACCCGCACACCCATCCGTTGCAACACCACGTACGGCGGGAACAGCAAGGTGTCGCCCGCCACGCTGTAGATGTTTCCGCTGACGTAGGGATAGGCGGCGCCGGCCATCGCGCGACGTAGCGCGGGGATGCCACCGTCGAACTCGTGGCTGCCGAAGGTGGCGACGTCGTACCCGATCAGATTCATCGCTTCGACGACCGGGTTGGGATCCCGCGGAGCCACCCGATTGAAGTACGTCACAAACGGATCGCCCTGGATGAGATCACCGGCGTCGGCGACAATCACCTGACCGGGATACTTCGTCCGGAGCGAGTCCACGATGGTCGCGACCCGAACCAGTCCCCCCGGAAATGCCCTCCCGCGCACATAGTCCCAATCGGTCGCGTGTCCATGCACATCCGTGGTAGCCACTACGACCAGGTGCACGGTGTCGCGCACCGGCACGGTGGCAAGGAAGAACGCTGTGAGCAGGGAAAGCATCGGGGGGTAATTAAAGGAAGGACGGGAATGGACGGAAGGCGGAACGTGGGGACCGTGGGACCGTGGGGTACGTAGGAACGGTGAAGAACGTCGGTACGACGAAACAGCTACGTTCCCCACGTTCCGTCGTACCCCACGGTCCCCACGGTCCCCACGTTCCTATATATTGAGCCGACTATGACCGCCTCCGCCCCCCCTGCCTCCGCCGCTGATCTCCTGCTCGCCGTTGCCGAACCTACCCGGCTCCGGATCCTGAACTGTCTGGCGGCCGCCCCGTTATTCATCTCCGATCTTCAGGCGATCCTGCAGCTGCCCGAGCCGACGGTGTCACGGCACCTTCAGGTGCTCCGTCGCGCCAAGTTGGTGCGCGACACTCCGATCGCGGAGTTCGTGCTCTACCGTCTGCGCCGCGAGACGGGCCCGGCGGGACGATTGCTTTCGGCGGTGCTCGAAACAGTTCGAACCGACGACGAGATGCGGGCCGAGCGAGATCGCGCCACCGATCGGAGCCGATTCCCTACCGAGTCTCGGGTGTAATCGCCCACCCCTACGAGTAGCTCACCAGCTGGACCCTCATCACCAAATCGTGACAAGGCTGTGACGGTGTAACGATCCGCCCTCGGTACTCTTGGGGCGAAGTCCAGTTGCAGTCACTCACCTTCGAGGGTTCTGATGACGCTATCAGCATCGCAGTCGATGGGACTCTGCCTCCTGCTGACATCCGCCTGCACCGGCCTGGTTGCCGGCCCCGAGAGTCGTGCCAGCGTTCCGGTGCCGGCGTCTCGTGACTCGGCGTACGTACGAGCCCGCCGAGCCTTAACGGGCGAATCTTTCACGATGGATGTGGTTGACTCAACTGGAGGTGTCCTCACCGGAACCCGCTGGCCCAGCTCCAGTGCGGTACAGGGGTCGTCGGCCGCTTGCCACGTCATGGTGGCGATGCAAATCCGGGGCGATGCCAACAGCTCCGAGGTGACATCCACCAGCCGGTGGGTGGCTCCCTCGAGCATGAGCGACAAGGCGCCCACGGTGTGCGAACGGGAGCGCGGCCAGGTACTGGAGCGCACCGCTCAGGTGCTGGTGCCATCCCCAACCCCATAAGCGAGGAGGCTACGCTCAACTCGCCGCCCCCATCAGCCATGCTGAAGGGACGCTTTCCCGTCCTTCCCGCGGCCCCCCTATATTCGTCCCAACACTCGCGGGCGGACCAAGAGATGAATCATCGGATTCTCGTCGTGGACGACGAGCCGGATATCACGGCGCTGGTCGCCTACCACCTGGCGAAGGTAGGATATCGGGTCTCCACCGCCGCGAATGGACCGGACGCTCTGAAGGCGGCCCGGGAGGAGCGTCCCGACGTCGTGGTTCTCGATCTCATGCTGCCCGGTGTCTCCGGGTACGACGTGCTGGCGGAGCTGCGCCGGCGGGACGAGACCAAGGAGGTCGGGGTCATTCTCCTGACGGCCCGCCGGGAGGAGACCGATCGCATCCGGGGTCTCTCCCTCGGCGCCGACGACTATCTCACCAAGCCGTTCTCTCCCCAGGAGCTCTCGCTTCGGGTCGGAGCGTTGCTGCGGCGGCTAGGCTCTCCCGCCGTGAGCGCCGGCTCGACTCTCAGCGCGGGCCCCATCACCATCGATCGCTCCGCCCATCGAGCCACTCTGCACGGGCACGAGCTCAACCTGACCGCGACGGAGTACAAGCTTTTGCTTACCCTGGTCGAGCGGCGTGGCCGAGTGCAGAGCCGTCCGCAATTGCTCGAGATCGTCTGGGAGGCGCAGCCCGACATTCAAACCAGAACGGTGGACATGCACGTCCAGCGCCTGCGTTCCAAGCTGGGCGACGCCGGCCGCTTCATCGAGACCGTGCGCGGGTTCGGCTACCGCTTCAAAGGAGGGGAGCGGGGAGCCCGCAGTAAGTGACCTTCGTCCGCCGGCTGGTCGCGGGATCAGTTCTGATCCTGGCCCTCGCGATACTCATCCTTCTGTGGGTGGCGGAGCGATCGCTCCGGCGGGACCTCCAGGGTGACATCGCCGGAACGTTGGAGCGGGAGGGCCGCCTAGTGCGGGAGGCCTTGCCACCGGATACGACGGAGTGGCAGTCTGCCGTCAGACGGCTGTCCGCCCAGACCGGCCATCGGATTACTCTCATCGGCCGGGACGGCTGGGTCCGAGCCGACAGCGACTTTCCCCTCGGTCCTCTCCCTCCGATCGAAAACCATGCCGACCGTCCCGAAGTGCGTGCCGCGTTGGCGGGCCAGACCGGGGTGGCCAGCCGGAAGAGTGAGACGGTCGGGCGACTGCTGCTCTACGTTGCCTTGCCGGGCGGGCCCGGCGCGGTTCGCGTCGCGGCGGGATTGGAGCAGGTAGACGAGGTGGTTGGACGGGCGCAGCAGGCGGTCGCCGGCGCCGCCTTGTTCGCCCTGCTCATAGGAAGCGTGCTCGCTCTTGCAGCCGGCCGCTCCATCGCCCGGCCGCTGGTCGAGATCGGATCCGCGGCCCAGGCGATAGCCGATGGCGAGCCTCCCCGCTTCCCCCATTCCGGTATTCCCGACATCGATAGCCTGGTCCAGGCGCTCCGCCAGATGCACCGCCAGTTGGGCGAGCGGTTCGAGGAGCTGCGCAGTGAGCAGGCGGAGTCGGCGGCCTTGGTCGAGTCCATGGTCGAGGGGGTCATCGCCGCCGACGAACGCGGACGGATCCGGACGATCAACGGTGCCGCCCGCCGGCTCCTCGGCTACAGTGTGACCGACACGCTTCCCGATCTGGCCGAGCTGTTTCGGGTCAAGGCCGCACGGGAGGTGGTGGATGCCGCGCTCGCCGGTCATGCGGTCCAGGATCGTCAGCTCGAAATGTACGATCGCGTGCTACTCATGAACGCCCGCCCGCTCCCGCGCGGGGGGGCGGTGCTGGTCATCCACGATCTCACCCAGCTGCGCCGA
>JBKPAO010000129.1:0-12899 GCA_046726475.1 Gemmatimonadota bacterium | reverse complement strand
GTGCTTGCCTTCGACGGAGCCGCGCTGGCGCTGCTCGGCTGGTGGAGTAGACGAGCTGGATTGGGCATTATCGGGCTTGGTTTGTTTATCTCGTCTGGACTCGTCCTGCTCTACTGGCAGCGGTACCGGCGCCGCCTCGAGGACATCGCGGCAGCCCGGCGCGCGTTGAGCGAGGAAGCTCGTGAGATGCAGCGGTTACTGCGAGATCGGTAGGAGCTCCTCACTGCCGTATGCCTGCCGTCTTTACTCACCTCGATTGCCTGAAACACGATCCGGGATCCGATCATCCGGAGACGCCGGCGCGACTTAGCGCTATCCTCGACCGGCTCCGGCAAGAGAAGATGGTGCAGGTCCGAGAAGCCCAAGCGGGGGATCGTGCCTTGCTACAGGCAGTTCATCCCGATCCCTACCTCTCCTCACTGGAAGCAATGAGTGCGCGCGGGGGAGGAGTTCTCTTCCTCGACACCATACTGAACCGCTCCAGCTGGGCCGCGGTTCTTGGGGCGACTGGCGCCGTGGTCGCGGCAGTTGATCACGCCATCGGCGGCCGCGGCCATAGTTTCGCAGCGATTCGGCCACCAGGTCACCATGCACTCGCCGCTCGGGGCATGGGATTCTGTCTGGTGAATAACGCGGTGGTTGCCGCACGGTATGCCCAGCGAGCCGGCCGCCGGCAGGTCCTCATCATCGATTGGGACGTACACCACGGCAACGGGACTCAGGCACTGGTCGAAACCGATCCGACGATCCGATACGTCTCGCTTCATCAGTATCCCTGGTATCCCGGCACCGGTGCCGCTGCCGAGCGCGGGGTGGGAAATATCTTCAACGTTCCGCGTGGTCCGGGCCAACCGCCCGACCTGTATGTCCGCGATCTCTGGGCTGCCATCGTGGCGGCCACCAGCGACTGGTCGCCCGATCTCGTTCTCGTGTCGGCGGGCTTCGATGCCATGGCAGGTGATCCGCTGGGAGGATTCACCTTGGAGCCGGTGCACTATACCGACCTGACCGAGCGCCTCCGGGAGCGACTGTCCCAGGTGCCGATCGTGGGGTTGCTCGAGGGCGGCTACGTTCCTGCACGCATCGCCGAGGGCGTGGTAGCTCACCTCCAAGGCTTGCAGTAGCTTCCTCCTCAACGCCGATTCCCGAGGCTCAGCGTGTCGCCAGCCCTTCGCATGGACGTCGAGGTCCTGACGCTTCGCACTAAACACCCGTTCGTCATCGCCCGCGGTGGACAGAGCGACCATCGCACCGTTTGGGTCCGGCTGACTGATAGCGAAGGAAACGAGGGATGGGGGGAGGCGGCGCCAAGCAAGTATTACGGGGAGACGGCCGACTCGGTGGTCGCTGCGCTGCAGCTCTATGGTGGCATGCTGCCCGACGATCCCTTCCATCTGGAGGAAGCGGAGCGGCGGTGGGAAAACACGCTCCGCGGCAACGCCGCGGCTCGCGCCGCGCTCTCAGCCGCCCTGCACGACCTGGTGGGCAAGAGACTGAATGTCCCGGTGTTTCGAATGTGGGGCTTGGATCCGTGCATGGCCCCGAAGTCGACCTTTACCATCGGCCTGGATGCGCCCGACCGCATCAGGGCCAAGGTAATGGAGGCCGATCAGTACCCCATTCTCAAGGTAAAGCTCGGCACCGATCACGATCTCGACATTCTGCGCGCCATCCGCGAGGCCACCGATAAAGAGATCCGGGTAGACGCCAATTGTGGATGGACGGTGAAGCGCACTCTGCGGATGCTGCCGGTCTTGGACGAGTTCGGAGTGACCGTGCTGGAACAGCCGTTGGTACCGCACGATCTCGACGGCCTCGCCGCCGTGACCGCCCGGGCGGACATTCCGGTGATCGCCGACGAGAGCTGTTTGACCTCGGTCGACATCCCGCCGCTGGTCGGAAAGGTTGACGGGATCAACATCAAGCTCGCGAAGTGCGGTGGCCTCCGAGAGGCGCTCCGGATGATCGCAGTAGCCCGGGCGCACGGGCTCATGGTGATGGTGGGCTGCATGATCGAGAGCTCGCTCGGGATCACGGCCGCAGCGCACTTCACGCCTCTGGTGGACATCGTCGATCTTGACGGAGCGGCTCTCCTGGCCGACGATCCGTTCGTCGGCGCGACGATTGACGGCGGGCAGGTCAGTCTTCCTGCCGGCGCGGGACTTGGCGTCCGGCGGCGATGACCGGCCGGTTCGCCCAAGTTGCTCTGCCCCTTCCGCTCGCGCAGCCCTACACCTACAGTGTCCCAGACGCGCTCGGCGATCGGGTGGTTCCCGGCACGCGCGTCGTCGTGTCGGTTCGGCGCCGGGAACTTATCGGACTCACCGTCGCAATCGACGTAGAACCACCGGTAGCCGACTCCAAGCCGGTGCTCGCCGTGCCCGATGCCGAGCCCGCCCTGTCGGCAGCACTTCTCTCCACCGCCCAGTGGATATCGGGCTACTACGCAGCTCCACTCGGCCTGACCCTCAAAGCGATTCTTCCCGCGGGTATGTGGGGCGAGTCTCAGGTCGTCGTCTCACTGCATAACGGGAGCAAGAAGTTCGGAGGACTGGCGGGCGATCTGGTCTCCTGGCTCCAGCAGCGTGGTGGTCAGGCGTCGGTCCATACCGCCGCACGGGCGTTCAAGCGTCCGCTCTGGGACGTCATCGAACGGCTCGCCCGCGTCGAGGCAGTATCCCTCCGGGTAAATCCTCCTGACGTCGACGCGGCGATGCTCACGGAGCGCACACTCGCGCTCAGTGGCGAACGCCCCACGCTGATCGAGCGGGATGCGCTGTTTAAGCGCCGGCCCAAGCAGCGGCAACTATACGAGACGCTGGAGACCCTGGGCGGCAGCGCGTCGGTGCGACACCTCTCCGACCAGCTTGGGTTCGGCGAAGGAGTGGTACGGGCATTGGTTCGCCAGGGGTTGGCGCGGATGGGGAAGGTAGAGCTGGTCCGGGATCCGTTCGCTGGCACGCCAGTGACTCTACCCCCTACTACGCTCAACCCCGATCAGGCAGCTGCACTCTCGGCTGTGAGCAGGTTGGGCCCCGGAGAGGGGGCGTTGCTCTTTGGCGTCACCGGCAGCGGTAAGACGCTGGTCTATCTGGAAGCGGTGCGGCGGACTCTGGCAGCGGGACAAGGCGCCATTGTTCTGGTTCCAGAGATTGGTCTTACTCCGCAGGCCGTCAGCCGGTTCCGAGGAGCATTCGGCGACGACATCGCGGTACTGCACAGCGGCCTGTCCGACGGCGAACGCGCCGACGCGTGGCGGCTTCTCCGGCGAGGCGAGCGGCGCGTCGCCGTGGGGGCTCGTTCCGCCGTCTTCGCGCCAGTGCCGCGGCTCGGTCTGATCGTCATTGATGAGGAGCACGAGGCCAGCTACAAGAACGGTGAGGCCCCCCGTTATCACACCCGCGAGGTTGCCGCGGTCCGCGCTCGGTTGGAAGGAGCTCGGCTGGTTCTCGGCAGTGCCACTCCTGCGCTGGAAACCTTCGTACGGGCGGAAAGCAAGCTGACGCTGCTTCGCTTGCCTGAACGAGTCGGGTCTCGTCCGCTTCCTCCCGTCGAAATGATCGACCTGCGCGCGGCTCCCAAAGTCGCCGGTACCGGATCTCTCACCTGGTCGGTGGCGCTGGATACCGCCATCGAGGCAACGCTGGCGCGGCAGGAACAGGCGCTGCTGCTCCTCAATCGGCGAGGCTACGCCGCCTTCCTGCAATGCCCCGACTGCGGCGAAGTCTGGCAGTGTTCCCGATGCAGCATTTCGCTCACGGTACATCAGTCCCCGCCGGCGTTGCGCTGCCATTATTGCGGGCACGAGGAAGCGCTCCCGCTCACCTGTCGGGTATGCGCCAATCCAGTGCAGCAGATGCGGGGGATAGGCACGCAGCAGCTCGAACGGATGCTGGTTGAGCGCTACCCCAACGCGCGGATAGCACGGATGGACCTGGACACGACCAGCACCAAGTGGTCCCATCAACGAATCCTGGGAGCGGTGGAGAAAGGGGAAGTCGATCTGCTGATCGGAACCCAGATGATCGCCAAGGGACTGGATTTCCCCAACGTCACGCTGGTCGGCGTCGTCGACGCCGATACCGGATTGTACCTCCCGGATTTTCGGTCGGCGGAGCGCACCTTTCAGCTGCTGGCGCAGGTGGCGGGACGCGCTGGGCGCGGGCCCAAGGGCGGGCGAGTGTTGATCCAAACCAGGCACCCCACACATCACGCGCTCGTATGGGCTGCCAGGCACGACACCGAGAAATTTCTACAGGACGAGCGGACTCAGCGGGAATCACCGCCGTATCCTCCGGCCGCGGCGCTGGTAAATCTGATCTATTCGGGACCAGACGAACGCGAGGTGAGCAGGAGGGCAGCGGCGTTGGCCGACTGGAGCAACGGGCTGATCCGCAAGTACGAACTGCCGATCACCGTTCTAGGACCGGCGCCCTGCCCGCTCGTGCGACTGAAGGATCGCTGGCGCTGGCACGTTCTGCTCAAAGGGCCGTCCGAATCGCTGGGCCGGGTCGTCCGATACGCGGCTCGACGGATCAAACGGCAGGGAAAGACACGGTTGGTGATCGATCGAGATCCGGTCTCGCTACTGTAAGACGGGAAGGATGAACGCTTGTCCTTCTCACTACGGAGCCACCGCATAACCGATCTCGGTACCCAGGTAGATCACCCGCCGAGGTGAGGGCTCCAGGACTCGTCCGAAAGCACCATTGAGCGTAACCGATCCGACGTAAGCTCGGTCCCACAGGTTGTTGACTCCAAGAAATGGGGCGATCTCCATCTGCCCGGAGCGGCCGTTCCAGCCCAAACGCGCATTGGTCACCCCAGCCCCCCAAGCGTCCACCCAGATGGTGTTCGCGTCATCGGCCACTATTGACGAGCTCAACGTGTGGTCCGCCTCCAAATAGAAGTCGAAGGGAAGGGAGGTGCGCAGCCCAAGCCGCCAGAAGTGCTCCGGCACGCCGGGAAGACGGTTGCCGTTCAAGACGGTTCCGTCGGCGAGCTGGTAATCAGTGAAGCGGTAGTGGGCATAGGTGTAGGCGCCGTTGAAAGTGAGGCCGTGCACCGGCGTGACCGACAGACCCACTTCCGCTCCGTCGTTATGGGTCTTCCCCGCGTTCTGGAAGAAGGCGCGTCCTCCGATCTCTGCCTGTTGAACGATCGCGTCAGCGATCCGGCCGAGGAAGAGGGCCACGCTGTAGTTGATCCGTTGATCCAGTTGGCCCCGTGCACCCACCTCGTAGTTCACCGCACGTTGGGGCCCCAGCTCCGGATTGAGGCCACCGGTGCCGTCGGGCTTGTTCACCAGCTCAGTGGTGGTGGGCGTCTCAAAAGACGTGGAGACGTTGATGTATGGGACAAATTGGTCGTTCATCGACCAGCTCAGTCCTACGTTGCCGCTGGCCGCTGCCATGGTTTTGTCGCCGCTGTCATCACCATCTGCGAGGAACCGGTCTCCCAGATCAAATCGAACCCAGTCGTACCGTGCGCCGACACTCACCAGTAACTCGCGCTGTGGGCTCCATTGGAGCTGGGCAAACGGGCCGAGCTCCGTGACTGTCTCCCGCTGGTCCAGCAGTACGTCGCTCGTAGGCGCTCCAGCCTCCGAACGGAAGTTGCGGCGATCGTCTCGCATTCGTTGGACGTCGAAACCCGCGGTGAGTCGTGGGGGGCTCTCGGCGCTTCCCAGTCCCCGGCTCATGCTTCCCCGTACCCCACCGACCGCCCGGTCGATATCCACGTAGGTTCCACTCGTGGCAGTGACGTTGGTGGGTGGCGGAGCGGCCAACGGGTTCGCTAGATAGCGAAGCAGTCCGAACACTGTGGCTTCGTACTCGTTGCCTGACGCGTCCACGTTCCGTAGTCCCATGGCCAACTGATACTGCTGAGCATCCTTGTCGGCGCCCCGGAAGATGTTACTTGCCGCGGCGGAGTCCGGGTTGATCTGGTATTCAGTCTGGGTGAGCGCGCCGGGATTCTGGGCCTCGGGATTGTCTGCCAAGTTCAGCCTGAGGGTCGCGATGCTAGAGCCGCTCAGGGTGTAATCGACTCCCCCATTGAGCTGTCGAAACTCGGCTGCGCTGTGTTGCCGGAAACCATCGGCTTTGAATTGGGACAAGGACAAGGTGCCACTGGCATTTCCCGACCGACCCGAGGTCCAGCTTTGCCACTTGTAGAATCCGTCCTCGGCCCGTTGGCCCTCTCCACCGTTCACTCGGATCCGCTGGGCGAAGCTGCCGGGCGCCGCACGCTCGGTCCGGAGCGAGATGACTCCACCGGATGCGTTTCCATACAATGACGAGCTGGCGCCCCGAAGGACCTCGGCCCGGTCGATGTTGGCGAAATCCACGTTGGTCAACTGGCTCTGCCCATCGGGGAGCGTTTGAGGCACGCCGTCGAGCAGGATCTTGAGTCCCCGGACGCCGAAATTCGACCGACTGCCGAACCCCCGGATCGAGATGCGCTGATCGAGAGAAAAGTTGTAGCGGTTGGAGACCACCACACCCGGCACGTTGTTGAGCGCTTCGTCGATACCGACCGTCTGCTGCCCGCGCTGGATCGCGTTGCGGTCCAGAACCCCGACCGCATAGGGGACCCGCTGGAGCGGTTCGGGCGCACGAGTCACCGTGATCTCGGGGAGCTGGCCCACGCGAGTGGAATCCGGTCCGAGCGTATCGGCTCTCTCCGGCTGCTGCGCCACCGCCAATGATGTGAAGACCAGGAAGAACGAACCAAGCGCCGCCGCGAGCCGCATATTTTGCATATCCACTCCTCGTTTGCGAGTAAGGTAATCCGGTAGTTCCTGTGCAGCATGCTTGAATAGACCATGTCGTCACCCTACCTTCTCCCGGTATGCAGACGTCTTCCGCTGCTGCCACGCTGCCCGATTTCAATCAGCCGCCCTTCGTCGGCGCGCCTGACGCCCGGTTTGCACCGCTTCCTGCTGACGGGGTTCTTCCGGAAGGTTTCTTCTCCACTTCCAACCTGCCCACCTATATCCGGGTGGATGGAAAGTGGCTAGCGCCTACGCGTCCTCGCATGGACTGCGTGGTAGTAAAGCGCGCCGGCACGTTGGAGACGATCGAACCCCGGCGGCTCAAGCGGGGTGAGCTGATCGCTATGGGCGAGGCGGAGGATGGCACTGAGGGCATCGTGGTGTATGCTCGCGGCTTTCTGGGCGGGGGGCACGGGGTCAACGAATTCCGTTTCATGTCCACCGAAGTGAGCCGAGAGCGACCGGTGAATTACGAGGAGCTCGCGGCCCGGGTGGGTGAGGAGAAGAGACGGGGAGGGTACCTCGTGTGGGTAATCGGCCCCGCGCTGGTGCACTCCCGCGCCCGCGCGGACTTCGAGTGGTTCATCCAGAATGGCTATGTCCAAGCTGTTCTCGCCGGCAATGCCGTCGCGGTGCATGACATTGAAGCCGCGATCTTCGGCACTACCCTGGGAATGAGCAACACCGGCCAGCCTACCGAAGGCGGCCACGGCCTCCACATGCGCGCCATCAATCGGGTCCGCGCCGCCGGATCGATCGAGCGGGCGGTGGAAACCGGGTTGATCAAGAGCGGGATCATGCACGCTTTGGTTCGGAACCGGATCCCCTATGTGCTCGCCGGATCGATCCGCGACGATGGGCCGCTTCCCGGTGTCTTCACCGACAATCTCGCGGCCCAGGACGCCATGCGGGAACACACCGTGAAGGCGACTGGGGCGATCTTCGTTGCCACTGCGCTCCATGCCATCGCGGTGGGAAACATGTTGCCGGCGTTCTACCTGTGCGATGGCGCCCCGATGCCGCTCATGACCATCTGCGTAGACCAAACCGAGTTTGTCGTCAACAAGCTCCGCGACCGCGGCACCCACCAGGCCTACGGGGTGGTGACCAACGCGCAGGATTTCATGCACGTACTCCGGTTCTACACCGAGCGCTGGGAGCAGCTTCCCTCGTGACCGCTCGAGGTACGGCGAGCACTCAATCGGGTTGGGAGCGACTGGCCCAAGCAGTGGCCCAGGTCATACCCCCGTCGGAGGTGGATGCGGTCTGGGTCTTCGCCCCGCTCCGCAGGGAGTCGAACGAATGGGGCACCGCCGTGGTGTCCCGGGTCGAGGGGGAGCGACGCCGTATCTACACCGCACGCTACATCCTGGCGATCAGAGGCAAAGAACGAGGCAAGTTCCAGGCGACGATCCAGGAGGTGGGCACCGGGCCCACGGAAGTTCTGACCCGGGTGCTGCAGGAGGCCGAACGCCGGAGTGACGACGAGCACCCTCCGACGGAGGTACCTCCGGAGACCTGGTTTGCTTCGCTCCCGCCGGGTCCCGCCGGATCGTATGGCCCGCCTGGATAAGGCCGAAGCAGCCGCTCTTCTCGAACGCTTCCGGCGACATCTCCGCGAGCACCATCAGCCTGTCACCCGCCAGCGGGATCTCGTGGCGCAGGTCGTGTTGCTCTCTGAGGATCACCTCTCGGTTGAAGGCATTCTTCGCCAACTGAAACAGCAGGGCAAGCAGGTCGGCACCGCCACGGTATATCGCACGCTCGACCTCCTGGTGCAGAGCGGCCTGGTGCGGGAGCACGAATTCGGCGAGGGCTTCAGGCGATATGAGCCGATGCTAGCCCAGGCAGACCACGAGCATCTGATCTGCGAACGCTGCGGCCGAGTCGTGGAATTCACCAATGAGCGACTGGAGCGCATGCTCCCGGTGCTGGCCGATGAGCACGGCTTCCAGCATCGGCGGCACCGGGTGGAAGTGTACGGTGTCTGCCACGCTTGCCTCCGCCAGGAACTGGGCCCCTTGTGACCGAGCCGGCGACCCTCGGGATGGTGGTGGCGTTCGTGGCGGGTCTGCTGAGTTTCCTCTCGCCGTGTGTCCTCCCGCTGGTGCCGTCCTATATCGGCTTTCTGACTGGGATGACGTTGCCTGAGCTCGGCGCCCGCCGCCGAGCGGCTCTGCTGCACGCGCTCCTGTTCGTCGCCGGGTTTTCGCTGGTATTCATCCTGCTGGGCGCCAGTGCCACCGCACTCGGCCGCGCGCTGGCCTATTACCAGGTATGGCTGCAGCGAGTCGGCGGCGTGCTGATCATCCTCTTCGGGCTGCTCTGTCTTGGTGTTCTGAGTGCGCCCGGATTGCTCACCGAGCGACGGGTTCAGCTGGAGCGGAAGCCGATAGGCTATCTCGGATCTACCCTGGTCGGGATGGCGTTCGCGGCGGGCTGGACGCCGTGCATCGGTCCGGTGCTGGGCGGCATCCTGGGACTTGCGGCGACATCTCAGGATGTCAGTCGCGGTATGCTCCTGCTCGCGGCGTATTCAGCAGGACTCGCGGTACCCTTTCTGCTCGCGGCTATTGCGATAGAGTCGTTCTTCGGCTGGTTCCAGCGATTCAGGCGATTCTTGCCGTGGGTGATGCGGCTGAGTGGGATCCTGCTCGTGTTCGTCGGCGCGCTGCTGCTGACCGGCGAGTTTACCAGGCTGGCGGGCTGGCTACAGAGCCTGACGCCCGAGTCGTTGAGGCAAAATCTTTGACTTCATTGTTCACTGCTCACTGTTCACTGTTGACTGTTCCCTGTTTACGCCCTCCTCCTCCAGCTCCTCCTCCATCTGCTGCCGTCGCAGCAACTCCCAATAGCGTCCTCCGGCGGAGAGCAGATCTGTGTGAGTACCCTGCTCGACGATACGACCACCGTCCAGTACCAGGATCCAGTCCGCGTCGCGAACCGCCGCAAGGCGGTGGGAGACGATGATGCTGGTCCGGCCGACGAGAGCATCACGTAGGCCAGCCAGAATGCGTGCCTCGGTGTGTGCGTCGACCGCGCTCAGGGCATCGTCCAGAACGAAGATCGGAGGCTCCTGGGCCAACGCCCGGGCAATGGCCGCTCGCTGCTTCTGACCGCCGGATAGATTGATTCCGCGTTCGCCGATCAACGTCTCGTACCCCTCCGGCAGTGAGGGTAGCGCTTCGGTGAGTTGCGCCACCTCTGCAACCCGTGCGAGCCGCCCGTCGTCCGGTGCCCCGAGTAGTACGTTCCGCCGCAGCGTCTCGCCGAAAAGAAAAGTTTCCTGGGGAACGAAGCCGACGGCTCGTCGCAGGTCCGCCAGCGAGAGCTGCCGAATGTCGATTCCGTCGATGAGCACCGCCCCTCGATCGGGATCGTAGGTTCGGACGAGCAGGTCAACCAGGGTGGACTTTCCTGCACCAGTGGGTCCCACGATCGCCAGCGAGGACCCCGGCTCAACCCGAAAGGAAATGTCTTGCAGCACCCATCCACGCTCCCACGCCCCCGGATAGCTGAACCAGACACCCCTGAACTCCACCGCTCTCGCCCGAGTGGCAGGAGGAAGCGACACGGGACTACCGGGGCTGGTGATCGCCGGCGGCTCGCGAAACAGCTCATTTATCCGGCCCATCGAGGCGGCGCCCCGCTGAACCAGGTTGACTGCCCATCCCAACGCGATCATGGGCCAGATCAACATGCCGAGGTACACGCCGAACGCCACAAATTCCCCGACCGAGACCGTTCCGGACATGACCAGCCCCCCGCCGGCGTACAATACCGCAAGTCCGCTCAATCCGCCCATCAGGGTGAGCAGAGGAAAGAACGCACCCTGTACTCGCGCGAGACCCAGGTTGCGGTCGAGGTAGACCTTGCTCAACTCCCGGAAATGCTCGATCTCGGCCCGCTCCTGCCGGTACGAGCGGACTACTCGTACACCCGACAGATTCTCGTGGGCATGACTGGTCAGTTCGCTGAATTGGGCCTGAATCGCCTGTGATCTCTGGTGGATGATGCGGCCCAGCGACATCATCGCCACTGGCAGGCCGAGCAACGGCAACAAAGCCAGGAGGGTGAGCCGGGGGGAAATCGCCAGCATAGCGGGTGCCACTAGCAGGGTCCGTATAGTAGTATCCACCAAGTACATGAGGGCAGGGCCGGCTACCATGCGTACAGCCAAGAGATCATTTGTTGTGCGGGCCATCACATCACCCGTTGGATAGCGGTCGTAGAATTCGGCCGCCATCCGTTGCAGATGGAGGTAGAGCTGGTCCCGTAGGTCGGTCTCAACGCGCCGGCTGCCGCTGTTGAGCAGCTCGCGCATGCCATACCGCGCAACGCCTCCGATCAAGGCCACGGTCAACAGGAGCAGGACCGCTACCTGAACGGCATGAAACTGGCCGGAGACGCGGAGGGCGTCGATTCCTTGCTGAAGGAACCGTGGTCCCAGGGTGGCGAAGAAATTCGACGTGACGACCAGCGCTAAGCCCAACAGGTAGGCCGAGCGATAGGGCTTGAGGTAGGGGAGAAGCGACCGCAGCTCACGCATTCGAAGTTCAATGTCACCGGGCTGCGGGACGCGAGCAAGTCACATTTAAGGAGGTTTAGATGTCGAGAACCATGATTGCAGCGCTCACGTTGGCCGCGATCGCTGCCTGTGGGCGGGGAGATAGGAGCGATATGGCTGCGGCGGACAGCCTAAACCGTGATCTGCAACTCGCCCCAGTCGACACTACCGCCGAGCTGAACGACCGCCCCACCGACACAGCCATGGCGGCCACGCCGGCACCGGCGGCGCGTACTCCCAGCCGGCCCAGACCCGCCGCTCCGGCACCGAAGCCGTCCACCCCGGCGCCGATTCGCACCGCTCCGGCGGCTGCGTCAGCCAGCTTGGCTTCCGGCACGCGGCTGTCCGCCGCAACCACGGCGGAGATCCGCTCGAACAAGAACAAGGTGGGTGACACAGTTACGGCGACAATCGCTAATGACGTGAAGGACAACGACGGCAACATCGTGATTCCGGCCGGCTCCGAGGTCGTTCTCAAGGTCACTGCCATCAAGGAGTCCGAGAACAAAAGCGATAAGACCGGTACCCTGACGCTGCAGCCCACTTCGGTCAATATCAACGGACAATCCTATCCGGTGTCTGCCCGACTTGACAGCGTGAACACCCAGCTCCAGGGCCGGAAAACGGGTGCCGGCGACATCGCCAAGGTGGGCGGTGGCGCAGCAGTCGGAGCGGTGGTAGGTCGAGTGCTCGGTGGCAGCACCAAGGGGGCGGTGATCGGTGGAGTGCTCGGCGGTGCGGTGGGTGCGCAGCGGGCAGTCGAGACCAAGGACCGGGACGTGGTTCTGCCGGAAGGAACTACCGTGATACTGGTGCTGGACGAGTCGTTCAAGAAGCCGAGCTGAATAGGTCTAGAGTCGAAAGTCGAAGGTCTAGAGTCGAGAGTCTAGAAGGACCCAGTGCTCACGACTTTAGATTCTCGACTCTCGACCCTCCTAATACCCCGCCCCTCCACCTCCCAGCCTCGGATCGCTCACGCCCTGCCAGCCGGTGGCGGTTCTGATAATCGCTTCTACATCTCCCCACTTACCTCGGGTGGAAACTGCGTGGCCCCTGGCTCGAAGGCTGTCCAGGGTCTCCAGCAGAAATCCGTCGGTCTCCACCTGGAGACTGTCGGGCAATCCCTGGTGATGCATCCGCGGTGCCGTGACGGCATCGGGGAGCGACATATGGTGATCGATGACGTTGGAGACGACGTGGTACACCATGGTAATGATCTTCGGTCCACCCGGTGTTCCCACGACCAAGTACAGTTGCTTGCTGGGGTCCAACACAATGCTCGGCGTCATCGCCGAGAGCATCCGCTTGCCGGGCGCAATCGCGTTGGCTTCACCCTGGACCAGGCCATACATATTGGGCTCTCCCGGCGAGGTGGCGAAGTCATCCATCTCGTCGTTGAGCAGGAAGCCCGCACCGGTCACGGTGACTGCACTGCCATAGCTGTTGTTCAACGTCGTCGTGCAGCTCACCGCGTTGCCTTCGCCGTCGATAACTGAATAATGCGTGGTCGAGGAGCCGGCACGCACCGCGGGATCGAAGTGGGGAGTGACTGAGGCG
>JBKPAO010000128.1:0-19409 GCA_046726475.1 Gemmatimonadota bacterium | reverse complement strand
AGGGTTTGGGTGGGCCTGGAAAAGCCTGCGGCGACACCGTGTTCGGACCGCTCTCGCAATTGCGGGAATCGCCATTTCGGCGGCAATGCTGCTCGATATGGTGATGCTGAGCGGTGGGATCGACGCATCGTTTGCCGAGCTACTGCTGGCTCGCGGGTACCAGATTCGACTCACTCCGAAGGGCACTCTTCCTTTCGACACCGAGTCCACCATTGACGGTGTAACCGGCATCGTGCGCTCTCTCCGTCAGGATTCGGCGGTGATAAATGCGGGAGCCGTGTTGGGCACCGCCCTGTATGGACGGCGCGGAGACTCCCTGGTCACACTATTCGGGTACGGGATCCAGCCCGAGGCGCAGGGATTATATCGACTCGATGCCGGGCGGGATTTGGCGCCAGGTGACACCGCTGGGGTCATTCTCAGTTCCACCGCAGCCCGCCTGCTGCGGGCTGGAGTTGGTGACACGATCGAGTTGGTTGGCCGTCTCGACCCGCAGGTGGTCACCGCTGCAGTGAGGCGGAAGCTCGCGGTGCGTGGGTTGGTGCACTGGATTTACGACTATAAGAACCAACCATCGGTCGGAGCGGTGCTGCCCCTGATGCAGAGTCTGGCCGATCGTCGCGTCGGCGATCGGGGCTCGCTGATAATGGTCAAGCTGCGTCAGGACTCTGCTGCGGCTTCGGTCGCGGCCCGCCTTCGACGGACCTTCCCCCACCTGGAAGTGAATAGCGTCGCCGATTTGGTTGTGCAGTTCAAGCAACGATTGGTGTATTTCCGGCAGCTCTCCTACGTCCTCGGCACCATCAGTCTGATTGTGACGGTCCTGCTGATCACGACTCTCCTCACCATCACGGTAAACCAGCGTCTGGCCGAGATCGCGACCCTTCGCGCGATCGGGATCAGTAGACGAACCATCGTTGGTCAGGTTCTAGTCGAGGGAGCACTACTGACCATCATCGGTTCAGCGTTAGGGATCGCGCTCGGCCTGGTGACCGCCCGTTACCTCGACAGCATCCTGACCAGCTTTCCCGGCTTGCCCGCCGCGTTCTCGTTTTTCGTACCCCGCCGGGAGAGCCTTACCGTCGCTGGGACCATTTTGCTGATCACCGGGGGCCTGGCCGGTTTCTATCCCGCCTGGCTGGCAGCTCGCCTTCCGATCGCTGCGACGCTTCGCGCCGAGGCCACATGACATCTGTCATGGTCGCCCGCGATTTGTCGAAGGACTATCCGATGCACGGCGAGGTTGTTCACGCGCTCCGCGGCGTCTCGCTCGAGGTTCGCGCCGGAGAATACCTCGCAGTGGTCGGACCCTCAGGATGCGGAAAGTCCACCCTACTGCAATTGATCGGTGGCATCGACACTCCTACCTCGGGCACCGTGGAGATCCTGAACACTCCACTCACTACGCTTTCCGATCGGGAGCTCACCCGTCTCCGGCTCACCCGCCTGGGCTTCATTTTCCAGCGGTTTCACCTGCTGCCGGTGCTGACTGCTCTGGAGAACGTCGAGTTGCCGATGGCCGAGGCTGGAGTTCCCCGGAGCGAGAGACGGCAGCGGGCCCTGGAGCTTCTCAACTACGTCGGACTGGGCAATCGCGCAGGACACCGCGCAACCCAGTTATCCGGGGGTGAGATGCAGCGGGTGGCCGTCGCCCGTGCTCTGGGTAACCGGCCGGCTCTCCTGCTGGCCGACGAGCCAACCGGGGAACTCGATGCCGCCACCGGGCATGACATTCTGGCTTTGTTTCGCCGGCTCAACCAGGATGGCACCACTCTCGTGGTGGTGACTCACGATGAGACCCTAGCCGCCGAGGCCGGCCGCGTCATCCACATGCTAGATGGCCGCATCGTATCCGAGCCTGCACGCATGGCCGCTTCCTCGGTTACCCGCCTCCCTGCTTCCTCCCGGTGATAACCACCCTCGCCTTTCGCCACCTGCTCGTCCGCAAGCGTCGTTCGCTGTTTCTGTTGTTGGGTTTCTCGCTCGGCGTTGGCGTGATGATCGTCCTGCTCTCGGTCGGCGAGGCAATGTTGGAGCAGTCCCGGGACACCTCACTGGTCGGGGGAGGCGAGCTGACCGTGTTGCCTTTGGGCATCGATATCGAGGCAATGCGAACCGGCGGTCTCGGTGCCATGTTTTTTGGAATCGATCGCGCTCGTTTTCTCGTCCGTGAGGTTCTGGGAGGAGCTCGCCGGCAGGACTTGGTGCGCACCGTATCCCCGGGGATCGAAGGGAAGCTGCTCTACCTGCACCGGGGAAACCGGGTTGTGGCGGTCCGAGCAGGTGGCGAGATCCCCAGCCGCGCGGCGGTCGTGGGAGCGCGCCTCCAGCTCCTTACCGGTTCCTGGGACGACTCTCGCGCCGACTCCACCTTTATTGCTCCCACTACTCAGCAGCTCTACGACGAGCTCGACCGCTTCCATCTTCCCACGCGTCCGGACAGCACCTGGGGTGAATGGCATTACTTCAACCTCGTCACCTCAGCGAAGGAGTGGTGGTATATCACCTTTCTTGTGGGCGGGGAGGTCCCGGCAGGGAGATGGGGTGGACAACTTCTGCTGACCCAGCGGAGCGCGGATGGAAAGTATCGCCGCTTCGTGACCCGGATCCCCGCCGCGCGTGTCTCCTTCGACACGGTTCATGCCGATCTCGCGCTTGGGCAGAATTACGTTCAGCAGCGCAACGGAGTGTATCAGATCTACGGGGAGTCGGGATCGGCCGGTGATCGGGTCACCATCCATCTCAAGGTTATTCCAGCGTCTCGCCGCTACTTCCCGCCTGTCGAGCTGGGCGGCGATGAGTTCGTCTCGGGGTATGTCGTGCCGGGGCTCGCGGCCAGTGCGTCCGGTACGATTTGCGTGGGATCGCGGTGTCAGACGCTGCACAACGTGCCGGCGTATCACGACCACAATTGGGGTGTCTGGCGAGACGTGACCTGGGAGTGGGGGAATGGCCGTGGCAGTGAGCGGAGCATTCTTTACGGCGGCGTCTATGGGCCGGAAGGTAGCTCTGGTAGCAGTGTGTCCGTGCGCTCACCATTCTTTCTCACCGTGCTGGATTCATTGGGGGTAGAGCAGGTGCTCCGGTTCGACACTATCCATTATCGCGGATCGCGCGGTGCGGCAGGGCGGTCAGGGGCAAGCGCACCGGCAAACTTTTCCCTCGAGGCCACCCGCGATGCCGATACCCTGCGACTGGACGTCCAGGTTCTGGATGCTCTCGGAACCAGCATGAGGGAGAGTCGATTTCAGCGAGTGTTCCTCCAGATGCGGGGGCATTTCGTCCTGACCGGCCGGCTTCTGGGCGAGACCGTTGCCGATACTGGCAGTGGATTTTTCGAGACCTACGTGGGGCGACACCCACGCTAGCGAGCCAGCGGATACCCTGTCCGTGTCAGGATGCCTGCGCGAGGGCGGCGTCTTCCGCGGCGTATTCCGGGGAACCCGGGTCACCAGCGGGAACCGGATGGGTGCGCTCCCATTCGATGGTGCGGCGAAGTCCCTCGTCCACTGAGATTCCCTCATCAAAGCTTAGCTCTCCCCGAATCCGCCGAGTGTCGGTAGTCAGATCCTGCTCTGGCTCGAACGGGACGCGGAGGTGCTGCGGCGTTCGGTCCCGATTGAGCGGCACCACTCTTCCCTTCCATCCCATCACCTCGCCGATCCGCCGAACCCGATCAGCCGTAGTTGGCGTGATCGCCTCGCCGACGTTGTACACCTTGCCTATGGCACGCTCGTCGATAACGGAGCGGACAATCGCTTGCGCAACATCTTCCACGTAACCATGGGTCCATCGCCACGCCGCCGCCGCCGACTCGAGTAAGATCGCTGGCCTTTGATGCACCATTCTTATGATGTAGGGACGAAGCCGGTGATGGGGGTCTCCTGGACCGTACACGGCCGGAAGACGTAAAACCGTTCCTGGAATCCTCCCTTCCAAGACTGCGCGCTCCACCAGAATCTTCTCGTAGTGGTACATCCAGTCGGTGGGTCCGGATGCCATGTGCCGGTATGGAAACAGTGTCTCGCGCAGCGGCGCATCTTCACTGAGGGGGACTGCTTCCGGAGGTCCTGTTTCCGTCCGTAAGAGACGGCCATAAGCCCGGTACACGTCGCCACTGCTGATGGCGACGATCCGGCGAGCCACCCCCACGAAACGGGCGACGGCGGCTCTCGCGTCGTCCTCGCCGACCGGAAACATGTGAAGCACCACCTCGGGCGGCGGGTCGCTGAGGCTGGATGGAAGATGGAGGACGGGAATTCCGGCGCGAGGACTGTGGATGTGGCGCACTGCTGGCGGGAGTTCAGGCTCGTGCTGCCCGCGGTGATACAGCGTAATCTCGTGACCGAGTCGGTGGAGCAGGGTCACGACATGCGGTCCGATGAAGTTGGTGCCACCTATGAGGAGCACCCGCATACCAGCCTCGTGCCTACAACCTGAGCCTCGCGCTCACGCCCACGCTACCATATCGAAACGCACCGGTTGTCGAGCTGACCGCACTATTGGTGAATAGACCGAATAGCTCCACCCGGTTTCCGCTCCTCCAGCGGGGTCCCTAGCGGCCCTCAATGTGCCATTCGGTCTGCGCCGCGCCGTGGGATCCCACCTGTTGAGCGCCGAGACCGCCGCTCAGGCCCGAGATCCAGCGTCGGCTTTCATGGCTGTACCCGGCGATCCCTTCTGGCACGGAAAACCGATCGGGGGAAAAATATCAAATTGCCTTGCGCTCATAACTCAGAGTACGCCCGAGCAGTCCCGCGAAGAACCGTTGATGGACCTTCTGGGTCAGTCCCGCGGAAAAGTTGGTCCGACTGTTGCCATCATTGAGCCACAGCGCGCCGGCACCGCCAAAGACTGTGAGGCTCGTGCTTGGCCTGACATCGATTCCGCCATCCAGCGATTCCAGGTCTAGAGCTCGCTCGATCAGCAGTGCGGTCTCATCGAATGGCAGTCGCGAATATCCCAAGCTGAGACCAAGCCGGGGGATCGGTCGAAAGCTGATGCGACCGCGATCACCTCGGGTTGGCCCTTTTTCTCGTACGTCACGATGCCGAAATGAAAGTCCTTCGCCTCAGCGGTCCCAAATGCTCCGCTGACGCGATCGTCGAAGAGCAGCGTGCGTGAAGACGGGTCGGTGACGTTGAGCAGATCCCAGGGGACTCGAAGCTCGAGCAGCCCTGCCCGTGCTGCGAGTAGAAGACCGCGCGCCAGTGCTGGGACGTGTATGTTCAGATGCATGACGCTCGAGGAATCTACCGGGGCCACCCGGGCGCTCGGCCGATCTCTGATCGATACCTTCGGCGCCGGCTGGGCCAAGGGCAACATGGATCTACTCATGTCGGTTTACGCCTTGGATGCCGTCTTCATCGAAACTCCGTTTACCTCGCCGCTTCGCGGCAGCGACGCTATTCGGACTTACTGGAGCGAGGTACCCTACAACCAGTCGGAGGTGAGGTTCAGCTCCGGCGAGATCTATGCTGCCGGCCCATGGTTCTCCACCGAATTCAAATGCGTATTCCGGCGCCGCCGTACTGGTGAGTGGGTCGAGGCTCGAGGCGCGATCTTCTGTGAGACCGCGAACGATCGGATAACTGAAATGAGAATGTATTGGCATCGCTGGAATGGCGGACAGGAGACCAGCAAACCGTGATCGTTCGATCCAGCACCCTCCGATCGTCGGTGTCCTCAGCCTTCCAATAGATTAGCAAAATTAGGACGTTCAGATCCTCTCCTAGATTCCTAAGTCGATATATTCCAATGAGCTATATGGTGGCACGCGGTTCGCAGCGAGGGTCCACATGTTTCTTTGTCCGCGTCCCCAATGAAGGTCAAAGTGATCATTTATGAGGTTTAGGGAGGTGCTATGATCTCCGCGCTGCTCCTTCCTCTGCTGCTCGCCGCTGACTCCGCCGGGGCCCGAGCCGGCGAGTTGCGGGAGGACCCACCAATCCAGATCTGGATCAACAACGATCGTCGATTCTTTCCTGGCGAACACGCCAAGGTTCAAGTCCGTATTGAGGAGGACGGATACTTGCTCGTGCTCCACGTCGATCCGGATGGGTACCTGCGAGTGCTTTTCCCGCAGGACCCCGACAAGGACAACTTTGCGCGCGGCGGCAAGAGGTATGAGGTCAGGGGTCGCGGGGACCGCGACGCGTTTGAGACCGACGGGAAAGGGCGGGGAACCGTGTATGCCGCAGTCTCCCGCGAACCGTTCCGGTTCGACGGCTTCATTGCCGGGGATCATTGGGACTACAGAACTCTGGCCCCCTCCCGCCTTTCGAGTAACCCGGAACCCGAGCTGAACGAGTTGGTCCGCCGGATGGCGCAGGGAGACTTCGACTACGATCTGCTGAGCTACGACGTAATCGACCGGTCGGACTACGCCACGGACTACTATCCCCACTACCACGGCTCGGTGTATGGTGATCCATGGTGTTACAGCTATTCCTGCGGCGGGCCATACTACGGCTATTATGGCTCCCCGTTCAGCGTATCGATCGCCTTCGGTTGGCCGTATCGGCGTTACTACTACGATCCGTATTTCTACGCGTATAACCCGTTCTACAACCCCTTTTTCTACGATCCCTACTACTACGCTCCGGCATACTACCCCCGGTACATCTATCCTCGCCCGTACTATCCGTACTACCCATATCGCGGCGGATACTATCGGGATCGGTACCGGACATACGCCCAGCCTTTCACTCCGTACCGCTTCCGTGGGGCAGATGGCTTCACTGCCGGGTATCGTGACCGGGGCTACGGTTTCCGCCGCTACGTCAATACGGTCTACCGGGCACCCTTGTCGCGGGTTCGCGAGCCCGCCATTGCCACGCCTGCCCGTCGGGTCATCTACCCGCAGGGAGAAGCGCTGCCGAACAGCGTGGCCAAGCGGCGGCTGATTGACAACGCACGCCGGGTGCAGAGCGGGCCGATCGAGGCCCATCGGGCTCGACCGGAGGACCGGCAGGAGCGCTCTGCGGGAGAGCCGAGACTAATCCGCCGAGAGATTGAGGCGCGGCGCGCCGGGGAAGCCAGGAACGCGGAGCCCAGGGAGGATCGGGCCAGGGACGTGCGGCCTCGAGGCGAGCCGCGCCAGGTAGAACGTCCCGCTCCGGAGGCACGGTCCCGCCGTGAAGCCGGGCGCGCGAGCCCTCCACCCGCAGCTGCCCTGGGCGGCAGTCGGTCCGCCGCCCAGGGCGGAGGATCCCGTCAGGGCGGTGGTGACCGGTCTTCCGGTGATGGCGGCGGGAGACGTCATCGCTAACTACCAGATCTGAGCCCGCTGACTCTCCGGGCGGACCATCGGATCACTGGCCTTGCAACCGAAGGCCTCGGCAAAAGCCGCGATGTTGGAAAGGGGCCCGATGGTCCGGAACGGAGAGGCGTGCGGATCCACGTTGACCAGCAAACGGGTGAACTCGGGACGGGTCTTGGCGGCAGGTCGGACATGGTGCGGCATGCAGATGATGATCGTACTTACGGCTCTGCGAGAGGTTGGTTTCGCCGGGCGTACTCCAAGCCCCACTCCATCAGCTCGAGACTGCGAAGGCCCACTCGCATGGCCTGATCCACAGCGTCCTGCTCCTCCATTCCGTGATCCAGGATGAGATGTGGTATGAGGGCTCCCCCGACCCGGTTCCCGCTGCCACAGTGGAAGAACACGGTGCGGCCAGCGGCTCCGCGCAGCACGCTCAGAATCCGTTCGATGGTTTGGTCGTCGAGGGAGCCTGCCCGTACCGGAATATTGACGTATTCCATCCCGAGCTGGCCGACCACCGCCGGTTCGTCTATGGGCCGATTCTCCATCGGGTCACGGATATCGAGCACGATGTCACCACCGGCGTCCTTAAGCGCTCGAAGCTGCGCCGCGTTAGGCTGGCCTCCGGTGATCACGTCGGGAAGGATCTGACAGGCATTGGCGACACCGCTAACCGCTTCGAATGGAGTAGACATTTCAGAGTAGTAAAGGTGAGATCAACTGCCTTGAGGCTGGTCGGGACGGTACACAATTACCCGGGCGCGTTCCAGGGTGATCAACCCTCCCCCAATCATGGTGTCCAGCTCTGGAAGGATCGCCTGGATTTTTTCCTCGCTATCTACACACTCGATGACCAGCGGGAGATCAAGCGATAGTCTCAGCACCTTTTCTGTGTGTATCCCTGCGCTCGCCCCGAAGCCCATGATACCTCTAAACACGGTCGCACCGGCAAAGTGACGCTCGCGCAGGAGGTGCACGATGGCTTCGTAGAGGGGTCTACCACGATGCTTATCTCGCTCCCCCACGTGTATGCGCATCAACACCCGTTCACCGGTCAGCCCGTGCATCAGAGATCCGCTGCTGTCACATGTGCTCCCTGAGGACGATCACTTCCCGTGCCAGCGCTGCCCCGAGGAAGTTTCCTCCCAAAGACAGGAGTACGCTCGCGGCGACGTATACGCTCGCTCGAGCCCATTCACCGGAATCGAGCAGGGCAATGGTCTCGTAGCTAAAGGTGCTGAACGTTGTGTACCCCCCGCAAAACCCGATGGTGAGGAACGCACGGATTTCAGGGCTGAAGCTTGGGGTGTCGAGTGCGTAACGAAGAAACAGACCTAGCAGGAACGACCCGCTAAAGTTGACGAATAGCGTGCCGGTTGGAAACGAGGCTTCCGACATGCGCTGGACCAAACCGCCCACCAGGTAGCGGCTCATGCCGCCAAGGGCGCTACCGACCGCCACGTAGAGAAGCATGCCAAAAAGTAAGAGGTGAGAGGCAAGAGGTAAAAGGTGACAGCTAGGAGGTGAGCGGAAGACCACCCTGTCACTTCTCACTTCTCACCTCTTACCTTTAGAGCGTGCTCCGTCTCGCCATCGCCCAGGTCCGCCCTCACAAAGGGGCTTACGAGCAGAACCTCTGCCGGTTAGGCGCTCTTTTTCGGGAGGTGGGGGCATGGCCTGAGCCGCCGGAGCTGATCGTCGCACCGGAGACGGCGCTGACCGGGTACTTCCTCGAGGGCGGTGTCCGAGATCTCGCGGTCCCGGCTGATCGGCTTTTCGATGATCTCAGCCGCCAGCACGAGGAAGCCGGCACACCGCCGGTTGATGTTGCGCTGGGCTTCTACGAAGTGCACGGGAATCGGTTTTATAACTCCGGCCTATATGCTACCCTCGGCGGCCCGGACGCCGGGATCCGGCACATCCACCGCAAGATCTTTCTGCCGACATACGGGGTCTTCGACGAGGAGCGCTTTGTCGAGGCCGGTCGCAGTGTGCAGGCGTTCGATACCCGTTGGGGACGGGCTGCGATCCTTATCTGTGAGGACGCCTGGCACTCATTCCCTCCAATGCTGGCGGCTCTCGACGGAGCTCAGATCATCCTTATTCCGAGTGCCAGCCCGGCCCGGGGTGTGATAAGTACCGATGACACCGCCGGTCGGCCCCTCAGTCTGGCTCGCTGGGGGCGTCTGGCGCAGGACATCGCTGGGGAGCACGGGGTGTATGTCGCCCTGGCGCAGCTGGTCGGATTCGAGGGTGGTAAGGCGTTTCCCGGCGGATCGATCCTGGCGGGGCCCCGAGGTGATCTGCTGGCCCAGGGGCCGGTGTTTCAAGAAGCGATTATCCCGGCGGTCCTCGACTTCGAGGAAATCACCCGCGCACGAGCCGACCTCCCATTGCTGGCGGATCTCGAGATGAGACTGCCGCATCTTCTCGGGTCGCTCCACGCGGCGAGGCGGGAGAAGCAGGGCGGCGGGGCAGCGGGGCAGCGGGGCAGTGTGAACGACGGCCGGCAGAGCCCCGGTAAGGTCCGACCGGTTAAGCAGAAGTCCCGTCGGCCGGAATCGCGGCCCCGCAGCCCCGCTGCCCCGCTGCCTCCCTTACCCGCCCGTTTTCACCCGAGGCAGGACCCGCTGGCCATCGACCCCGAGCTTACCCATCGGTGGTTGGTGGAGTTCATCCGGGATGAGGTGCAGCGGCGGCGGAAGTTTGAGCGGGTCGTTATTGGCCTATCCGGAGGCGTGGATAGCTCTCTAGTTGCTTATCTGGCCGTCGAAGCGCTCGGGTCCGGCAACGTCATGGGCGTGCGAATGCCCTACCGGATCTCGAGCCCCGAGAGCCTGGCGCACGCGGAGCTCGTGGTGGAAGCGCTCGGCATCCCCAGCCGCACCGTCGACATTTCCAGCGCTGTGGACGCATTGGCCGGTGCCATCGGGGGAGAGGTCGAGCCATCCCGTCTGGGAAACATTATGGCGCGCACCCGCATGATCACCCTGTTCGATCTTTCGGCCGCCCTGCGTGCGCTGCCGCTCGGCACCGGGAACAAGACCGAACGGCTATTTGGCTACTTCACCTGGCACGCCGACGATTCGCCACCGGTTAACCCCATTGGCGATCTCTTCAAGACCCAGGTCTGGGCCCTGGCTCGTCACCTAGGACTTCCCGAAGTCATAGTGTCCAAGCCTGCCAGCGCTGATCTCATCAAAGGCCAGACCGATGAAGGTGACTTCGGGATATCCTACCCTCGTGCCGATACCATCCTTCATTGGATCCTGCTGGGGTACAAGTCCCCGGAGATTGCTGCGCTTGGCTTTTCCGAGGCCGAGATCACCCTGGTCCGACAGCGACTCGACTCGACTCATTGGAAGCGGCGGCTTCCTACCGTCGCGATGCTGAGCGGGACGGCTATCGGCGAGTACTATTTAAGACCGGTTGACTACTAAAAACGTGAACGGTAAACGGTGAACGGGCCTTCCCGCCCACCACCGTTCGCTGTTCGCCGTTCACTGTTCACGCTTTTGGTGAGGATCATGGTCCCCCAATCTCGTCCCATGTCCTACTCCACCGGCCAGATCACTACCTTCGTGATGCCGCATATGCAGAATGTCCGGGGCGACCTGTTCGGGGGCGAGCTGATGGCGTTGGTGGATCAGGCTGCCGCGGTCGCGGCCATCCGCCACGCCGGCGGCCCGGCAGTCACGGCCAGTATCGAGCGGGTCGACTTTCGTGAACGGATCCCAGTGGGAGCCCTGGTCACCTGTAGTGCTACGGTCGACTACGTGGGGAACTCATCCATGGACATCACCGTTGAGGTCTACGCTGAGCGGGTGAGCAGTGGAGAAAAGCGGCACACTCATACGGCCCATGTGGTGTTCGTGGCCGTCGACGAGAGTGGGAAGCCGACTCGCGTGCCACGGTTGGTGCCTGAGACAGCGGAAGAGCGGGAGCGATACAAGAGAGCTGAAGCACACCACCGATCCAAGCGGGGCTCTTGACCGTTCGCACTGCGGCGGTGGTGTTGAGCGGGGGTGGGGCCAAGACCGCCGCGCACCTCGGCGCTTGCCGTGCTCTCAGAGAGGCCGGCTTTGAGCCGATCTGGTACGTTGCCACCTCAATGGGAGCGGTGGTTGCCGCCGGTCTCGCCAGCGGGGTAGGTAATGATGAGCTGCTGGAACGAATGGCGATGGCGGGCCCGCATGGAGTGGTTCGCCATCCGCTGGCTCCGCTGGCAGGCTTGTTTCTCCGATCGCTGCTCAAGCCGGCCCCACTTCGCGCCGCCATCGAGGCCATGGTACCGGCCCGACGCTTCAACGATCTGACGACCCCACTTACCGTAACTGCGGTTGATCTCGACACCGGCGAGCTGCTCCTGTTTGGTGCCGGCGCAGCCAGCGCTCCGCTGGTCGACGTGCTCTGCGCGAGCTGCGCGCTTCCGCTCTATTATCCGCCGGTCGTCATCAATGGTCGCCGTCTGGCCGATGGGGGTCTCCGGGCGGTGCTGCCGCTCGAGCCTGCCGCTGATCTTGAAGTCGATCTGGTGCTCGCTGTCGATGTTGGTCCCGGTTTCGACCATCCAGCCCCGGAGACGACAGCGCGGATTCCTCCCTTGATCAGGGCGCACGATGATGCCACCGGGATTCTGATGGCCGCGAACTCTGAGAGCCAGCTCGCCATGTGGAGGGGTGAATCGGGTCGGCCTCCTCTGGTCTATGTGCGGCCCAAGCTGGAACGGCACGCGACCTTCAGAGTCGATCGGATTCGAGATTACGCCAACGAGGGCCGCCGGGCCACGCGCGAAGCGTTGGATCACTGGGGCAGAGACTCTTGACCACCCGACCTTTCCGGGCAAATTGAGCCCATGAAAGCCTCCGACGTGATGGTGCCCGAGCCGCATGTGGCGGTCGCGGGTGCCATGGCGAGTGAAGTCGCAATCATGCTGAAGACCCGCAATATCTCGGTAGTTCCGGTGGTCGACGATCACCGTACTCGACGCTTCCTCGGTACCCTGAGCGATCGGGACCTGGTGACGCGTTGCTTGGCAGAGGGAAAGCACCCCTGGCACACCAGGGCGGACTCGCTGATGCGAACCAACTCGCCGGTGGTCAGGCCCGATCGAGAGCTTGCCGGATTCGAAGTGCGAATGGATTTGGATCCATCCGAATCTCATCTCCGACCCACCATCACCGTCGTGGATGAGGCTGGCAAGGTCGTCGGGTTCATCAGTCACCCGGAGCAAATCCCCGAGGTGAGGATCGTCTGGGCTGAGGGGTGATTGGCGTCACACTTATGCGGCGTGGCATGTGCGATGCTCCTTCAATCGCCTTGTCCTCCGGTCCGAGGCGTTGAAGAACCTGGAACGGTGAGGTGACTGTCAATGCCAGAATTCAAGCTGTTCACTCTCGAGGAAGCTGAGCGGACTCTGCCGCTCGTCCGCCGGGTGGTAGCCGATCTCACCGTTGAGTACCCTGCGTGGCGCGCTGCGGTTGGCCGATTCGAGGTCCTGACGGGAGGCGCCCGGGCAGATTGGGGAGAGACCCAGGAACTGGTCGCCGCTCGGGAAGAAGTCACCCGCCACGCCAATCGAATCAACCAGTACCTCCAGGAGCTGGAAGCGATCGGGTGTGTGTTCAAGGGGTTCGAAGGCGGCCTCGTCGATTTCTACTCGTTGCGGGAGGACCGACCGATCTTCCTCTGCTGGCGGCTGGGCGAGGACCGCATCGACCACTGGCACGAGATCGACACCGGCTTCTCGGGACGCCAGCCGATCGACCGAGCGATTCTCTCTGCTGTCTCGTCGTGAATCGAGCCTGGCTGTTCCTGCATCTGTTGGGCTTTACCATGTGGCTCGGCGGTGCAATTGCCTCGATGATCGTCGGTATTGCCGCCAAGCGCGAGGAGCGACCCGGATTGGGAGCGGTGGTGCGAGCCCAGTCGAAGCTCACCAAGGTGGCGATCGCTCCTGGTGCCCTCCTGACGGTGTTCTCCGGTCTGATCCTGACCTTTCAGCTGAGCGGCGGGGACTTGGCGGGGTTCAGCATCTGGCTCGTCATCATGCAGGGGGCCGGGCTGATCGGGGCACTGATCACCTTGCTTATCGCGCTGCCCACGGCGGCTCGACTGGGTCGGCTGGATCCGACCGGTGAGGCAGCGGCGCGCTACTTCGACGAATTGCGTCAGCGTCAGCGGATCGTGGCCTCTATCTCAGGAGTGTTTGGATTGGTCGCACTCCTCGCAGGAGCCATGCTCGGCAATCTCGCATAGTCCGCCGCGTACATTCCAATTGTCCTCAGGCGACACCTTCCTGCGACATCCTGCGCCTTTGCATCCCGGTTCGGCAAACCCGCCGAACCGGACAGATATGACACCTCGCCTCCCGTGCGGTGCACACCAGGGCTCCCAACTCCATTATCGCCTGATTGAACGCCCAGGCACTCTTGCCCTGCTTGGGAACGATGAGCTCCGCGGTTTGCCAGACCCGCCGCTCGGCTATATCCGGTCGAGTCCGGGGGTGAAAGGCTCTTCGCAGGACTCGGGCGACGTTGGTATCCACGGCCGGTGTGCAGCGCTCGTAGGCAAAGCTGGCGACAGCCCCGGCGGTATACCGGCCCACTCCGGGGAGCCGCCGAAGCGCCGTCAGCTCACTGGGTATAATCCCGCCGTGCTCGAGGACGACCTGCTGCGCCAGACGGTGCAGGTTGGCAGCCCGGCGATAATAGCCCAGTCCCTCCCAGCTTTCCCGAACCATTGCGGCGGAGGCGGAGGCCAGCGCGTTGATGTTGGGATAGATGTTGAGAAAGCGATGATAGTAATGCTGGACCCTGGTGACTTGGGTCTGCTGGAGCATGAACTCAGAAACGAGAACGCGATACGGATCGCGAGTGCGGCGCCATGGGAGATCTCGGCTGTGACGTCGAAACCATCGGAGCAGCGCCCGGCGGAACGCCGGCGCGTGTGTCGGAATGCGCGGAGATCTCATGCCGGATAATACCCGGCGAGGGAATTTTTCGTCTCACGGCACTCGGGCAACCGGGTTAGCTTTGAGCGCCGGTCTTTCAGCCTTCAACCAGAAGGGCATTCTGACTTCCTACTTCCGACCCCGGCTTCGCCTCCCGTGAACCCCTTCGCTACAATCGGCCGCCTGGTGCTGGATGGCGCGTCGCACGTTGGGCGACTGACCTACTTCGTCGTCGAAGCGATCAAGGGCCTGGGTGAAGTGCGGATTTGGTGGCCCCGGATGATGGTGGAGGCGTGGAACATTGGGGCAGGCAGCCTCTTTATCGTTCTGCTGATCTCTGCTTTTGCCGGAGCGGTGACCGCGCTCCAAACCGGTTATCAATTTACCGGCAGCATTCCTTACTACGTGGTCGGAACTCTGGTGGTCTCTTCCATCATTCTCGAGTTGGGCCCGGTCCTCACCGCGCTGATCCTGGCCGGTCGAATCGGCGCGCGGTATGCCGCCGAGCTGGGTACCATGCGCGTTACGGAGCAGATCGATGCGCTGGAAAGCTTGGGACGCTCGCCCGCATCCCATCTGGTGATCCCCCGGGTCCTCGCAGGCCTGCTGATGATCCCTGCTCTCACCGTGCTCGCCAACCTGTCCGGCATCGTGTCCGGATGGGTTTCGGTCAAGGCGGTGCTTCCGGTGACCGACGCGGATTTCATCTATGGAGCGCAGTATTATTGGCGTCCGTGGGATGCCTGGTACTCCGTCATCAAGGCATTCTTCTTTGCCGGCTCGATCACCGTCATCTCCTGCTACATGGGCTTTAATACCCAGCAGGGTGCCGAAGGGGTCGGCCGGTCCACGACGACCGCAGTCGTGACCAGCTCGGTGCTCATTCTCGTGCTCGACACCGTCCTCACCCGTCTCCTGTTGAACCAATGATCGAGCTTCGCAACGTCCGTAAGGCCTTTGGCAAGCAGGTGGTGCTGAATGGCGTCAATTTCGAAGTGCGGGAGGGCGAGACGGTGGCGCTCATGGGGCCATCCGGAACCGGCAAAAGCGTGCTGCTCAAACACATTATTGGCCTCATCCGGCCGGATGATGGCGAGATCTATGTCGATGGTAAGGACGTCTGCCGGCTGAGGCGCAAGGAGCTGGCCGAGCTCCGCTCCCACATCGGTTACGTGTTCCAGAACGGGGCGCTGTTCGACTCGATGAACGTCTTTGAGAACGTGCGGCTGGGTATCACCGACCCGGACAGCTACGAGGATCTGGAGTATTGCCGCGCGCGGGTCGCCGAGTGTATCCGGTTGGTCAATCTTCCGGCTGACACCATTGCGAAGTTTCCGGCGGAGCTATCAGGCGGCATGCGCAAGCGGGTGGGGATCGCGCGCGCGATCGCCGGCAAGCCCAAGTATCTGCTCTACGACGAGCCGACCTCCGGGCTCGACCCGGTCAACGCCGACATTATCGACAGCCTGGTGAAGCGGCTGGACCACGAGCTGGGAGTCACCAGTGTGATGGTGACTCACGATGTACGAGGAGCGTTCCGGGTGGCCGACCGACTGGCGCTGTTGAGCGAAGGAAAGATCGTGATGCAGGGTACCCCGAAGGAGTTCCTGGAATCGACGAATCCCAAGGTTCGGGAGTTCCTCGAGCGCGATTTCGACAACCCCTCGTTCGCGGCCTGAGCCCACCATGGACTTGCGCTATTCTCGGGAAGTAATCGTTGGCGGCATCGTCACCATTGCTATTCTGGTCTTCATCTTCGGGACGATGTGGCTGAGCGGTCGCTCGGTCTCGAGCGACAACCTGGTCCGGATCCAGTTTGCCAATGTCAGCGGGCTCAAACGCGCCTCTCCGGTGCGGGTGTCGGGCGTCAACGTTGGTAAGGTCGAGCGCATCGAGTTCGTGGATGTGGGGAAGGTCGTGGTCACCGCCAGTCTCCCACCCAAGATCCGTCCCCGAGTGGACGCGGAAGCGAAAATTGTTTCGGTAACACTGGTGGGGGACTATGCCGTGGACTTCGACCCGGGCCGGTCCTCCGAGTTTATCCCACCGGGCAAAGTGATTGTTGGCACGCAAGACCTCGGTCTCTCGGGCCGCGCCCTGGAGCTGAGTGACCGGGCCGACAGCGTTCTCGTCGGTGCTCAGGCGATCGTAAACCGCCAAACTGCCGACCAGCTCCGAGCTACTCTGACCGCTCTCGAGGGAACACTCAAGGCCACCCAGCGGACCATGCAGGTCTACGGCGATTCCAGCCGGGGCCCGACTGCCGAGCTCACTCGCACCATGGCGGCGTTCCGTCAGCTCAGCACTCGCCTGGACAGCACGCTGGCCAATCCGGCGTTGAGTCGCACGCTGACTCGGACCGACACTCTCACCGCAAATCTCGCCGCGATGACGGCGCGGTTCGACTCGACCCTGGCGGCGATCAACCGGGGCCAGGGTACTCTGGGCAGATTTGCGACCGATAGCGGCCTCTACTACGATCTGCGAGATGTGTCGAAGTCGATGAAAGAGCTGCTGGACGAGGTGAAGAAAAATCCCGGGAAGGTTGGGGTGACGGTGAAGCTGTTTTAGGACAGCGTAAGCGGGACAAGGACGAACGTAAGCGATGAGCGGGGAGCCAGGTGTTTCTCCCGCTTACCGCTCACGTTTTTCAGTTCCCGCTTACACTGTATCTTCTCCCCATGCTCAGCGTCACCTTCCTCGGCACTGCGGCCTCGATCCCTACCATAGACCGCAACGTTGCCGCCCTGGCGGTGCAGCGGGAAGGCGAGATGCTCCTCTTCGATTGCGGCGAGGGGACCCAGCGCCAGATGATGCGCTATGGGGTAGGGTTCTCTTTCCGTGAGATCTTCTTCACCCACTATCATGCCGATCATATGCTGGGCGTCACCGGGCTCCTCAGAACCTTGGGACTCCAGGATCGGTCGCAGCCGGTAACACTTTTCGGTCCCCGCGGAGCTCAACGCATCCTTGGCGCCGCAATTTCCTTGGGGATCGAGCGCAACAAATTCCCGGTCGAAATCCTGGAGGTCAAGCCGGGCGATCGGCTAGGCAGAGGCGAGTACGACATCGTGGCTTTCGAGACCGAGCATCGCGCTGACACACTGGGCTTTGCCCTGGTCGAGCATCCTCGCCTCGGGAGGTTCAATCCCGAGCGCGCGCGAAACCTGGGAATTCCCGAGGGACCGCTCTGGGGGCGCTTGCACAAGGGAGAGACGGTCACCTTGGAGGATGGGCGTACCTTCACCCCTGCCGATCTGGTAGGGGCGCCGCGGAGTGGCAGAAACCTGGTATACACCGGGGATACCCGGCCGAGTCTCGCTGTTATTCATGCCGCGAAGGAAGCCGATCTCCTCATCCACGAGGCGACGTTCAGCGGCGATGAGTTGGCGCGCGCCAAGGAGACCGGCCACTCAACCGCAGCCGAAGCGGCCCGGGTGGCACTCGAAGCTGGTGCTCGCCGGCTGGTGCTCACCCACATCAGCTCGCGATACAATCGGGATACCTCCGAGCTGCTGGCCGAAGCCAAGGCGGTCTTTCCCGAGACGGTCATCGCTCGAGATGGAATGACCATCGAGGTGCCCTACTCGGACGCGGAGTAGCTGGTGGATTCTCGCCGAAAGCGACCTTCAACCTACGACATAGTCCTGCTCGCCATTCTCACGGCGGTGTTCGTGTGGTCCGCCATTTTGCCGCACGACCGGTTTACCTGGCTGCTCGAGGTGTTCCCGGTGCTGCTCGGCGTTCCGGTCCTGGTTTACCTGTATCCCCGCTTCCGCTTTACCGCACTGGTAACCACGCTCATCGCCGTTCATGCGGTGATCCTGATGGTAGGGGGCAAGTACACCTATGCGGAGGTGCCGTTCGGGTTCTGGATGGCCCGGACGTTTCACTTTACCCGGAATCATTACGACCGCATCGGCCACTTTGCCCAGGGATTTGTTCCTGCGATGATTGCGCGCGAGGTACTCATCCGTCGGTCACCGCTCCGAGGAAGCCGCTGGCTGCCTTTCTTTGTGGTCTGCTTCTGCCTGGCGCTCAGCGCGCTGTACGAGTTGATAGAATTCTGGACGGCCATCGCGACCGGGTCGGCCTCCGATGCGTTCCTTGGAACCCAAGGGGATCCCTGGGATACCCAGTGGGACATGATGCTGGCACTCATCGGGGCGATCGTCGCCTTGACGTTCCTGGGCTTCTGGCACGACCGGCAGCTGCGTGGGATGGGGTACGCCTAGGCCACCCCATTGGCCTCGGCTTTGCAGGTTGTTACGATGAAGCGCTTCCGTTCCCGCTCCTTCTCCAGATGGGTTCCATGAACCGACTTTCACCGCTGGTAGGTACCTTGCGCTCTACCACGGTTGTCGCGTTTCTCACGTTCGGACTACTCGGCTGTGGCAACGCGCCCGCCGCAGCCTCCAACCAGCAGATGGTTGGGGAGAAGCAGGACTGGGAAACCGAGCCCAAACTCTGGTACCCGCGACCCATCGTTGTCCCCCGCAGCAGCCCTCCGGTCGCCACTGTCGATTCCGCCTCGGTGGATTCCTCTGCCGATTCCGCCGCCGGGATCATGAATGCCGATTCAGGGAAGCCGGCGTCAGCCCGATCGGATACCGGTCGGGCGGATTCCGGGCGGGCTGTGGTGGTTACCCCGGCGGCCATGAAGCCGGTCAAGCGGATCTTCAACCTGCCGCCCAGCGATTCGGCGCTGTGGCCGGTGCGGGGCCCCGAGCCGCTTCCAGGGGCCATCATCCCGGAATACCGGATCGTGGCGTTTTACGGGAATCCTCTTTCCAAGAGAATGGGGATCCTGGGCGAGCTGCCGCCGGAAGCGATGCTCACCAAGCTGGGAGAGGTGGCCACTCAGTGGGCTGCGGTCGACAGCGGCCAAAAAGTCCTACCTGCTCTGCACCTGATAGCTACGGTGGCGCAGGGCTATCCCGGGCCGGCTAGAAAGTATCGGCTGCAGATGCCGGACAGCATCATTCAGCGTCTCGCGAACTGGGTGGAGGAGCGGGGCTGGCTCCTCTTTCTGGATCTGCAGGTGGGAGTAAGCTCGGTGGAGGACGAACTGAAGGTCGTGGTGCCGTACCTCAAGAAGCCGTATGTCCACTTGGCGCTCGACCCCGAATTTGCCATGAAGGATGGGAAACGGCCGGGCACCGACTGGATGGGACGGATGGACGCGAGCGAGGT